>NZ_VTSR01000005.1:0-353255 GCF_008329715.1 Gimesia chilikensis | reverse complement strand
GCTTCTTTTTTGGTGGAGCCCCAGGCCGGCTCATACTGAATTTCGCCGATGATGGCGGTCACCTTGAAAAACTTCGAATGATCGGGGCCTTTCTCATCGACCAGTTCATAGACCGGGGTCTGAGAAAACTTCTTCTGCGAATACTGCTGTAAGAGGCTCTTGTAATTGAAGCCGTGCACCGAGCGGGAGGCTTTCATGTTTTCACGCTCGATCAGCGGATCCAGGAACTCGTGTACCGGTTCCATTCCGCCGTCGAGATAGATTCCGGCGATGATCGCTTCGAACATGCCAGCCAGGAGCGATTCAGGGAGCGTCTCGGTCATCGCCAGTCCCTTGCCGACGAAGATGAACCGATCGAGGCCTTTCTCACGTGCCAGCCGGGTACAGGTATTGCGGCTGACGACCGCCGACTTAATGCGGGTCAGCTCTCCCTCGGGAGAATTGGGGAACTGGTGGAACAGCTTCTCACAGACCAGTGCACCCAGAATGGCGTCTCCGAGGAACTCGAGCCGCTCGTTGGAGTCCATGCGGGTCTTGGCGGCGGAGGTGTGGGTCAGGCAGCATTTCAGCAGTTCATAGTTGGTGAATGAGTAACCCAGATTGTGTTGACACTCCTCAAGGAGTACGTCGATCTCTGCGGGACTGAGATCGTACAGCATGCGCGCCTCCTGTGATTTGTGGCTTTGAGGAATATCAATGAATGAATGATTTCAGAATCTGAAATGGCCCGCGGGAGTCTGAAATGATCTTCCCTAAGTATTGATAAATATTAACATTAGCAAAGATTTGAAGAAAACAGAAAAACTGGGGAATCGTCGAAATGGTTGAAAAATATTCAGGTTTTCAGGTGTTTTCCTGTGTCTGTGTACCGATTCCGGGACCCTGAAAGCGGCCAGATCAGAAATTTTTTTTGAAGCAGTCCCAACAGAATTCCCGCATTGGCTCGTAATAAAGACAGTCCAGCCGCTTGATGAAACGAGTGAAAGCTCGCTGTTGTGCACACAACACGATCACAATGGCCCGCCCGGGCAGGCGTGATCACCGCCATTTTTTCCGCCAATTGTTTTTTTTGTACTACGGATTTGAGTCAGCTAATTCTCATAGAATCCAGAAAGAGATGGCCCGAGGCATATCTGTCAGCCATTTAATTTTAGGAGGGTAATTTTAATGAAAGCGTTAACAGCAAATCGAAACTGGATGTTCGCTATCATAGGTAGCGCTTGTCTGGTGGGTGCCGCAGTGGGTGTGGCTCAGAAAGATGTGTCTTCTGATGTCCCGGTGGCTGCGAGTGCGACAGAGTTATCAAGTATATTCCGCGATGTCAGCAAACGGGCGATGCCTTCGATCGTATCGATCGAAACGGTCAGCAAAACATCCCAGGTATCGAATCAGCAGATGATGCCCTTTGGTGATGACTCCCCGTTCAAAGACCTGTTTGAAAATGATCCGCGGTTCAAAGACATGTTCAAGCAGCATCAGAACCAGCCGCGTCGGGCTCCCCGCAAGATGGGAACCGGTTCCGGATTCATTATTAACAAGTCCGGTCTGATCATGACCAACTCGCACGTGGTGAATGGGGCCGATGTGGTCAAAGTCACCCTGAACGACGGTCGCGAATTCACCGCATCCGACATCAAGACCGACCCGCGGTCTGACGTTGCCGTGATTAAGATCGATGCACCAGATCTGGTAGCCATTCCGCTGGGCGACAGCTCCAAGATGGAAATCGGTGACTGGGTACTGGCGATCGGTAACCCCTTCGGTATCGGTATGAGTGTGACAAACGGGATCATCAGTGCGAAGAGCCGTGGTCCGGGAATTAACGATCGTGAAGACTACCTGCAGACTGACGCAGCCATCAACCCTGGTAATAGTGGTGGTCCGCTGTTGAACCTGCGTGGCGAAGTGATCGGCATCAACACTGCCATCTCCAGCCGCAGTGGTGGCTACGATGGTGTTGGTTTTGCAATTCCGGTCAACATGGCTCGCTGGGTCTCCGGACAGTTAATTGACCATGGTATGGTGAAACGTTCCTTCCTGGGCGTAGGCATCCAGCCGATCAGCAACGATCTGTCCAAGTCCTTCGATATCAAAGTCGGTCAGGGAGCGATCATCACCCAGGTGATGGAAGATTCTCCGGCTGATAAAGCAGACCTCAAGACAGGTGACATCATCCTGAACTTTGCAGGTAAAGATGTTTCCGGTCCGCGGAATCTGCAGGGAATCGTCGAACAGCTGTCTGTCGACAAATCCTACACGATGGAACTGTTACGGGATGGCAAACGCGTCCACAAGCAGGTCACGATGCAGGAAATGCCTAAGAGCTTCTCAGTCGCTAAGAACGAGTCTCCCCTGGAAGACTCCAGCAAAGGGAAGCAGAAGACCAGCGTCAACGATCTCAAAATTGAAGTTCAGCCTTTGACCAAAGAGCTGGCCAACCAGCTGGGCTACTCAGACGACGTTAACGGGGTGGTCATCACCTCGGTCGAGCCTGGTAGTGCCGCTGAAGAAGCCGGCCTGATGAAAGGCATGATCATTGAAAAGATTGGGACAACTGAAGTGACTACTATGGATCAGTTTAATCTCGGCTTGAAAGAAGCCAAAGAAAAAGACCGCGTCCTGCTGCTGGTTCGGAACCACAGCGGTGCCCGCTTCGTCGTGGTCCAGAAGTAGTTTCAGGATGGTACTCTCCTGAAAGGGGTGCCTGGTACAAGTCTCTGAGAAATGAGGCTTGTGCCGGCACCAGTAGCGGAAAGAGTTGTCCTCATTGAAAATTCCTCACCGCATCGTATGCGGTTCCGCGTTACGTCTCGGTGGTATTCCTGGAATACTGCCGAGGCGTTTTTTTATGCGCGGTCAGAGAGGGGGAACGCTATGAACCAGCTTAACTGGTAGGCAGCGGGGCCTTGCTCTCGGAGGGAACTTCTTTCTGAATCTGGTCGCTGTTGAAGACGACGTCAATCAGCGTGGTCACGCCGCGGTGCGACTTGGGGTTATAACCTTTGCGGATCTGCAGTCGCCAGACCAGTTCGCCGGTGAGGGAATCAATGCCTGCCTCGTTGGTGGCAACGAAGGTTTCAAAGCTCTGGCCCGGTTCCAGCTTTTGAGGTGTAGACTCCTGATTGATGTTCTGGCCTTTGATGTTCCATTCCCAGGAGGGGGGCATGTCGTAGACGAGTACCCGTTCGCCGTCCGGATGTCGTTGATCGAGGCGGCTGACGAAATTGTTGGCCCGCATGGGGGAATCAGGGTTCTTACCGGGCACGCGGGAGAGGAGCAGTTTCTGATCCAGGGGTTCGAAGGTCTGATCGTCCGACATGTTTTCGAATTTGAGATAGAGCTTGAGAACGTCGCTGGACGTCGGTTCGCGGGTCCTGCTGGCATCACCGGTGTAATGCTCGAACTCCAGCGGTCCACGGGTGACGCGGAGCGGAGTGACCATCACATTTCCGAAGCGTCGGCCGGGCCCACCCAACTGCAGCGTATGCCCGGGGGGCAGCTCTGCATTTTCCGGGACCAGCTGCAGCGCGATTTCATCGTTCTTGATCGGGGGTTTGAGGTCGGGGAGGCTTTCCAGCTGATGCGGATCGCCCTGGTACTTCGCATAGAGCAGCATCGCGACCATGATCGTTGCGGCGATCGCGTAGGTCAGCGTGAGTGTGAACAGTCGCTTGGAGACCGTCTTAGGTTTACGGTAGCTCTGTGGTGCGGGGGAAGCCGCCGGTTCCGGGGCTGCGGTTGTTGATTCGGTGGTCGCCGTTTCCGCGGGAGCTGGGGGTTCACTGACTGCTTCTGCGCTGGTCTCTTCTGCGTCAGTTGCTGTTTCAGCTGTGTCCGCGGTGGTGTCCTCTGTTGCGATCTCTGTTTCCGCGGTTTCGGATTCCGATTCCGTAGTCGCTTCTTCTGTGGTCTGTTCGTCGTTACTGCCGCCTGGCAGGAAGGAGAACGGGGAAGCGGTTTCAGTCTCGGCCGGCTGCTCTTCGGCTTCGCTGTCTGTTGACTCTGCAGCGGTTTCTGAGTCGGCGTCGGTCGTAGTTTCTGTTGAAGCGACTTCCGCCTCTGCTTCAATGGCTTCGTCTGTGGATGACTCGGGCTCGGCTACCTCTGCGGTGTCTTTGTCTGCTGATTCATTGGCGCCGCCCGGGAGGAAGTCGAATTTGGGTGTTTCGCGTTTTTCGGTTTTGCGAGCCTGATTACCACCCGGCAGGAAGGAGAAGGGAGAGGCTGTCTCTTCGTCTGCGCCGGTCTCTTCGTCTACGGCGGCCTCTTCGCTGGCGGTTTCCTCAGAAGTCGTTTCAGAGTCTGCCTCGGCGACGGGTTCGTCCTGGGTTTCTGCTTCCGCTTCTGCGGTCTCTGTCTCGCTGGCTTCCGCGGCTGGTGGATCCGCTGCTTCGTCGGCGTCCAGGGAGACGAGCACAGGTTCACTGGTCTCGGGGTCGACCTGGAGGTGTACCTGGCAGAGCGGACAGGCAACGACTTCGGCTACTTCTTCGATTTGGATGGAACCCCCACAGGCGGGGCAGGTGACTTCAATACTCATCCATTTCTCCGGTTGATGATAGACGCGTTGATGATATCTCAGGCATGAGCAGGACTGGCGGTAGTGAGGTCATCACCAGAAGTTCTGGCGGGCAGACGAATGTGATCTGGTGATGGGTATGAGCACTCAGAGGAGATCCTGCGACACTTGTCTCCAGTCTATTCTGTCCTGACTCTGGTACCGAAGCAAGTTTGATTGCCAGTCAAAGGGGACAAAAGACAAAACAGGCACGCTTGTCCACAACTGGATCTGTTCGGCGTTGGAGAGCCGAGATTCGTCGCTGAGTTCGGGGTCGACGTCATTCAGGATCAGGCCGGCGATCTTCAGGCCGCGCTGTTGCAGGGCTTCAATCGTCAGCAGGCTGTGGTTGATGGTGCCCAGACCGGCGCGGGCTACGATCAGCAGGGGATATTTCAGTTTCTCTGCGAAATCCACAATCAGCTGCTGAGAGGAGAGAGGGCAGAGCACGCCTCCCACCCCTTCGACGATCAGGAACTCGGCTTGAGACTTCCACCAGCGAACTCCTTCCAGGAGCAGAGCTTCGTCGATGCGACGGCCCTCTTTTGCTGCGGCTACCGGTGGGGCCAGCGGGGCGTGAAAGGTTTGCGGGCAGATCCGTTCAGGGGGCAGGTCGGTACCGCCGATGGCCTGCCGCAGGAGTTTGACGTCTTCCCAGTAAGGCTGGCCCGTCGATTCGTCGATGACACTGCCGCTGCACGCTGGTTTGTAGGCCCCGGTGCGAACCCCTTCTGAGGTCAATTGCCGGGCTATGGCAGCGGAAATGTAGCTTTTGCCGACGCCGGTATCGGTGCCGACGACCATCAAACCGGGGATCTGTAATGGAAAAACGTCCACAAGCGGTGTCCTGCTGAGTCGGGATTCTTATCAGTTTCAGGGGAAGTACTGCCAGTCGCTGCTTGCGATCAGCCCTGCTCCGCTTTTATGATGAGAGGGGTACGAATGCAAACCGCAGGGCCGTTCCGGTCTGAAATTCAGGCCGAATTTTCAGAGAGGGCCTGCGGGATCGAAACGAATATTCAGTATAGTAGCAATTCAGATTGTGTCATGAAAAAGAAAAAAGGATCTTCAGGGGGCGCCAGCCTCGACTCGCTGCTGGATACGATGACGAATGTGGTCGGAATTCTGGTCATTCTGCTCACCGTAACTCAGCTCGGTGTGGGGCAGGCCGTCGAACGTATTAAAGGTGCGGTCACTGAAGAAGCGATGGAAGAGTCTCAGCAGAACGTCAAAAAGCTGCGCGAGAAACTGGCGCTGGAAAAAGAACAGCTGGAAACCATCAAAGAGCTGACACAGAAGAAAGATAACGTCAACGTTGAAGAGCAGCAGGCTCTGGCAGAGAAGTTGAAGAAAGAGCTGGAGAAGCTCAAAGAAATCCGGGTCGATATCGATAAGCTCAAAAAACAGATCGAAGAACGCGATAAGCAGGTACAGACGCTGGAGAAAGAGATTGTCACCAGGGAAAAAGAACTGGCAGACATCAAAGCGAAACTGGCGAAAACCCCCGATCCAGGGCCAACGCCGAATGCGAAAATCGTGAATCTGCCCAATCCCCGCGACGCACCTAAAGGCGCGAAGCCCATCGAGTACATCTGCCGCCATGGTCGTGTCATACGAGTGGAAATCCCTGTACTGCAACAGTTGGCCTACCAGGCGATTGCACAGAGCCGACTGGTAACTGCTCCCGAGCAGGCCGTGGACTGTGCGAAGCTGGAAGAGTTATTCGAAAACAAGAATGTGGGGAACCGGGACTGGCGGATTAAGCTTAAAGCTGTCGGGGGCGTTCCTTATCTCTTACTGGAGCTGCGCGAGGGGCGAGGCGATACTACGGAACGGCTGTCGAAGTCGAATGCGCTGTTTCGTCAGGAGATCCGCAAGATCAACCCGCAACTGTTCTACCTGGACTTCCGCGTCTGGGCAGACAGCTATGATACCTATCTCGTGGCGCGAAGTTATGCGGATCAGCGAGACCTGATGGCTGGCTGGACGGCTTTAGATCCCAACTCTGATTTCCGCGTTCCACTGGGAGGCAACCTGAAGCTGACCTGTGAAGGTTACAAGCCGCCTCCCTCTTCTCCGAAACCGCCGGAACCAGATCTGCCACCGCCTACCAAGCGCGATCTGCCAGGCGGCAAGATCGACTGAGCAGCCCGTTCGGAAAAGGGACGCTGTGGTGACAATTCCCTCCCGCGACGGGTGAACGAACTGGAGCCTCTAGTCAGATATGCCGTTATTTCGCCTGTCTGACAGCATTTCAAAATCGGACTGAGGTGTTTCCTTTATTGACAAGGATCTACAAAGCAACTGACGGGAAAAGTCTGCTCTGTTTACCCGGTTTGATGCGGGCTTATCCGTTCGGCGCTGTTCTATTTTACCTATAATGCGCAGAACCTGGTTCGGAGAGCTGAGTGAACCATCAATGGAGATTGATCAAAGAGTAACTCCAAGGTTTCCTTATGCTGTCCTCGACTGACGGTCGATTCAGTGTTGTGTAGCCCTGAAAAACAGGGTTCTGAGGAATTATCAAGTTCCTGTCTCAACATGAGGTTGAAAAGTCTGTGGTCTTAGAATCTTCCCCCCAGCATTCTCTGGAAATTGTCAAAGGGAAAACCCGGTTTCCCATGCGACCTCTCCAGGGAGACCGTCTGACAATTGGCGCGGGCACCTGTTGCGGTCTGCAGCTTTCCGGTCAGTCGATGCCAATTCTGCATTCGGTAGTCCATATTGCAGAGGGCGAAGTCACCATCGAGGCACTTGCTCCTCAACCCAGACTGTTACTCAATGGGATTCCGCATCAGACGTCAGTACTGGCTGACGGTGATGTGATCACCATCGGTCCCATTGAATTTGTGTTTCGACAGGGTCAGCATTCCCAGCCAGCCATGAGCATTTCCCGCGCAGGATTATCTGGCTCGCCTGCTGAGACGAGCGCTCCCATCACCCCAGATAAAAGAGATCACTCAATGACGAATGAAACAATTCTCAAGGACCTGTCCGCATCTGAACTGGTCGACCTGATCGAACAGGACGTACAGATGATCGAGCAGTATGAGTCCCGGAGAGAGCAGGGAGCCGCTGCCCTGCTGTCACAGGTACATCAACTGAAAGACGAACCGGAGCATGACCAGCTGTCTGTTGAGGAACAGTCGGACCTGATGGCTGACCTGGAAACGATGATGGAAGAGCTGACACGGTTCTCGGCAGAACTCCAGCTGCGTGCGGATCAGCTGACCAGCCGCGAGCGTCAGTATGAAGCTGCTGCTGCTTCCCTGCTGGAAACACAGGAGAAGCTGGCATCTCAGTTGGATACGACCCTGGATCACGTCGGTTCGCTCCGGGATGATCGGAAAGAAGATGGCGGTTCCCACCGGGCCATCGCTTAAGCAAACAATATTATTGCGATCAATCCTGTGTGCGGTCAGTTATCTGACTCACACAGGATTTTTTTATGCGCGGCACATGACCCCTGCTAACGCCATAAAAAAAGACCGTGTGGGAACACGGTCTGCGTCGATCTCGATTTCAAGCTTATTCAGCGGCGAAGATCAGGAAGCCTCGCGGAACCGCAGTGACGGCTTTTCGATGGTGACGATCGTATTGGGCAGCACGCTCTTCATCAGCGAGACACTGGCGCCAATCACGGAGTCGTGGCCGATCACAGTATCGCCTCCCAGGATGGTGGCATTCGCGTAAATCACAACGCCCCGCTCGATGGTGGGGTGACGCTTCTGTTCGCGAATGATGCGGCCCTCCGAGTCTTTGGGGAAACTGAGTGCCCCGAGGGTGACCCCCTGGTAGACCTTCACGTTCTCGGCGATTTCACAGGTCTCGCCAATCACGACACCGGTACCGTGGTCGATAAAGAACGAGTGGCCGATGGTGGCACCCGGGTGAATATCAATCCCGGTCTGTGAGTGAGCCCATTCCGAGAGCATACGCGGAATGATGGGTACGTTGAGTCGGTATAACTGATGGGCGAGCCGGTAAACGGTGATGGCTTCCAGTCCGGGGTAACAGAAGATGATTTCATCGAAGCAGGTCGCTGCGGGGTCTCCGTCGAGAGCCGCCTGGACGTCGGTCGCCAGGGCGCGGCGGATTTCCGGAATGGTTTCCAGAAACTGAATCGTTCTCTTCTGTCCTTCTGCTTCGAAGTCGATCTGCTGCAGTTTCTCGCAGTCGGCTCCGTGTTGCTGAACATGCTGGTGCCGCAGTGCGCGGCCGATTTGTACGGTGAGAATATCGTGCAGGGAGTCAATAATGTTCCCCACATGGTATGTCACATTGCTCATGTGCAGGTTCTGACGACGACTGTATCCGGGAAAGATGACGTCTTTCAGTTCCTGGGCGGCTTCAATCACGGCGTCCTGGCTGGGAAGCGGACAATGCCCCAGATGATGAATGGTGCCAATCTCGTGGTAGGTTTCCACGATCCGGTCAGTCAGTTCAGGGAGCCGTTCTTTTTGCCGAAAATCCGTAGCCATTTGAATTTTCCTGCCTGTATATGAGTGTCGATAGTGGAGCGAGTGCCTGATTTCAATCCCTGCTGATCAGGACACGCTGTGATCGATAAAAGTTCTTTATTTTGCCTTAGCTGACAGGCACCATTCCTGCAATTCTATGCTCGCCGGCAAAACAACGACAAGTAGACAGAGGAAAAAATGCTGCTTAGTCTCAAATCGGCGTCCTGATCACCGGAAATTGAGTATTTCTTACAATCCCTCTATCCGGATGTGTGGATCGGCAGACAGCGGCGTGTCATAGATTCTCAGCGGTGAAGGGCAACTCTGTCACCTGTACCCGCGGCTGCAAAAAACGAACTTCGTAAGTTGCTCACACGCAACACGATACAGCAGGACTGTGGTCAGCTTACCCAATCTGAACTCAGGCAAACTTTTCAATGCCTGTGACGCGGGGAGCCGATAAAACAGAGAGAAGGGGGAACCACCTCCTTCGTATCCGAAGTAGACCCGTGATGAATATGTAATACGAGGGCACCCTGTGAACCATTCCACCAGATCTCTTCGCTGGCTCACGCCGACCATCCGTCGGGAACGGAATGAGTGGGAGGCGTTTTGTGCCCGCGTGAATGATGCAGAACCGCTGCCGCGGAATGCGGCGGTCCTGTCTGCTCTGCAGAATCAGTTTCGCGAACTGGATCAACAGAACCGGGAACTGAAAATCCCCGCACTGCAACAGGAACTGAAACAACTGCAGGCGCGGGTGAATGTGATTCTGCAGCGGTGCAGACTGTATCTGGATGCGACCGCGGTTCGGACACTCTCTGCATCACAGTTGCCGCACCTCACACGGATTCTGGATTTCGTTCAGACCGAGCTGGTCTATTTGCGACAACAGCTGTTACTTTCACAGACGACGGTCCATTATCTCAAACAGCTGGTACTGGCGGCCGAAGATATCTGGACGCAGTCCTACTGTAACCCGAATTACCTGTTGAATCTGATTCGGAAGATTAAACACGACGATGCGCACCTGGACGATCCGGGGCAGTTGTTGTTTCTGTCGCTGCGGGATATGGAAGCGGTGGCTCGCGAGCAGATTGCCCATCCGGATATTCTGATCTATCTACGTGGGCTGGAAGTCGCGCGGTGCAGTTATTATGTGAGCCGCCAGATTCCGGCCTGGCGCGACAGCTGCGATCTGTTAATGATGGCCGGCATGCTGCACGACCTGGGTTGGCTGATGCTGAATCCCCAACTGGCGAAGAAAGCAGACGGCCGGGAGAATCAGAGAAATGACGAACGGGGCGAGCATCCGATTCTGGGAGCTGCTCTGTTGGGTGGCCTGCGGGGCTTTCCGGGAGACTCGTACCTGTCTGAGGTCGTGGCTCAGCATCACGAACGACTGGACGGAACCGGCTATCCACGTCGGCTGCATACCTATCACCTGGGCGAACATTCGCGGCGGATGGGAGTGATCTGCCGCTACCTCGAACTGAAAAACGATCGTCGCGAACTGACGGCCGACGGCATCCGTACCTGCGATGGGGAAGAGCTGGCCTTCGGGGCGGCTCTGCAACTGTATCGCGAAACCCTGCAGGGAGAATGGGATGCGAAGGTCTCGGAGCAACTGTTCCTGGCGCTGGATAAGCAACTTCCTGAAGAACTGCACGAGGCAGATCGACACAACGATCCCTTTTCACTGAAACGTTTTCAAAGTTATCGACCCGATGCGGCGCATACCGAACTGGCGTCGCCCCATTTTTCGCTGGATCCGGAATCCCGGTTAAAAGATTCTGTTACCGATCACCAGACTGAGATATGACACGTAAAAAGAACGCACCTGCAGAGACCATGACTCTGGAAAGTGACAGCTACTGGTTCGAAGCCCGGCAGCCCCTGGTCTGCCTGGTATTTCTGACGCCGCTGCTGCTGATCTATGAACTGGGTGTCCTCTCGATGGGAGGCAGTCAGCCGGAACTGATCCGCAATGGCGCGGATTACTGGATGCGGAGCTGGCTCTCACAACTGGGACTGACACAGACTTTTCTGCTGCCCTGCCTGATTGTGGGAACGCTGCTGGTCTGGCATCTCTGCTGTAAACATCCGTGGAAGGTCTCTGCCGAGACGCTGGTGGGGATGTTCGCGGAGAGTCTGTTGTTTGCCTTCTGTCTGATCGTGCTGGGACAGGTGCAGGATCTGGTCTTTCAGCAGTTACCCTCGCCGGTGATGATGTTTATCAAACAGGAATCAGCTTCACGCGTGGTCAGTTTTGTGGGAGCAGGCGTGTATGAAGAGGTGATGTTCCGGCTGTTGCTGCTGCCGATCTGTTATCTGCTGTTCCGGGGAATGATGCTGCAGGCCCGCTGGTCGGCGGTGCTGGCGATTATTTCCACGAGCCTGATCTTTTCCCTGGCGCATTACATTGGTGCCACCGGGGATCAGTTTTCGGTATTCAGCTTCACTTTCCGTACGCTGGCGGGGCTGTTCTTTGCCGGCCTGTTTTTTCTGCGGGGGTTTGGCATCACCGTAGGTGCGCACGCGACCTACGATATTATCGTGGGAGTGATGATGCTCGAGATTACAGTCGAGTAAGACCGCGACTAATCGGTTCTACCAGAAGCTGTAGTAGCTGCCCCGTCCATAGCCGACATTGAATCCGGACTGGAAGACAATGCTCTGATAGAGCGTGGGGCGATAAGGCCAGATTCCGCAGTAGGGACCGTAATACCCGCCGAAGTAGCCGGGATAATAGGACCAGGGGGTGCCGTAGTAGGAGCCCCAGTAGGGCGTATAGCTTCCCCAGAGCGGTCCATAACTGCCGAGCCCACCCCAGACGCCGTAGCTGCTGTACGCCGGGTAATACGAGCTGGCGATCCCGGAGAAGGGGGAGCAGTAACAGGAGGAATACGAACCCCAGGCACCGCAGAACGGGCGATAATAGTAGCCCGAGTTAAAGCTGTTCCCGTAATAAGAGTAGCTTGTACGCGGATAGTAGTTATACCCGTAATACGCGGGGCGGTAGTAACGATACCCGTAGGCGAACGATGAGTAAGGCCGATAGCGGTAGGTGTAGCGACGTCCGCCGTATCCGTAGAATGTGGAGCGGGACACGGGAGGATAGGGACGATACGAAACGGCGTTGTAGCGATAGCCGTTGTAACCATACCTGTTGTAGTGCGTACGGCGGTACTGGGAATAGACAGATGAAGCATGGGGATTGCGCTGATACGAGTAGCTGCTGCGGTGCGCAGCTTCTGTGGAAGCGGCGCTGCACAGAATGATCAGGCCGAGAACGGCGCTGAGTCGCTGCAGCATGGGTCGAGAAAACAGTAGATCGCTTATCATGATTTCGGTTCGCCCGTCATCCATGACGTAGATCAGTCTGATCCCTTACGTTGATGTTTCAGAACTCGAACAGCGACTGCGTCTTCACCACGGCCAATTCATCGGGGAAAGTATGAAAGGCGTGAATCAACAGGCTGTTCTGATTGGCTTCGTAATCGATGATGCTTAACGCACCGGGGGTCAGGCGACTTTCCGAAATGAAATGATACGCCAGGTCGGCCCGTTGGGCATCCATCAGATATTCTTCGTGTACGTTTTTGAAAATGACGTAATCCAGTTCCTCAAGCTGATAGCTCACCTGGTAATACAGGCCGGACTCCAACCGCACGGATTCAGAACGGCAGCCCCGCACCGGTTTTTCCAGCAGTCGTTTCTGGCTGGGCAGCGGATTCTGAAACGAAGTCAGAATCTCACAGACCGCGTGGCCTTTGTGCTGAATACTGGCAATGTGGCCGGTTTCGCAGACGCGCAGCGTGGCTGCATAGTCTTTCTGCAGAATGTCAACCGAGGCGCAGGTGGTGTAGAGCTCCGGGTGAATCGAGCGCCCTATTAAGCGAAAGATCAGATCGTTTACTTTCGGTCTGGCGGAACGGACACTCATTGTAATGAATCCAGTGATTGGAACTGTCTGTCATATAAACACTTAGTATCAGAGATTGTCGGCGCCCGACAGGACCCGGGTGGTCTGAAACTCTGAATGGATCGATTCTAAGCGATCGGCAGACTAAATCCAAACATGCATTCCCAAGAAATTCAAAGTCGCCCCGAATTTTGATAAAGCCTGCATTGGAATTGACTTTGCTCGCAGGCAGGTTCTCTTCACAGCCCTCTATTAAAGAAGGGGCTTGACTCACGTACAAATGTAATTAAACTCTGGCAATTACACTTGTACTTGAGGAGAGAGGCATGACGGAACGGCCCGCTTTATCAAAAGGCGAAATGGAAGTGGCCCGCGCCCTGTGGGATCTGAAACAGGCGACGGTCCGTGAAGTGTTTGAAACATTTCCCGAGTCGCGGGGCATCGATTTCACCACAGTGCAGACCTATCTGCGCAGACTGGAACAGAAGGGCTACATCAAGGCTCGACTGGAGGGGCGGACCCGCGTCTATTCCCCGCGGATCAAACCCCGTACTGTCATTCGCGAAACGGTTGACGACCTGGTCGACCGTCTGTTTGCCGGCGAGGCGTTCCCGCTGATGCAGCATCTGATTGAAGATCGCCACGTCAGCCGTAAAGATCTGGACGCGTTAAAATCATTGCTGGATGAGTTAACGGAGGAACGGGATGGCGGCAATCAGTCCTGAATGGATCAATCTCGTCTGGCAACAGGTCTGGCAGTGCACGCTGCTGGCGCTGATCGTCTGGCTGATCTGTAGGGTGGTGCGGATCAGGCGGGCTCATCTGGCGTATCTGTTGTGGCTGGTGGTACTGCTGAAATTCGTCACGCCCCCTGTGTGGAGCAGTTCCAGCGGCCTGTTCTGCTGGCTACAGAACGAAAACGCGAAAGACGCGCAGCAATCCGTGGCGACGCAGCCGATTGAGGCACTGACCCGTACTGAATGGATTCGTCGACTGATCGGCGACGATGTGGAACAGCTGCCGGAAGCCGAATTTGGTTCACTGGAAGTGACAGTCCATGATGCTGAGGAATCTTCCGGGGAAACAAGGGCGGTTCCTGCAATGTCAAATACCCTTGTTGAGTCAGTGGAGACGCCGGCAGCAGTGCGTCAGAGTGCGCGTGTTTCCTGGTTGCGAGTGGGGCTCTGGAGCTGGGCGGGAGTGGCGGCGTGCATTGCGACGGTGATGCTGATTCGATTTCTGCGCTGCTGGCGAATGATTCGCAGTGCGGGGGCTGTGCAGTGTCCGGAACTGGAAGAGATGCTGGTGCGCCTGGCGCAGGAACTGGGAGTGAAACGTCAAGTACGATTGATGGTGACGCAGAGCCGGATTGGACCGGCAGTCGTGGGATTATGGCGACCGACAATTCTGTTACCCGCGGCGATTGCCGAGGCACGTTCACCGGCTGAACTGGAACCGATTCTGGCACATGAGCTGATTCATATTCGCCGGGGTGACTTATGGATCGGGCTGTTACAGCTGCTGGCGGCGATAGTGTGGTGGTTCCATCCACTGGTCTGGCTGACAGGGCGGCGGCTGAAGTATGAAATGGAACAGTGTTGTGACGAGGAAGTGCTGGCGGAGTTGAACTGTGACCCGCGTCTGTATGCCGCAGGGTTGCTGGAAATTCTGGAATTGAAACAGACGCTGCGAACCGTGCCCGTAGTGCCGGGCGTGCGTCCGTTGGAAATTACTTCAAAACGCATGGAGCGAATTATGAGACTGGGACAGGGAAGTCAGAAATGCACCCCGTGGTGGTGCTGGGTGGTGTTCGTCGCGGTGGCCGCAGTGGTGCTGCCGGGAGCCGCGTTTGTGGCCGGGGCTGCGGGAGAGAAGGAGTCAGAGGAAGTCAAAGAGGCTGTTGTCTCATCGGAAATCAAGGTTAAACCGAAGTCGGTTCCTTTGAGTCCTTTGCCGTTTTATGATCCTGCGAAAAAAGTCTACGAACAGAAAGTTCAACAATTCAACGAGAGGTATTCCCGGGACCTGGATCCGCTCGCTTCTGAGATCAACATGCGGGAGTGGATCATCCGCAATGGAAATGTGAGCAATTACTCCGTCGGTGATCTATTGGATCAGAGTCGTAGAGAGGTCGGAGCGATTCGTGCGGAGCAACATCTGCAACAGAAGATTCACGAGAAAATCCAGGATCAGCTGGCTGGCTTACACAATCGTCACCGTCATCTGACAGGCAGAAAATCATCGCCGCCTGCATTTATCGAGGTACACCAGCCTCCCATGCGGGCCGATCGCAGAGAATATCGGCTCAGGTCTATTTACAGTGTGCGGATTGACCAGGACCGATTGCTGCTCAGCTCCTCCGATTCGATTTACCACCAGTGTGTAGCGGAAGCGCTGGCGGAATTGCGAGAGGAAGCTAAAGCAGATGCGAAGCAGGGACCAGATTCGCTGTATGTTTTGAGAGCCAGCATTCTGTCGATTCCGGAATCACTATTGAGTGTCTACAGTTCACAACGCAAACGGATCAAGGTGTACCAGGAAGAGCAACTGCCCGAGTTGTCGCAGGAGATCAAAGCGAAATATCAGGGAACGGAGAATTCGGAAATCATCAGCCAGACTTCTCTGGTGTGCGAAGTTCTCGATGCAGCGCGGACGAAGGAAGTGGAGCGGTTGATTTCCCTGTCGGCGGACTGTCAGCTTTTATCCCAGCCAGAGGTCTGTTTCCTGGATGGACAGAAGGTTCAGATTCAAACGAAACAATTGCACGAAGCTGAAGCACAAGGCGTCGCGGCACAGATAGAATTGCCTAAATTGATTACCGGGTTTGACCTGCAATTGAGTTATTCTACCAGGAAAGGCATCAAGCAGCGGGGAATGCTGGAATGCCAGATTGAAAAGTCTGAAATTGGTGGTCTGAAACTGCTGCGGGCGAAAGACGCGGATGCAGAAACGGTGAGCCTCCCCCTCTTGATCAAACGGCATTTCAAGCATGCCCGGATCATGGAGCCGGGAAAAACCCTGTTACTGGGTGGTCTACGGCTGAATGAACAGACGGACGACCCCCGCACCCTGCTCATGTTGTTAAAGCTGGAAAAAGGCAAGCCGCTCAAAGAGGGAGAAGTCATTCTGGGAACCGGCGTCAACAGCGATACGGGAGTGATCGGGATGATTGAGTTAGATGCTCCCCCCTCTCAAACCAGCTTGCGAATCATGAGTTATCCGGTAGCAGATCTTGTGGTACCCGTTTCGCCGCTGTTGCTGGGGGATTCAGCGAAGAAGCAGGCCCCGGCAGAACGTGCCCGCTTTGAGCCCCTGATCGAACTGATTCAGCAGAATGTGACTCCGGACGCGTGGGAGAAGGGGCCCACGATCAGGGCTTATGAAGAGAAGCTGTCTCTCGTAATTCGGGCAGACCAGGCTACTCACGATCAGATCGCGGATCTAATTGCCCGGATCAGGGCGGTTCAGGATCGCGTGATTGCAGTCAGACTGGGTTTTATTACCACAGATTATCAGCCGGCAGATCTGAAAAAACTGAAAACATTTGCTTCTCCTCAGGCGCGGGAACTCTGGGAGAAGTTGATGTCAGATAAACTGGATGAGGGAATTCTACTGACTTCCGCTCAGACGAAGTTTTTGTCACATACCGCACATCGAGTCGAAGATGTCAACGAGAAGATCGAAGTGGAAGTTACTCTGTCGAATGGACAGTCTACCGAATTCAACCTTTCCAGTCCGATCTTGCCCGATGCAAAATCTCAATTGCTGATTCAGCTGCGTCCCGAACTAGTCGATCAGCAGAAGGTGCGACTCTCTTTTGTCATGAATGCCAAAAACGCACTGGAGGCGCTCACGAACAGCAAAACTGCCACAGTGACCCCGGGGCAATCATTGCTGATTGACATCACCGACCAGCTGCGAGAAGGCGAGTCGACACACATGTTCGATCAACTGGTGCGACAGGCGGGATTAACTTACCAGAAACAGGGTAAGCGTTGTTTTCTACTGGTCACACCATCCCTGCCCCAGGTTGGAGATAAAAAATAACTCACTTTACTCCTCCGTCCCGCTGACGTTGAAGACGAGGCTCTGTCCGTCGGGGCTGAAGCAGACGTCGCCGATGATGTCGCCTTTGACCTGGATGTCGATCGGGGTGGGGGCTTTGTCTTCCGCGGGATTGAACTGCATGAGTTTTCCCGGCTTGGTTCCCGAGCCGAAGACGATGCGGTCTCCCTGCGGATCCCAGGCCATGTCGGCGTAGGGGGCTTTGTCACTGTTGAAGTGCACCTTATATCCGGCGTCTTTGCCGGCGGCGTTGATCGTGGCGATGTCGAAGGTGCCGTTGTCTGATCTGCGACCTTTGAAGCAGAGCCAGTTACTATCGGGCGACCAGGCCATGTTCCAGTAGATGCTGTTGTAGGGCGCATCTCCCAGGGAGAAGAGGCTGATTTTTGTGCCTTCGATCAGATCATAGACCTGGATGGTGACGCCCCCGGGACCGTAAAAGGTGTAGGCGATTTTTCTGCCATCCGGCGACCACTGTGCGCCCCAGCTATCCGGGACGATCAGTTCCCGACTGGTGCCGTCTGCGTGCATCAGGGCGGCGCCTCGGTGTGAAATGCTGGAGCAGGCAATGCGGTTTCCGGCGGGTGACCAGCTGGGCATGACGCCTGATCCGATTGCGTTCAACTGGCTGCCATCCGCGTTACAGACCATGACCTTACCGTCCGAGAATGATTCTCCCTGCTGTGATTTACGGCCGTCAAAGGCGAACTTCGTGCCGTCGGGCGAGAAGACCGGAGAGCCGGCGGTATGGTATTCACCGGGCACAAGGAACAGTTTCGCTGCGCCTCCCTCAGGTGCGACCTGATAAAAGCGCACGCGTTTGACGTTCGTTTTTTCGTCTGCGTAACTGGAGAGACCAGCCTGGCAGATGAGGCCGATCGTACAGATGAGTGTCAGCAGTTTGGAATAGGAGTGCATATGATTCTCTCTGTGATTACAGGGTTTGGCAGATAAGAAAGCTCTGACTATTTATCGCGGGCGTTGAACAGCAGCCGCTGACCGTCGGGGGAAAAGGTGACGTCGCCGTTGATGTTTCCGTCCACGGTGATGTCCAGCGGCGTGGGTGGTTTATCCTCCGCGGGATTGAATTGCAGCAGTTGTCGGGGCGAGGTCGGAGAGCCAAAGACGATCTGGTCTCCCCGTGGCGACCAGGCCATGTCCTGGTAAGGAGAGCGTTTACTGTTGAAATGAACTTTATAGCCTGCCTTACTGCCGGCGGTGTTGACGGTGAGGACATCGTAACTCCGGTCCTCAGCCCGTCGGCCCAAAATGCAGATCCAGTTGCTGTCGGGGGACCAGGTCATGTTCCAGGTGAAACTGGCGTAAGGATTGTCGTCGTTTGGAAAGAGTTCGGTTGTCGTGTCTTCAATCAGGTTATAAATGCGGATGTTGTTGCCGTAGTAGTAGGCGATGCGTGTTCCATCGGGCGACCATTGTCCGCCCCAGCCTCGCTCAGCGATGATTTTCTCATTGGTGCCATCCGCATCCATCAACGCGACACTGTAGGGGGGCTTGGAGAAGGCAATGCGGTTCCCGCCGGGTGACCAGCTGGGCATGGCACCGGGACGCAGGACCTTGAAGTCAGAGCCGTCTGCGTTGACGACCATGATGTGGACATTCGAGAAACTTTCCCCCTCCTGCGATTTCCAGCCATCGAAGGCGAGCTTCTGACCATCGGGAGAAAACGCGGGGGAGCCGGTGTTGTAATAATCTTCCGCGAAGAAAAACACCTGGGGATCTTTGCCCTCGGGGGAGGCGATATAGAAGCGGGTGCGGTTGGTCTGCTTTTTCTCATCCGCGCGGGACTGTGCATCGGGAGTGAGAACGAGAGTGAGACAGATCAGGCAGCCGGTGAGCACGGGCAGTATTGATTTCATCTTGGATCCTTTTCGAAATCACAATAGTCATATTTTCAGGCAGGATGTGTTCAGCTGTTATAGCATTTCCCGGAAGTGGTTCAACGAAAAAATCACAGATCGGCGGGTATCGTTGCGTGGTGTAGAACGAGTCTACCTGAAATCACAAGACCAGTTTTTGAACTAAGTGGGGAATTGAGTTAGTTTTGCAGAAAGGGATGAGATCGGCTTGAGGTCTGCCTCAGATGCAAGTAGCCTGATATATAGAGACCTGCGAGGGGAAGAGTAGGTCTGATCTTTTTTTAATTCAGGAGTTGCTTGATGAAGAATCCCAGTTTTGTGAATCGCGAGCTGATCTGTACGACGTTGATCGTGTTCATCGTCAGTGGGATCGCCGCGTGGGCCGCCAGTAGCAAGACTGTGCCGGATGTCGAATATGCCAAATCTACCGTCGACTTTGGGATTGTGGTCAGCGACCTGGAGAAATCTCTCGAGTTCTATAAAAACGCCCTGGGCATGCAGGAACGTGAGATGTTCGCAGTGACTCCCGAAATGGGAGGCGACTCGGGTCTGTCCGATTACCAGGCGTTCAAAGTGTATCCCCTGGTGCTGGCGAATGACAAAACGGCAACCAACGTCAAACTGATGCAGTTCAAAGAGGCACCGGGTAAGAAGGTCGACAACTCCTTCATCCACTCATCTCTGGGTGTGAGCTACCTGACGCTCTACGTCAAAGACATGAATGCCGCCCTCGAACGGGCGAAAGCATACGGCGTCAAGCCGATTGCCAAAGGACCGATCTCACTGCCGGAAGGTTTCCCTAAAGGGGTTTACCTGGCACTGGTTCGCGATCCCGATGGCAACCTGGTCGAACTGGTCGGTCCGAAGAAATAATTGATCTCCAATCCAGACGAGCCAACCATGATGACACTCAATCGAGTGTCATCATTTTTTTGTGCTCATGCCGTACTTCTTCATTTTGTTGTACAGCGTAACGCGGCTGATGCCCAGTGTTTTGGCCGTGTTGGTGCGGCTGTAGTTGTTCTTGAACAGAGCCTGTTCGATCAGTTCTTTCTCGGTAACCGCGACCTGATCGCCCAGTCGTTCGGAGTCGCTCTGTTTATGGTGACCCAGGATGACTGACGGATCGTTGGTCGGTCCGGCCTGTCCCATCAGAATGTGCGATGGCAGATTCTCTCTGCGTAAAACACCGTCGCGGCAGTAAATCACGGCACGGCGAATCACGTTTTCCAGTTCACGCACGTTGCCGGGCCAGGGGTAGGCGTGGAGGGCGTCGAGGAATTCATCGTCGATGCCTTCAATCACGATATTGTGTTTCGTCGACATCTGTTTGACAAAACCAGTTGCCAGCATGATGACGTCCGACTTGCGACGACGCAGCGGAAGGACGTCAAACTTCAGCATGTTAAGACGATAGTAAAGGTCCGGTCGGAATTTGCCCTGTTCAACCAGCGGCTGCAGGTCCATGTTGCTGGCCACGACGAGTCGTGCCTGGTTGACGTGTGTCTTATTGGAACCGATCGGTTCGAACTCGCCGGTTTCGATGACCCGTAACAGTTTGACCTGTTGCTCGGGACCGAGCACATCGATTTCGTCCAGCAGAATTGTACCCCGGCCGGCAGCGAGAAACTTACCTTCCTTATCGGCATGGGCACTGGTAAACGAACCACGGGTGTGACCGAAGAGTTCACTTTCAATCAGGTCGTTGGGCAGCGCACCACAGGCGACGTTCAGAAATGGCTCATCCCGGCGGGGAGAGACTTCGTGAATCAGCCGCGAGAGATATGTTTTGCCGGCTCCGGTTTCCCCGATGAGCAGTACGGTGACATCGTGCTGAGCGGCGATCTCCAGTTCATTGAGCATGATTTTCATCTCATGCGAACTGGTTTCAAAGCGACGGGTAATCCCGTGCAGAATGGATGTGTCCGATTCCAGTGGGATCTCCTCCTGTTGACTGTTGCGCCGGGAACCAGAGGAACTGCCTCGACCAGCACCACCGCCGGTTGATGCGACGGGGTTGGCGCCCGCGTTCATGGACATGGTTTCGCTGACCAGCACTTTTTCTTCCGGGTTCAACAAAGAATCGATATCGAGCAGCAGTTCCGCTTCGCTGGCAAAGCCTCTGATGTGTTTCAGAGTGCCGCAGGCGACTCGACGTTCGAGGATTTCCGGACATTCCTCCTCGGTCAGCATGATCAGTTCGGTTTCGGGAGCGTGGCGTTCAATCTGCTCGAGCAGATGATCTTCCTGGTGTCCGCCTGAAATCAGGAACCGCAGATCGACGAGAATGGAGTCGATCTCCTGTTCCCGGCAGTTGGCCAGGCAGTCTTCCAGAGTACTGCAGATGATCAAATGAAATGTTTTCTTGAAATGTGCCAGGATCTGTTGCTGTAGGACAGTATCGCGTGTGACGAGAATCAGTGTAGGCAGTTCCATAATGACTTTCTCTATTTCCAGATGACCAGGTGGTAACTCAGGATGTTGAACCTCGATCTGTTGTTAACACGGTGAGAGTGTCTGACCGAAGTGCTTCTGTTTTTAAACAAATGCAATGCCAGACTGTTAAGGAATTCAGACGGACTCTGTTTAAGTGACTGAAATCAAACAGCTTGAGAAAAGTAAAGCTGTCTGGAATGTCTGGAAACGGCACCGTGGTCTGTGGTGAAAAGGCATCATGCAGCGCGCGTGTTGTTTTTTGACAACGGTTGTGGACTGCTGATTGCAGGGATCGTAACGATTTCGACGGGGGACGGTGAAATTGGCAGGGGCGCGCTATTGGATGACGATTTACGGCTTGTTAAACTTCAGAAACAGCAAGACGGTTTCATGTCAGTAACATCAGAGAGGATAGTGCAGTGGCAACGTTTGCAGTCATCCTGGCAGCAGCAGGAAAGAGCAGCCGGTTTCAGTCGAAGGGGGCGGAGATCCTGGGTTCGGGGCCGCAGAAGAAACCCTTCATGGATCTGAAAGGCCGCGCGGTCTGGGTGCGGTCGGCGGAGATCTTTTCCAACCGCGAAGATGTGAAGCAGCTGATTATCTCGGTCTCCCCGGATGATATTGAATGGTTCAAGCAGAAGTTCCGTCCGAACCTGGCGTTCATGGATATCGAAATCGTTCCCGGGGGAGAGGAGCGGGCGGACTCGGTACAGAATGCGCTGGCCCGCGTGAAAGCCGACATCGATTACGTGGCCATCCACGATGCCGCCCGACCGCTAATTACGGATAAGTGGGTGGGAGAACTCTTCGCGGCGGCGGAGAAGCATCATGCCGTCATTCCTGCTGTGCGGGTTTCGAGCACACTCAAGCGGGCAGGCAAGGATCGGCAGATTCAGGAAACGGTCGACCGTACCGATCTCTGGGCAGCGCAGACTCCGCAGGTCTTTCAGCGGCAGATCCTGCTCGACGCCTATGCGAAGCGGGGCGATTTCCAGCCTACCGATGAAGCACAACTGGTAGAACATATCGGACAGGCGGTGACGATTGTGGAAGGTTCTCCCCTGAACCAGAAGATCACGACGGCCGCCGACTTCAAAATGGCCGAGGCATTGGTCAATGCTCTCCCCAAACCCAAGGGAATTCAGGCCCTGCATCCCTTCGCAGATGAGGAGCCGCGAGGGATCCTGTAAGCCTCGGGTGTGAGTTTGGTAAAACTTGTGTGAAGCCATGGTTTCTGTTTGAGCTTCTGAAAGGGGCGGGTTAGACTTGAACCGAGTGACCCCCGTTCAATAAAGGAAGTGACCATGAGTTCTACCCCCGATGCTCCCGAAACACCCGATTCCAAGCCCGCTCCCGCCAAGAAGAAAGTCAGCACCCAGCGGCGGATTATTTCCTGGGTCTTCATTCTGATTCTGCTGGGCGTGGTACTCCTGGAATGGCGGGCCAAGACCTCGCAGGCAAAGACGTTCAACAATCTCGACGCTGCGATGGAGACCGCGGGCAAATCGGGGGAAGTGCCTTTCAAAGACTTCCAGGCCAGCATGATTCAGGGAAGCCCTTCCGAGGAACTGGATGAATCAGGGGCGATTCTGAAGCTGTACCACTATCGCTGGGGAGGCGTCTTCAAGACATACCATTTGCGGATGCTGGTGGACAATGATGGCCAGGTGATTGTGTTCGATACCGCTGCCGAAGGAAGCTCGGTCAGTGGGATGCCCCGGATTTCGAAGGAGCGAATGGACGCTTTCGTGAAGGGACAGAAGGAACACGTTAAGCAGAAGGCGGCAGAGTCAGCCGAGGCAAAGGCGTCGAGGGACAAACAGGCTGCAGCAGAAGCCGCGGCGGCTGAAACGAAATCGGAGAACTGAGGGCGCATAAAAAAACGCATCCGAAAAGGGATGCGTTTTTTGTGTATTGTCAGATCTCAGTGATTACTGATTGTTCTGCAGACGGGAGAGACGGGCACGCCGTTCTGCACGTCGTCTGTTTCTTCGGTTTTCATCGCTGGGCTTTTCGTAGTATTCGCGGCGACGCATTTCTTTTTTGATACCAGCGTGTTCAACAATCTTGCGGAACCGTTTGACTGCCTCCTGAATAGATTCGTTTTCTCGTAACCGAAGTTTAACCACTCAAATCACCTTTTCTTTTTCCTGATTTCTGTCATTGTCTGGTTCACAGATCCACTCAAATCGGGATCTACTTAATTATCAATCGGTCTCATCTAAGATGAGAATTCAGACGAATTCGACTGTAACGGGTCGCACAAAGGGACCTCGCGCTACAGAGCGGGACCGATAAAGATAACAAACCCATCAGGTTCTGCAAAGCCAACCGCGGAAAATACTCGATGAATTTCCTGCGATAAGTGTTCAGACGGGCACGTTTATTCGGCTTTGAGGATCCCCATCCGCTCCAGTTTGGACTGACATTCGTCCCGTTCCCGGCTGCGTTTGAGCGATTTCCAGGTCTCATCCTGCACTTCGAGGAAGAGTTCGGAAGAGAATGGCGGAGCCAGCGATTCAGCGGCCGCCTTGGCCATCAGGCGTTCGATAACCCCTTTATCGAGGCGGGTCAGGAACATGGCTCCCTGGCGATAGTCTTCAAAAGCTTCCCAGACGACGGGGAACAGGGGTTTGACGATCTGTTCGCCGATGGCCCGTGAGTATTCCTGAATCTCCCACTGTGCATGGGAGTCCATGCGTAAACTCAGGAAGTGAATCAGGTTATGTAAATCGATTTTCCAGTAGGCTTCGGTGTAAGTTGCCAGGGGCAGGTCTTTGCGAGCCTGTTCACGGGCGACGCCAGCTTCGAGGCGGGCTTCGTAGACGGCGCGGGCCTTTTCCTGGAATTCGGTTTCTTCCGCAGTCAGCTGAGCGCCGACATCCTCGGGGAGTGGGGCATCGCTGCCCTGCCGGTTCGAGGTGGCCTGGGTCCGCCATTCGCCGGGAAGCGTGGTCTGGGCGGAGTCGATGGCGACCGAATAACGGGTGCTGTACTCGTTGACGTTCGCGGTCCGGTGCCGGATCCACTGACGCCAGCAGTCCATCGGAACACGCACGAGGAACTTCAATTCGGCCATTTCGAAGGGGGTGCTGTGACGATGACGCATGAGATAGCGGATCAGTGTGCGGTCGTCGGAGACGCGTTTGGTCCCTTCTCCGTAGCTGACGCGGGCTGCCTGAACAATTGAGCTGTCGTCGCCCATCACGTCGACCAGGCAGACAAACCCGTCATTGAGAACAGGAACTTTTTTCCAGCGAAGCTGTTCAACGAGTTCAGACCGCTCCGTCATCGGAAACACTCCCAGCAAGTATCAAAAGAGAATTGAAATATGAGATCAGGGGCAGGCAGAGGCATGCAATCTGCCAACAGCCATTTATAGTCAAACGGGCGTTTAAACGACACCGTACCGGCGGCTGAGTCTGCCAAAATCGGCAAAATCCCGCTGGAATCGTATTGGATCTCAGTAAATCGTGAGTCGGGACTGGATGTCCACCGTCCGGTTTTCCCGCGAGGATTTGAGGGCGGCGAGCAGGATTTCGGTCACATGCCGGGCCGTGGCGGCGTTCGACAGCGGGGGTTGGATTCCCTGGCGGATACAGGCGGCCCAGTGCTGGTGTGAATTCTGTACGGGATAAGTCGAGAGGTCGATCGACTCTTCGACGAGCGGCAGGTCTTCGTCGACGTCCGAACTGGGGTAAAAATAGCTGAGCAGTTTGGGCTGACGACAGCTGACGATTTTGCCCCGGGTGCCATGCACAGAAAATTCGTAGGTCCGGGCGGCATCGCACCAGCCGGTCTGCGCGGTGCCGAGAGCACCGTTTTCAAATTCGAGGATCATCGACGCCGTGTCTTCCAGGCGGGTCGGCTTGGCGACCGTCGTCAGTTTCGCGGTGATCGATTTCACTGCGCCCACGGTACCAACCAGGTTCGCGATGGCGTAGACGCCCATATCGAACAGGGCGCCGACGTCGGCCTTGTCGGCGTCGAAGAACCAGAGGTCGTCGGACGGCTTTTCTTCGAGGATCTGTTGAATGCCGGCGTAATAGACTTCCGGTCCCCCATGGCTGGCGCGGGCCTGGGCCGAGGAGATCGTGCCGAGTTTGTCATCCTGAATGTAATTGCGGGTGGCCAGCACCTGCGGGTTGGACATGTAGGGGAGTGCGAGCACCGTCTGGTTGTGGTTGGCGGTTTCTTCCACAAATGCATCGGCTTCGTCCATCGATGTGCTGAGTGGCTTCTGCATGTAAACATGCTTGCCGGCCTGGATGGCTTTGATACCCCATTCGACGTGCAGTGGATGGGGTAGGGCGATGGCGACGGCGTTGATGCGCTCGTCGTCGATGATGTCCTGGTAATTGTGGGTCCATTCGGGAACGTTAAACTTGCGACAGAGGACTTCGAGGCGGGACTGTTTGCGGCCGGCGAGCATCAGGACGTCGCAGTTGCTCACGGTCTGCAGTTCCGGTAGATGCATTTTGGCGGCGATGCCTCCGGCTCCGATAATGCCGACTTTCAATTGTTCCATCACAGTCTCCTCTTACCACGGTCACGTTGAAAACTCAGAGGATTTCAGTGTCTTCATTTTCGTTGTGGCTGTAAAGGATACACGGTTGCCGTGCAGCGGAGAATTTCTCAATCAATGGTGGACTCAGGTTTCTGGCCGGCGATGATCAGATTCCAGGTCAGTCGGTTCAAGAGCCAGGCGGGCAGGTGCTCCAGGCAGCCGTCGGTCCAGCAGGCCAGTTTCGCACAGGGTGTGGTGAGCCACTGTGGAGAGAGAGGAACTTCGGCGAAGGGGGTTGAAAACAGTCCCTGGGGGCGCAGGCGGATGTCTGTGAGACCGGCGCGACTGCAGGCAGCCTGAAGTTCGGCTGACGAGAGTTCCCGTTGATCGGAGGAGTAGTTCGCGTCAATGCGTTTGCGGATCGCGCGGGCGAAGGAGATCACCGGGTTGGCAGGCTGCGGTTCATTGGCGACGAGCCAGCCTCCTGGTTTCAACAGTTTGACCAGTGCTGCGAGTGTCGCGTCGAGATTGTTGAGGTGGTGCAGCAGGCCGATGGCAATAATCAGATCGAATGACCGTCCCGGCTGGAACTCCTGAATGTTCTGTGCCACGAATTGAATGCCCGGGCCTCCGTTAAACTCGCGGGCATAGTCAATCAGGTTTGTGGAGTAATCGACGCCGCAGTAGTCGCCGATGTGGTCTTGCAGGTATTGGGCGGCGAAGCCCGCTCCGCAGCCGACTTCCAGTACTGACGCGTTTTGGGATAAGGGGACGGCCTGCAGGGTTTGCAACAGGCGGTGACGCCGCGCAGCGCGCGAGGCGGGGAGCAGGTCCTTACGACAATACTCGGCAGCGATGCGGTCGAACAGTTCCCGGTCACGCGTGGCGTGGTCTGTAGGCTGCTCTCCTGCGGGGAGTCGATTCTGATTGTCGGACGGGCTTTGATCGTTCATGATTCAGCGTGACGGATCTGCTTTTTTCAACAGGAAAACGGGTAACTACTTCTGGCAGCGTTTATCGATCATATCTGCGAGCAGGGCGAAAAACGCAGTGTTCATGCCGAACATCAACAGCATGACCGATTTGTCGGTGATGTTCTGTAAGACGAATACGTCGTAACAGATCGAAATCGAAAAGGCGATGAGTTGAATGACGGCAAAGGGGCCGAAGACTTTGAGGGGGGCGAAATAGACGCCCAGGCGGATGATCAGCTGCAGGAACCGGAGGGTGTCGCGGATCGGTTGTATTTTGGATTTACCGATGCGGCGGGCGTATCCGATCGGTTCGTAATGCACGGTGTACTGGTTCGTGAGATGGGCGAGTGTAATCGTTGTGGTAAAACTGAACCCGTCCGGCAACAGTCCCAGGAACTTTTCCGCGAGGTTGCGACGAAAGACGCGGAGCCCGGAATTCAGGTCGGGGATGTTTCGGCCGGCGATCCAGGAAGCGTAGTGCCTGAGGAAGAATTTCGGCAGTTTTCGCAGCGTGGAATACTCGACGTCATCTGCGGTGCGGGAGCCGACCACCATGTCGTATTGATCCATGTAGGCGAGCAGGTCTTTGATCCGTGCATTGGGGTAGGTGCCGTCCGCGTCGGTAATCACGATCCAGTCATGGCTGGAATGGCGGATTCCTGTTTTCAGCGCAGCCCCGTAGCCCTGGTTCGTTTCATGGTGGAACAGCTTGAGATCGGGGTGTGTTTCGCGGAGAGCCTTGAGGGCTGCAGAAGAACCGTCGGTCGAACCGTCGTCGACTACGATCAGTTCGTGCGGTCCTGTCTCGGCCAGGATGGTTTCCAGGTCGACGATCGCCGCCGGCAGCGCTGCGGCTTCGTTATACAGGGGAACGATGACGGTGAATGGTTGCAGTGACATAGGCCTGGTTCAGCGCGGCGGCTGTTCTTTCTGTTCCTTGTGGTGCGGGTGGTCGGAGTAATGCTGCAGTTCAGGTGACACTGCATCGCCGTCCACGATCCAGACAGTGCGATCCTGGAAGTAGTCGAAGAGTAGCTGATTTTTATCAGGTTCGAGGACCCGAGCCCAGACGACTTTGGCGCCGTCGATATCAGCCCGGTTATAAATCCATTCTTTGTGTACGCTGTGATTCTGGTGATAGTAGACAAGCACCAGATGCTTGCCGGGAGTAGACTTAAGTCGTTCAAGGATCTGCTGACGTGCGCGGGCCCACTGATGGAATTCCGCGACTGCAGCCGGGAGGGTCCCCGAGGCGGCGCTGGCGATGGTCGTCAGAGCGGTTAATAAGAGGACGGTTGCGATCAATGCGGTTCCCACGGGACGCCAGTGGTGTTTCCAGACAGCCACGTAGCGGAGGCACTGGACTTGCAGCAGAATCAGCAGGCAGCCGATGGGGGCGAGGTAGTGCGGATGTCCCGAGGTGTCCTGGGCCAGAACTCCCGCGATGACCAGCGCGGAGGTGCCGACTGCAAACAGATTCGCCCGGTTGCGGAAGAGTGCGCCTGCCCCCAACAGGCAAATCAGACCGACCATGTAGGAACCCGTATAGACGAGGTCGAATTTCAACAGTTTGACCGGCAGGGAGAAACGGGTGCTGTCGAATTCATGTTGAATCAGCTGGTTCGCGGGCGAGGCGTCGAGATCGTAGCTGTAGATCGTGCGGAACCGTTTTTCCGCGTCGGGTGTTTCCTCGCTGGAGACAAGAATGCCATCGAGGGAATGGGGCCAGTACTGTTCGATCCACGCCTGGTATGGGAATTTCAAAGCATTGCCTGTCACGAGAAAGTTGTAATAGCCCATCCAGAGAAAAGCGGGGAGCAGGACCAGGAGCATCGGTAAGACACAGCGCAGCTGGGCGACGCGCCAGCCCGGTGAGTTGCGACCGATGAGCCAGATCAGCAGAACGAGTGCCACGGGGATCGCTGCCAGCAGGCCTTCATAGGGCCGACTGTTCGCGAGCAGGACGAGACCTATGGCGAGCGCGAGGGACGTGGAACTGCGCGGCGTTTGTTTCAGACGGGGGAGTGCCCCGAAGAGCAGGGCACCGCCGAGCAGAGCGACCTGGCCTCCCCAGTAGGAGAGTCCCCAGCCGGTGAGGAAGGACGCATTCAGTGTGGCGAGAAAACCGCCATAGACGGCCCAGCGTCGTGGGACCCAGCCGCAGAGCATCCAGAAGATGGCAGCGCAGGCAGCGGCCATGCCGAGCCAGGCACCAGCAATCGGATAGCCGGTCGTGGCTTGTCCCAGAGCGAGCAACAGTCCCTGTGCGGGTGGATATTTCGCCTGGTACGTAGGCTGGTGAATGATGTGGAAGCTTTCGAAATGTTCCCACTGGGGATGTGTGGGGTTGGTCAGTTTGCCGGATGCGAAGGTGTCTGCAGCGAGCAGGTAAGCAAACTCGTCGTGAACCATGGGGGCGGGAATGCGGATACAGAGACCGATGCCGATTTCCAGCAGCAGCGTCAGGCAGAAGAAGAACAGGACGCCCCGGGTGACACTGTCTTTAAAGCGGCGCATGAGCCAGCGGAACGGTTTCAGAATCGAGACCGTCGGGTGCGGGCTGCAGATGGCAATCGCGATGGCGCAGCAGACAATGATCAGTGGTAAGAGGTTATTCATGGGTGTTGGCTGTGGTCACGGTATCCGGGAGAAACAGGATTTCGCGGCAGTCTTTCGTCGAGGAGAGGAGAGAATATTGTGCGGGTCAAACGCGAGGGATGACAAGAGGGGAACGGAGACTTTTGCGGTAATCGAGCGGATCATGTGCTTCAGGTGCGGGCTGTGATGTTGCCGAAACGCATCATTTCCGCAGCATCCCTTTGATCGGACGCATTGGTGCCGGTAGAATCGATGTCTGCGAACCCGGCTGCCTGAAGCCGGTTCGAAGTCCCCCAGCTTAAGGAGCTGCCATGCGAGAGTTTCATCATGTGGGTGTGATTACCGACGATCCACAGCCGGGCGAAATCTACGTGGAAGAGACAAAGGTGTATGTCACCAACCCGAATGAGCATCCTTATAAAATCGAATATCTCAGGTTCGAGCCCGATACGCCGGTCAGCGGACCGGTTCGTAATCAGCCGCACATCGCCTTTAAGGTGCCTGATATCGATAAAGAAATAGAAGGCTTGCACGTTCTGCTGGGGCCGTTCCAGGCGATGGAGAATCTGAAAGTAGTTTTTGTATTGATCGATGGTGCCGTCTATGAATTCATGGAGTTCTCAGAGGGTACCGAATTTGGAGAACTGACATCATGACGTTGTTACGTGGTTACCTGTGTGTGGCTGTCTGTCTGATCCTTTGTTGTTGTGTGACGCAGGTCGCATCTGCGGAGGAAACGAAACCGCTGAAGATCGGCATCATCGGCCTGGATACTTCGCATTCGAGTAACTTCACGAAAATATTGAATAGCGCGGAGCCGAAGTTTCCCGAGTTCAAAGGCTGTCGTGTGGTCGCCGCTTATCCGCGGGGGAGTCGCGATATCAAGGAGAGCGTGGAATCCGTTCCCCAGATCACTGAGCAGGTAACAGCGCAGGGGGTAAAGATTGTACCCAGTATTGAAGCGTTGCTGGATGAGGTCGATGTGGTGCTGCTGGAGAGTAACGATGGTCGCGTGCACCTCGAGCAGGCTCTACCCGTGCTCAAAGCGGGGAAGCCTCTGTTCGTCGATAAGCCGGTCGCCGGTGATCTGACGGATGTGATTGCCATATATGAAGCGGCGAAACAATACAAGACGCCGGTTTTCAGTTCCTCATCACTGAGATACACCGACGGTGCGAAGAAGATTAACAGCGGTGTGGTGGGGGAGATCATTGGCTGTGATGCCTTCAGCCCCTGTCCGATGGAAAGCACCCATCCCGATTTTTACTGGTATGGAATTCACGGCGTTGAAACGCTGTATACGATCATGGGGCCGGGTTGTGAAACAGTGGTCCGCGTCAATACGCCGAACACGGATCTGGCAGTGGGGACCTGGAAAGACGGTCGGATCGGCACCTTCCGCGGACGCCGAAAAGAGAACAATGGCTACCAGGGAGGTTATGGCGGAACGGTTTATGGGAGTAAGGGGATTGCCCCGATTGGCAGTTTCAGCGGATATGAACCGTTGCTGGTGGAAGTGGTGAAATTCTTCCAGACCGGCAAGGCTCCGGTGAGTCCGGCGGAGACGATGGAGATCTACACGTTCATGTCGGCTGCGGATCAGAGTAAAACCAACGGCGGTCAGCCGGTGGCGCTTAAGGACGTGTATCAACAGGCGCATCAGGCTGCGTTGAAGAAGCTGGCGGCGCTGAAGGACTAGCAGTTAGCTTGAAACAAGAAAAGCCGGTTCACCCTGCGAGCGATTCAGGGTGACTCGGCTTTTTTATTGAGATCAGGACCAAGACTCGTCAGGAGAGACAGAGCTCGGAAGATTCAGAGAGTTCAGAAATCATCGCGACGAGTTGCCGACGATCGATGGGTTTCGTGATGTGATTGTTACAGCCGACGGCCAGACATTTTTCCCGGTCGCCTTCCATCGCGTTGGCGGTGAGTGAGATGATCGGGCCTGTGTAACCAACGTCGCGGACTTTGCGTGTGGCACTGTAGCCGTCGAGAATCGGCATCTGCATGTCCATGAGGATCACATCGAAGAGTGCGCCTCGTTCCATCTCCTGGACTGCGGCCTGGTAAGCCTCTTCACCATTTTCGGCCAGGCAGACTTCAGCGCCCGCTTTCTTGAGGATAAAGGAGATCAGCTTCTGGTTATCCGGACCGTCTTCTGCCAGCAGGACATGTTTACCACGCAGCGGAAACTCTGCTTCCACAGACGCTGTTTTATTGTCTGCTGCAACTGTCGTCGAAATCACATTTGTATCGAGAAGTTCGTGGAGCAGTTCGATTTCAGCCAGACTGCCGGTCCGCACGGTTGCGGAGAAACGGGAACCATGGTTGAGTTCACTCTGTACGGAAATGTCACCGCCGAGGATGTTGGCCAGTCGTTTGCAGATGGTCAGTCCCAGTCCGGTTCCCCCGTATTTGCGGGACGTGGATGAGTCGGCCTGGCTGAACGGACGGAACAGATTTGTCATCTGAGCTTCCGTCATGCCGATGCCCTGGTCGACGACCGTGAATTGGATTTGAGGCTCTTCGTAAGGTGCTTGCAGGAGTTCCGTTTCCAGGCGAATCGTGCCGACTTCCGTGAACTTAATCGCATTGCCAATGAGGTTGATCAGAATCTGGCGGATGCGGGTCGGGTCGGAATGGATTTGTGCGGGCAGGGGGAACTTGAAGTGCGTTTCGAGCTTGAGCCCCTTGGCTTCGGCGCGGACCTGCACGAGTTCCATGACTTCTTCCACGATGGTCTGTGGCGAGCAGGCGATGGATTCGACATCGAGTTTGCCTGCTTCAATTTTGGAGAGGTCCAGAATGTCGTTGATGAGTTCCATCAGGTGACCGCCGTTGCGGCGGATGGTATCCAGAGAATCGAGGAACAGTTCCGGCATCTGATGTGTGCGGGCTTCGAGTTCCAGGATTTCGGTGTAGCCGAGAATGGCCGTCATGGGAGTACGGATTTCATGGCTCATGTTGGCCAGGAAGGCGCTCTTGGACTGGTTAGCGGCTTCGGCCTGTTGTCTGAGATGTTTCTGTTCACGCAGGAGGTGAATTGCACGGATGGCGTTGCGGACCCGCGCTTTGATTTCCGATTCGGTGGCCGGTTTGGGGATGTAGTCGAAGGCACCTTCTTCGAAGGCGCGTGCAATTCCTTTGCCATCACTCTGTGTCGTGACCATGATGACCGCGATTTCTTCCGCCTTGAAGTTTTCACGGACTTCGCGAAGGACGTCAAATCCGTTCCGGGTCGGCATTTCCACATCGAGCAGCACGATGTCCGGCTGCAATTCGTTGATTTTCCGCCAGCCATCCTCACCATCGACGGCCGAATAGATCGTGTAACCTTCCGGCGTCAGGGCTTTGGAGAGGATATGCCGTACGACTTCCGAGTCGTCGACAATCAATACCTTGGATTTACGATAGATCATGTTTATGTTTTCTATTGCCTTGGGGACTATTTTACGGCGGGTGTAAAACATGGAGATACACAAAATTAGGACAGGATTATCTCGTAAGAGTAAATAGAGTTTAGAAAACGCCACAATTTCGAGTCTGCCAAGGTGACGGAGGTCTGGTTAAGCTGATTGGAGACATCGCGCGGAGAAGTACACTGAGTATGGAAGATCAGTTAAAACGCGTGGATTCAGTGTCGGTTCAGGTGTCTCAATCGTCGGAGATCCGCAATGCGGGTATTTCCAGTTGTAACGATTCCAGCATTTCGTCCGAAGCGCCGGTGTTGCTCAGACTGAGCTCGACAAGCTGAGGCGTACCAGAGAGATAGGCGACGCCGGTATCCGTGATTTCGGTATGGTCCAGAATCAGGACTTCGAGGCGGGGAAGCCGGGCAAGAATTTTAACGCCCTGGTCGCTGATGCGGGTCCCGTCCAGTTCGAGGAAGGAGAGCTGGTTGCAGCCAGCGATCAGTTTTGCAGTCTGATCTGTGACCGGGCAGTTCGACAGAGAGAGCGAGCGCAGCGTTTTCTGGGCGGGCTGTTGGTGAAAGACCGCGAGCTCGCTTTCATCAAATTTCGAGTTGGCCAGGCTGACGTGCTGAAGTCCATTCTGTCCCAGCAGCGTAGTCAGACAGGTTTCGTCTATCGTACAGAACCGCAGGGCAAGATCTTCGAGTTTCGTTAATCGAGCCAGGGCGCGCGCTCGTGGCTGATTAATGTGAAAGCCTTCCAGCGTTAACCATTTGAGCCGTGGAAAATTCGAGAGCCGTTGAAAGAGCTGATCGATTTCTGTTTCGCTGAGCTGCGCGGACTGGGTGAGGTGGATTCCGCCGATGGAGCGTTGATAACGCAGCAATGGCCCCGGGATAAACGGTTTTCCAGGAGCGTTTTCATAACCACCGCGGATCAATTCGCCTCGAGAATTACGAAATTCGGTTTCCAGGTGGGCCCCATGTTTCTGAAAGAAGGCGACCCGCTCGTGGAACATGACGATGAGAAACAGCGAGTAGGCCATCAGAGTTGCCAGCAGGAACAGAACGACGAACAGGGGCCGTTTGAAGAGAGTCCGTCTGACTGTGTCGGCCTGCTTGATCGACGGGCTGTCATCCGGGGAACTCATTCTGTCTCCTGTCGTTCTAACGCGCGGTCCAACCGCCATCGACGGTGACCATGCTGCCGGTCATGTAGCTGGATGCATTGCTGGCGAGAAAGATTGCTGCACCCTGGATCTCTTCCATTTGTGCCCAGCGGTTCATGGCGACGGCACCGACGATGAATTTCTTGATCTCTTCGGTCTCGGCGAACGGCTGATTCATGGGGGTGAGAAACGGGCCGGGGCAAATCGCGTTACAGGTGATGCCATGCTCGCAGAACTCCAGGCCCATGGCCCGCGTCATCTGAACCATGGCGCCTTTGCTGGCGGTATAGGGTGTGCGGTTGGAGAGCCCGACCAGACCGAGTGTGCTGGCCATGTTGATGATGCGACCGTAGCCGGCTTTTTTCATATGAGGGACGACCGACCGGACACAGAGCCAGGGACCGGTGACATTCACTTTCTGGACTTCCTCGAACTCTTCCAGTGTGAGTTCATCGATGGGACCACGGATGTTGATGCCTGCGTTGTTGATCAGAATGTCGATCCTGCCGAACTCCGAGATGGCCCGTTCGGTCATCGCGGCGACCTGTTCCGGATCGGTGACATCAGCTGCGATGCCGATCGCTTTGGTGCCGTAGTCGGCTTCAATCTGAGCTGCGGTTTCTGCTGCTTCTTCTGCATGCCGACTGGTCAACAGAACGTTCGCACCTGCTGAAGCGAGTCCTTCGGCCATGGCGGAACCGAGCCCTTTGGAACCTCCGGTGATGATGGCAGCGCGTCCGGTTAGATCAAACAGTTTGATGCCTGGCAGCATGATGTCCCTTCCTGTGGTTGTTTCGGGGCCGTGGTTGCGTACTGGTTGCTCAGCTGGTTGAGATCACGGAAATATGTTTCTGGAAAGCCGGATCTGTTTCCGGGAAGTCACTTCGATAGTGTACTCCGCGGCTTTCGCGTCGTTCAATGGCAGAGGTAATCATCAGTTGAGAGACGAGCAGCATGTTCTGCAGTTCCCAGCCGGGGAGTGCTTTGAATTCGCGATCGACGACATAGCGGCTCCAGAAATCGACTTTGTCCTGTGCGTTCTGCAGCGAGTCTGCGCTGCGGGTGATGCCGACATCCCGCCACATGAGGCTGGCCAGCGAGTTCCTTAAGTCCTTACTGTTGAGGTCTTCGTCCGAGCGTTTTTCGGTTTCCCATTCGGGCAGCAGCGATGCGGAGTATTGATCGGGCATGCTGAGGGCTGCTGCGGAAGCGCCTTTGCCGGCTGCCGAACCGAAGATCATACCTTCGAGCAGGCTGTTGGATGCGAGTCGGTTACTGCCGTGCAGACCGGTGGATGTGACTTCGCCTGCGGCCCAGAGGTGAGGCACTGAAGTTCGCGCCTGCAGATCGGTTTTGACGCCGCCAATCATGTAGTGGGCTCCGGGGCGGACCGGGATCTGATCTTTGGACAGGTCCAGGCCGAAACCCGCACAGACCTTGCTGATGTTGGGGAAGCGTTCTTTGACCAGATGCTTGTCGATGTGCCGCAGGTCGAGGTAGACGCAGGAGTGACTGGTCTTCAGCATGCGGTCGGTGATGGCCCGACTGACGATGTCGCGGTGCGCGAGTTCCAGATCGGGGTGGTACTCTTCCATGAAACGTACGCCGTTACAGTCCCGGAGGTAGGCGCCTTCGCCCCGGACGGCTTCGGAGACCAGATAGCGGGCACCCCCGGCGATATAGAGTACGGTCGGGTGGAACTGCATGAACTCCATGTCCTGCAGGCGGGCACCGGCGCGGAAGGCCAGGGCGTGTCCATCGCCGGTCGCCAGCGGCGGATTCGTCGTTTCGCGGAACAGACAGCCCGCACCACCGGTGGCGAGGATGACCTGCTTGGCCCAGACGAGTGACTTGCCGTGGTAACGGTTCCAGATGATGGCACCGCGACACTGACCGTCTTCGGTGACCAGGTCGAGTGTGGGGGTTTTCATCCAGGTCTGAATATTGGGACGGCTCTGGACGGCGGCGACCAGGGCCCGCATGATTTCTTTTCCGGTGGCATCGCCCAGAGCATGCGCGACGCGTCGATGGCTGTGCCCCCCCTCTTTGGTGAGTGCGATTTTGCCATCCTGTGTATCGAAGTCGGCCCCGAATTCGATCAATTCCTGAATGTGTCGGGGCGCTTCGCTGCAGACGTATTCCACCAGTTCGGGATCACAAAGATCCTTACCGGCGGCGAGCGTATCCTGCACGTGGTTGGTAATGTTGTCCAGGGGATCGAGCACACCAGCAATTCCGCCCTGGGCATAGGCACTGTTGGACTGGGTGACTTTGCCTTTGTTGACGATGATCGTCTCAAGGCGGGGATCGATTTCCAGTGCAGCGCGGCAGCCGGCGATCCCGCCGCCGATAATCAGGACGTCGGTGAAGATGTGCGGAATCCGCTTGGGATTGATACGAGCGAGGTAGCGTTGACCAGGTTCAATCTGAATCGGATCCAAGTCGGGTGCTCCTTAAACTCGTTGTCGGGAAGATTCTCAGATGGTCATGCAGGAAAAACCGCCATCCACGGCGATGTTGGTGCCGGTGATGAAGCTGCCCGCCTTACCGGAGGCCATCAGCAGGACCGCCCCTGCCAGTTCCTCGGGATCGCCGAATCGCTGGGCGGGTGTATGATTCATAATACTCTTTACGCGTTCGGGTGTCAGCACTTTTCGGTTCTGTTCGGCAGGAAAGAAGCCGGGAGAGAGTGCGTTGACCCGTACACCCTGTTCGGCCCATTCGCGGGCCAGATTCTGTGTCAGGTTGAGCACAGCGGCCTTCGTGGCGGAATAAGTGAAGACGCGTGAGAGCGGAGTGATGGCACTCATGGACGCGATGTTGATGATCGAGCCGGGGATTTCCTGCTTGAGCATGGCTTCGCCGAAGACCTGACAGGCGACTTTCACGCTGAGCAGGTTGACGCGGAAGATGTTGTCCCACTCTTCGTCAGTGATTTCCAGGAAGGGGGTCGCCGCGTTGATACCGGCACCGTTGACCAGGATATCGGGGGTCCGATCGCTGGATTTGAGGTGCGCGATGAGTGCTTCCAGATCGGCACGGTTCGTGGAATCGGCCTGGAAGAACTCGGCACTGCCGCCCAGATCTTTGATCAGGTTCACGCGACCGTTGCCGTTTTCCTGGTTACGTCCCACGATAATGACATGTGCGCCGGCCTGGGCCAGGGCGTCTGCTATGGCGCCCCCCAGAACTCCGGTACCGCCGATGACGGTCGCCGTTTTGCCGGACAGGCCGAACAATGTCTGTAAATATCCGGATGAGTTTGATTCACTCATCGCATACCACCTTCTCTATCTCTCTACGATTCAATCACGGGAGCGACTGAAGTCTTAACCGATGAATTCCAGTTTGACGGGATTCGGAATGATGCCGGCTTCGTAACCCCGGTTGAGCAGAGTCGCGACTGCTTCGCGTCCCTTTTCGCCGAAATCGAGGGTCCAGTCGTTGACGTACATGCCTACGAACTTGTCGGCACTGCCCCGGTTCAGATCGCGACCGTATTTCAGGGCATGATCGAGGGCTTCGTCGCGGTGTTCCAGGCCGTACTCAATGCTCCGTTTGAGGATCGCAGTGACTTCTTCCATCATTTCCTGACCGAGGTCTTTGCGGATGGCGTTGGCACCCAGCGGCAGGGGGAGACCGGTTTCTTCAAACCACCACTCACCCAGGTCAACGACCAGTTTGAGTCCCTGGTTGGCGTAGGTCAACTGGCCTTCGTGAATGATCAGGCCGGCGTCAAATTTGCCCTGTTCGACCAGGTTCAGGATTTCATCGAAGGGGTGTTCTTCGTATTCAAAATCATCGCCCAGCAGGAGCTTGAGGGCCAGGAAGGCGGTGGTCAGCTTGCCGGGGATGGCGATCTTTTTGCCGCGGAGATCGTCGATGCTCCACTCTTCGCGGGCCACAACCATGGGGCCGTATTTATCGCCCATGGAGGCACCACAGGAGCAGATCGCGTAGGTGTCGGTCAGGTAAGCGTAGCCGTGGAGACTGACGGCTGTCAGTTCCAGTTCCGCGTTGAAGGCACGCTGGTTAAGGGTTTCAATATCCTGTAACTCGTGAGTGAATCGATACTTACCAGTTTCGATTTTGTCATTGGCCAGGGCATGGAACATAAAGGCATCGTCCGGATCGGGACTGTGGCCCACCTGAATTAACACTTTTTCGTCGGTCATCATGAATCACACAATATTGAAGTTGAGGGAAACAAGCACTGGAAACCTGGACCAGCAGCCGAGAGGGTCCGACCAGTTCATTTACTATATTTAGCAAGACACTATAGAGAGTTACGGGGAACTTAGCCACCGACTGAGCGGAAACAACTCAGAACGACCACGAAACGTATTCCTAATGGGGGATACCACGAAAGAGGCTACTTAGATGGGTCGTGTTTGATATTGAAAATGAAAAATGCACAATAGTATATTGTGGTTTTGTGTTTATACTACCACGAAAAGCACGAAAGACACGAAAAGATAGGGGTTGATGGTCGCTGGTAAATTGAAAACTGAATACCTCGGTCAGATTCTTTATAACTCCATTACTTAATTTTGGAACTCAGAATCTTAGTCTATTAGTTGAGGCAGGTCTGAGTCGTTTTGCTGTCGTTTGCTTAGAGATTGTGAAGAGTTAATTTCGTGCTTTTCGTGTCTTTCGTGGTAGCAAAATAAAAATGTAAGAAACTGGAATCGTGATGAATCAGATTATTTATAAGGAAGAATGCTTCGCGATTCAGGGTGCTGTCTTCGAGGTTTATCGGGAGGTTGGTTGCGGATTTCTGGAAGCGGTTTATCAGGAGTGTCTGGAGCGCGAATTGAAACAGCGAGGGATTCCGTTTGTGGCGAAGCCGGTGTTGCGGTTGAGTTATAAAGGGGTACCACTTAAACAGACATATCAGCCAGATCTGGTCTGTTACGATTCGATCATTCTGGAACTGAAGGCAGTGAAGTCACTGACACCAGAACATGAGGCACAGATATTTAATTATCAAAAAGCAGCATCTATGAGACTGGGGTTATTGATCAATTTCGGGAGCTATCCCAAAGCGACTGTACAACGCTTAATTTTGTGAAGTGTGACTTCCAGAATTTTTAACTACCACGAAAAGCACGAAAGACACGAAAAAAATTCTCTCTGAGAATCGCCAGCAGTAATGAAAAGGAAAACACTCAGAAGCTGCATCCAGTCCTATTAAATACTTCTTCTAGTTCAGCTGCCGAATATATCAGGCTGGCAATTACTTACAGACACCAATTTCAAGTTTTAATTTTCGTGGTAGTAAAATCACTTCAGCAATTTCTCGAGCAGGTCGACTGCGGTGTCTGTGGTAGTGACTTCGAGTGCGTGGCACTCTTCGAGGTTGCGGAACCAGGTGTGCTGGCGTTTGGCGAACTGGCGGGTGCGGACTTTCAGGGTTTCGACGGCCTCTTCATAAGCGATGTCCCCTTCCAGGTGGTCGATCAGTTCCTTGTAGCCGAGTGCCTGTCGGGCGGTGCGGCTGAGTGGCTGTTCTGCGGCGAGCAGCGTTTTAACTTCGTCCAGCAGTCCAGCCTGCAGCATCAGGTCGACGCGGGCGTTGATGCGGGCGTAGAGCCAGTCGCGATCGGGGGAGAGCCAGTAGACGTGCTGCGGTCGCTGGTCTGCAGGGAGGGCTGCTTCCTGGTGCTGCGACGAGAGGGGCTGGCCGGTGACGTGGTAAACTTCCAGGGCCCGGGTGACGCGGCGGAGATCGTTGGGATGCAGTTTCTCTGCGGAGACCGGATCCACTTCGGCCAGTCTCGCATGCAGAGCCAGGTTGCCTTCTGCCTCGACGAACTGTTCGAGTTCGCGGCGGTAATCCCAGTCGGCAGCGGGGCCTTCAAAGACGCCGCGTAAGACGGCCCGCAGGTAGAGACCGGTGCCTCCGACGAAGAGGGGGACATGTCCGCGGTCGATGATTTCCCGACAGCATTGTTCGGCGGCGGTCAGGTAATCGGCGACGCTGAATTCCTCATGCGGGTCGATGACGTCGATCAGATGATGGGGGACGCGCTGTTGTTCTTCCGGTGAAGCTTTTGCGGTGCCGATATCCATGCCCCGGTAGAGGGACATCGAGTCGAGGGCGAGGATTTCCGCATCCAGATGTTCGGCCAGCTGCAGGCTGAGTTCGGTCTTACCGCAGGCGGTGGGACCGGCCAGAAACCAGCACTGTTTCAGGACTTCCGGGGACAACTGCATGAGGAATTCGCTTCAGAAAGACCCCAGATCGCAGGGAAACCTGATCCAGGGTGTTGGGGGACTCGTTATTTCGAAAACATTCAGCTAGGATAGGCGCGGCGGCTCTGACCGCTTAGAAAACGTACTGTTGTAAAGTATATTTATCCGCGTTGAAAGTCGAAAGAGAGTGACAATGGCGAACTTCGAAGCCAGCGTGCAGCTGACCGCCACCCCCGAACAGGTATTCGAGTTTCTGATCGATACCGAAAATATCCTGAAGATCAGTCCTCCGGATGCCGGCCTGACATTTACGAAAAAACCGGACAAGCTCTATAAAGGGGCGACGATTGAATTTCGTATTCAGGGCTTCGGGCAGGTACAGGAAGGGGTCCACGAGATCACCGTTTTCGATGAACCGAAGCTGTTTACCGAAAAACAGATTTCCGGTCCGCTCAAGCATTACATCCACGAACACGAAATCGTACCGAGCGGCGATAACCTGGTGACCGTGATTGACCGGCTCGAATTTCAACCGCCGGGAGGTCTGCTCGGATTCATCGTGACGGAATCCAAGCTGCTCGACGTGTTCGACGAAGGCTTCTATCACCGCCACAACAAGCTCAAGGAAATCTTCTCCTGAGCAGAACGCACTCGCTGATTTGCGAGCGGGTTATTTGATAATCGGGCGATTGCCGCGGGGCCGTCGCTGACCTTCCGGTCGAGCGATACGATCGGAAGGGGGACCGAGGTCAGCCTGTACCGGTTCGAGGGTATCCAGTTGGTAGATGGTCTGCAGCGCATCGACGCGCTGTTTGATTGAGGCCAGTGCTTCCAGTTCTTCTGCGATGGAAACATTAGACGCTTCGAGCATGCCAGCCACGAGCAGGCCGGCCCCTTGTTTTCCCGGTGTCAGTTCGCGGGGAACCCCTGAGCGGGCCGTCGCTTCAAACAGGCAGGACTCGCGTGGAAAGAGTTCGGTGTCGTCGGCAAAGCAGGACAGCTGGATGGTGCCCAGTTCCTGTTCTGCGTCGGCTGATTCTTTGTTGGTAACAATCGCGACGACGGCGCCGTTCTCACGGATCTGCACCGAGTGTGCCGATTCCGGAACACGGATTTCCGGTGCGAGTGGGAAATTCTGTTGAGAACCCCGCAGGCAGAGGCGACGCTGGTCGTCAATCATCAGGCGGCCGGCGCGGGTAAACAAAGTTTGTTCTCCGAGGCTGACCTGCAGAAAGCCCTGGCCTTCGATGGCGACATCGAGCTTGCGGCCGGTTCTGATCAGTTCGCCGGCGGTCTGCGAGAGTCGGGTCTGCAGGACCTGGCTGCCCATGCCGACGGCGATCGGCGGTGCAGCCGAGTTTTTCTCGCTGGCAGGCGTTTCAATGTATTCGTAGGGGAGCGCTTCAAATTCCACGTTCAATCGTTTGAAGCCGACGGTACCTGCATTGGCGATGTTGTTGACGATCACATCCCGCGACATCCGCAGGGCATCGACGGTGGGCCGCAGACGCTGCAGGAGTTCGTCCCGGTCGGCCTGTGACGAGAAGCCGATGAAGCCTCCCTGGTCGCTGCCACGGTTGTGCGTCGAAGAGACGGACTGTTGTTGCGGCGGTGCAAGTTCCAGTGTGGGATTCAGCTCTTCCCATTTTTCGATGGGCATCCGCAGCGCGGTTTTGGGCTGCAGGAGCTTACGAATGGCGAGCATGTCATTCGCGACTTTGGGGGGGACGCCTCTGAGCTCTTCGAACCAGATCTGAAGTTCTTCCGGGGTGGCGTGAGGCAGATGTTCTTTGATGATCGAGCGGATCAGCTTGTCAGCAGCGGCATCGCTTTGTCTGGGCTTCTCAGCCAGCGGCTCTGCATTGAGAGGTGGCATCAGCGGGCCGGGTGTTTGTGGATGTTCGGCTTCCAGTGCGGGCAGCAGTGGAAGTGCGGGGCGGGCACTCTCGGGGTTGGCGAGAATCTTGCCCTGGCCACTTTCGGGAACAGTCAGCCGGGGACCGTCGAGTGTGGGTGCTTCGGCTGCGAGTTCTGTCCCGTCTTTGGCTTCGGCGAGTGCGAGCTCGATTTGTGGAAAATCTGCCAGGGGAGCCTGTTCGCCCTCAGTCAGCGCCGATTCCGGTTCAGCGACAGAATGCGGATCCTGCGAGAGTGAGAGTGTGACGGGAGTGGATTCGTCTGTGAATCCCAGATCTCTCAGATACAGGATGCCCTGAATGAAGAGGACTCCTGCCAGCACACAAACAGAGACTGCAAAGATAATCCGTTCAAAGTTTTTTCTCATATCTGCTTCCTTGCAGCAACAAGGCTCGACTTCCAGTTTCGACCTGCTGATTGTTCTTGGGTAATCAGATGGTTTCCCTCTCAGACCTGATCTGACGCGTGGGCCTTGTTGTCTGGCATTCGCGGCGGACGTTGGTTGCCGGCCAATCCGGGTTCGGCCGGTGCGGGAGGGATGGACCATTGGTAAAGGTATCGCAATCGAGACTTTAGAACAAGACTGTTCCGGGCTGCAGCCGGAGAACCGGCGGCGATTACCGATCTGCCCTGATTCTGACAGGCGGAGGGTCGGGAGTGTAGCGGAATTGGATCAGAATACCGTACAATAACAGACTCTTCATATATCAGACGCATGGATACCATCCCGCTTGCCCGCCCCCGGAACTGAATGGATCGAATCACGACTATGAACATGAATCTGCCCCAGGCTTACCGGATCCGCCAGCACTTCCCCACGACGCGTCTCAAAGATGTCGGAGCCGCGGTTACTGCCGCCTTGTCGCAGCTGAATCTGGGGGAAGTAATTAAACCGGGGGATTCTGTGGCGGTGCCTGTGGGTAGCCGCGGAATTGCCAATATTGCGCTGATTATCAAGTCGACTGTCGATTACCTGAAGTCACTCGGCGCGGAACCGTTTATTGTCCCGGCGATGGGCAGTCATGGTGGCGGGACCGCGGAAGGTCAGGCGCAGGTGATTGCCTCGTATGGGGTGACGGAAGCAGCCATGGGGGTGGAGATCCGTTCCTCGATGGAGACGGTGATTGTCGACCAGACGCCGCACGGGATTCCGGTACATTTTGATAAGAACGCCTATGCTGCGGATCATGTGCTGGTCTGCGGTCGGGTCAAGCCGCACACTCGGTTCGTGGGGGATATTGAATCGGGTCTGCATAAGATGATGTTGATCGGCCTGGGGAAGCATGAGGGGGCCAAGATCTATCATCGGGCGATTGAAGATCACAGTTTTGAAGAAATCATCAAAGCGGTGGCAGCGTCGGTATTGAAAAAATGCAGCGTGATCGGTGGCCTGGCGATTGTCGAGAATTCCTACGACGAGACCGGCCTGATCGAAGCTGTGGCGCCGGAGAACTTTTACGAACGGGAGAAGGAACTGCTGGAGATTGCCCGCCAGTGGCTCCCGCGACTGCCATTCCCGAAGATCGATCTGCTGATCGTGGATCGGATCGGGAAGAACATCAGCGGTTCGGGAATGGATGCCTGCGTGGTCGGACGGAAGTTCAATGACCATGCCGCCACGGAGCGGGATGTCGTCGCCTGCAAACGAATTATGATTCGCGGTTTGACCGAAGAGACGCATGGCAACGCGTGTGGCATCGGTCTGGCGGAGTTCACGAATGAGCGGACCGTAGCGGGCGTGGACTGGCAGAGCACCCGCATTAATACAATCACAGGGAGTCATCCTACCGCCGGGATGGTTCCTCTGGTGTATCCGAATGACCGCGAAGCCATTGAAGCGGCCCTGCAGACTGTGGGGTTGGTGGAACCCGAGACCAGTGGCATCGTACAGATTTACGACACGCTAGAACTGAGCGAAGTTGTCGTCAGCGAAACGTACCTGGAGGAGATCAACAGCCGCGACGACCTGGATATTATTTCCGGGCCGTTCGACTTGCCTTTCGATGCAGAAGGGAATCTGGCCTCCGTTTTTAAGAAACCGCAACACTGAAATTTAACCAACAGGAACCCATTCATGTCCACGACTGAAGGCCTCTCCAACGAAGCTTTGGATGAACTTGCCAAGTATGACACCCCGACCGTCTGTAATGTGATCGAACTGTGGAACATCCGTCCGCGGAACGTCGGCTTTATGAACGACACCATCAAAGCCTGCTTCCCCAAGATGCCTCCCATGGTTGGCTACGCGTTGACTTCCACTTTCCGCTCTATGGCACCGCCGCGCAGTGGTGACGTTTACGCCGGTCTGGATAACCAGGTCGCTGCGTTCGAATCACTGCCGGGTGCACCGGTTGTCGTTTACCAGGATGTGGATGAGCCTACCGCTTCCGCCACGTTCGGCGAAGTGATGTGCAGCACTTATAAAGCATACGGTGCGAAAGGGATCATCACCTCCGGCGCCGGTCGTGACCTGGACCAGGTGGAAGCCCTCGATTTCCCCGCGTTTACGAACGGGGCGATCTGTGCGCACGGTTACTGTCACACACTGGCCGTCAACGTGCCGATTACCGTGGGTGGCATTCCGATTTATCCCGGCGACCTGCTGCACGGCGACCTGAACGGCGTGACGACGATTCCTCACGAGATCGCTTCCGAAATCGCGGACGCTTGTAAGGATCTGATGAAAGCCGAAGACATCGTGCTGGACTATCTCAAGGGGGGCAACCTGACTCCCGAAGGTCTGGGCGAAGCCCGCAAGGAACTGGCGGCCGAAGTCGGCAAGCTGGGCAAACGGTTGCGGGGTGAGTAGTTGCTACTCGTCGCGAAGTAATAAAAGAAAAGCCGGCTCGTTGGGGCCGGCTTTTTTTGTTGTAACGGAATATGATTTTCACTGTTGGTCCAGCCAACAGTGCCACCCAGTTGCAGGTAACAGGTGGTCGCGGTGTGAATGTCGTCCGTTGATGAGATGGGCCTTGCTCTTTAGGTTTTGAGTGTTGGGAAAGGCTGCTCTGATTGGGACGCGAGAACCGGGACCTCCTGCTCGCTGCGCTCGGCTCGGATTTCATCCGAGCCCACCCGCTGACAGAGTGGTTTCAAATAAGGGGCGTTGAATGCGGGCTGGCACACAGGCCAGCCCCTACGTTTCTATGGGACGCGAACCTTAATTCATCTCGACGATATCGACGTCGTCGATGATGGCGGTGCCGCCGGCGTTGCCTGATGCGGGGATACCGATGCGCAGTCGGACGGTTGATGTCCCTTCGGGGACGAAGATGTCGGTATGAATCTGTTCCCAGGAATCGAGGTCGCCGGGGAGATCACGTTGCGGAGAACGTGCCATGCCGACGAACTTTCTGCCGCTGGCGTCGATGCATTGGACGACGATCATCGGCATCGTTTTCAAACCCTTAGTGCAGACGCGGGCGGAGACGCGGTAGGCTTTGCCGGGAGTCAGTCCTTGCAGGTCCTGGTGAATGTTGTAGGCGACGATCTGCTCGGGGTGATCCGAGGCGACGGTGATGGACAGTGCGCTGCCCTGTTTTTTCGCGGCAGTGACCTGTGTGGTCTGGTAATTCACCAGGTGTTGTCTGCCCGGTAGCGAAGTGTAAGACCAGCCGGTTGGCAGGCCGGTGCGGACATCTTTCTGTTCGAAGTTTGCGTTGATGACTGTGGGGCCTGCTGCCGTGGCAACACCCAGTAACATGGTCAGCATGATTTCCATAACCCGATCCTCCTTGAATACAGATGGTTTTCGAATGCCCGCAGTCTGGGGAGGAGACAAGGCAAATCGGGTGCCAGTTCTGAAAAACGATAATCCTGGTAAGCTGGCAAGCTGAGGGGTGAAGTCGGCGGGGTGAGGTGCCTCCTGTTGTGAAAGAATTACAGGGTGCGGCACCCGGATGTTACATTCGGATATGCTGGTTTGTGGATTTGTTGGCGGGCGGAACCCATCTGACAAAACGCTGAATGCGCACTGTTGGGCAAGCCAACAGTGGCACCCGATCGAGTATTATGTTTGCTTGTTTGGACTCATGGGTAACACACCATGCAGACTCTGATTTAACGACAAATTCCGGGTGGTCGCGGATGAAATCCGTGATTGCCGGAGGCAACAGGAGGTCGCGGTGTGAAGGTTCTCTGTTGGTGAGTTGAGCCTCACCCTGTCTGTTTCAAGTGGGGCATGTCGTTCAGGTTTGAATGCGTGAGCTGAGACCTCCTGCTCGCTGCGCTCGGCCCGGATTGCATCCGAGCCCACCCGAAATGGATGATGGATGAAGCTTCGTCAGTTTAGTCGTCGTCTTCTTCGGACATGTCGCTGGCTTCCTGCATTTCCAGCTGGCCCATTTTGCGGTAGAGGTTGGAGCGGTGCAGGCCGAGGCATTTGGCGGTTTCGCTCATGTTGCCTCCCACGCGTTTGATGGTGCGGCGGATGTATTCCTGCTGGAAGAGGCGGGTCGCTTCTTTGAGGCTCAGGTCGGAAGACATGTCGACGACGGAGTCGCGGCTGGGGCTGAGGATGAAGGCGAGGTCTTCGACTTCGACGCGGTCGCCGGCACAGAGGAAGGCGACGCGTTCCATCAGGTTGCGCAGTTCGCGAACGTTGCCGGGCCAGAGATGGGCCTGCAGGCGTTTTTTGGCTTCGGCGGACATCTTCAGCACACGGCGGTTGGCCTGACCGCAGAACTGGGTGAGGAAAAACTCGGCCAGCAGAATGACGTCTTCCGGACGTTCGCGGAGGGGCGGCAGTTCGAGGGTGACGACGCTCAGGCGGTAGAAGAGGTCTTCGCGGAACTTTTTATCGCGGACCGCATCGGCGAGCTTCGCATTTGTCGCGGCGACGACGCGGACGTTGATCGGGATGCTTTCGGAACCGCCGACGCGGGTGATGACTTTCTGTTCCAGAACCCGCAGCAGTTTGGCCTGGCCGCCCAGGCTCATGTCGCCGATTTCGTCGAGGAACAGTGTGCCTCCTTCGGCGAGTTCGAATTTTCCGATGCGGGTTTCGTGGGCGTCGGTGAAGGCGCCTTTCTCGTGGCCGAAGAGTTCGCTTTCGAGCAGCGTCTCGGTCAGCGCTGCACAGTTGACGGCGATGAACGGGGTATTCGCGCGGGGGCCCTGGTAGTGCAGGGACTGGCTGACGACCTCTTTCCCGGTTCCGCTTTCGCCGAGGATCAGTACAGGGAGATCGGTGCTGGCGAGACGTTCGATGGTCGAGCGGAGTGCGTCGATGGCCGAGCTCTTCCCGATGATCTGGACTTTCTGCTTGGCCTGTTCGGTGAGCTGGTCGCGGCTGCGGGAGAGCTGTTCGAGTTCGCGGGTGTTTTCCAGTGCGGTGGCGGCCTGCACGCCGAGCTCTTCGAGGCTTTGGGCGTCATCGTCGTCGAAGTCGGATTTGCCGGCCTGCTTGTTCATGACTTCGAACGCGCCGATCAGTTCGCCGGCGTTGTTGCGGAGCGGGACGCAGAGCAGGTTGCGGGTGCGGAAGCCGCTGGATTTGTCGACGCTGGGATCGAAGCGGTCGTCGTTGTAGGCGTCGTCCACGGTGACGGTTTTGCCGCTGTGAATCACTTCACCGACGATGCCGACATCATCGGGCAGGCGGAGCGTGTTGCCTTCGACACCCAGGGCGGGGCAGGCGACGACCTGTTTGTGTTCCTGATCCCAGATGAAGATACTGGAGCGTTCGCTGGCGAGAAGGCGGGTGGCTTCTTTGGCGATCAGTTCCAGCAGTGACTGGGTATCGCGGGCGGACGAAAAGCTGGAGGCGATGTGCAGTGTGGTTTCGAGGCGGCCGATCCGTTTGACGTGCTTTTCGCGTTTCTCCACGATCGACAGGGCGTAACCCAGTACGCGGGACGCGACGACGGCGTTGCCGAGGGCTTCGCTGGTCAAGTCGCGACCGCCGACGAGGAGTACCGTGCCGGGACGGACGTCACCCAGGGGGGCGGCGATGTAGAACCAGTCGGCCTTTTTTTCATCGGCACCGAGGCCGGCGGCGTCGCGGTCGAGGGCTTCGTTACAGAGGTTGGTGGGGAAGCTGGCGGCGGAGTTGCGTCCGAATTCGAAGAGGGTTTCCCACTCGGGCGTGCGTTCGATGAGCGTACACCACTGGCAGGAGAGTTCGGTGGCCAGCTGGGGCAGAAACTGGCGCAGGTAGTCGGCGGCCGTGGTCTGCTGGGTCGCTTCTTCGAGCAGCTGGTCACCCAGCTGGATCAGAGAGGCTGCGTCATCAAAGCGGGAAAATAATGGCAGTCGCTTCCAGTCCAGCCATTCCACTGTTTCGATTTTACTCACCGGATACTCCCTCAAAAGAATCAAAAGAGCCTCTTTCGTGATGGAAGGGGCAGGTTTTGTCATCCATTCGCTGCTCTTTCTTGTCGGAATGATAACAGAAGGTAGAGAATGCGTCATCCAAGTGTGGACTCAATTTGCGTTTTTTTCCGCACACCTTGATGAAAGCCCACTGCAGCTTACCGAGGCGGGAAGCTTGTGGTGATCGGCAAAGCTTTGCCAGACTGTTTATTCTTCTGGCTATGTCGTATGTACTGGCAAATAGTTCAGGTGGGGTGATGCGGCGTCTGCGGGGGCGATTTGACGTGGGGTGTTATGAATGAATCGCGGTTTACTGTCACTTCAGGCGGCGGAGTGTTACTGTATGGGAACTAAAGAGAGTCTGAGGTCTGACTTCTCAAACAGCAATGTTTCATTCCCTGTCGCGAGTGAGAGCGCTTATGTTTTGTCTCAATGTGATTCTGACCCTGAAAGACGCAGCGGACGCGACCGAAATCGAAGGTCTGCTGGCGGAAGCCTGTCGCCTGTCGCGAACAGAGCCGGGCTGTCTGCGATTTGACGTCTATCATGCGGAAGCCGATCCGGCGACCTTCGTACTTGTGGAGCACTGGGCCAGCGAACAGGCCTGGCAGGACCACCGCGAAGAAAAGGCGTTTAAGGAAATCTACGAACCGCAGGTGCTGCCCCGTGTCGAACGGGTGCCCCACCGGGTGAAACTGCTGGTGGAATAAATCGGGAGCGTGCCTGCGTGCCGCTCCGTGTCTCCCATCATTGAACGATATTGTACTACACAACAGAGGAAAACCGTCGATGTCATCCGATTCCCAACCGATTCTGAACCGTTACAGTTCCCGCATCACTCAGCCCCGTTCGCAGGGGGCGTCTCAGGCCATGCTGTATGCCACGGGCATGACCGAAGAAGATATGAACAAGGCCCAGGTCGGGATTTCCAGCGTCTGGTACGAAGGTAACTCCTGTAACATGCACCTCAATATTCTGGCTGCGAAGGTCAAAGAGGGTGTGGAAGCATCCGGCCTGGTCGGAATGCGGTTCAACACGATCGGCGTGAGTGACGGGATTTCGATGGGAACCGACGGCATGTCGTACTCTTTACAGTCCCGCGATTTGATCGCCGACAGTATCGAAACCGTGACCTGTGCCCAGTGGTATGATGCGAACATTTCACTGCCCGGCTGTGACAAGAACATGCCCGGCTGTCTGATCGCGATGGGGCGTTTCAACCGTCCGTCGCTGATGGTCTACGGCGGAACCATTGCTCCCGGCTGTCTGAACAATCAGAAGCTGGATATCGTCTCTGCGTTCCAGTCTTACGGGGAATACCTGGCCGGTTCGATTGATGACGAAACCCGGAAGCAGATCGTGCAGAAGAGCTGTCCGGGCGCTGGTGCCTGCGGCGGGATGTATACCGCGAACACCATGGCGTCGGCGATTGAAGCTTTGGGGATGGCACTGCCTTACAGTTCGTCGATTCCGGCTGAGCATCCCGATAAACTCGAAGAGTGTTACCGGGCTGGTGCAGCGATCAAGAAGCTGCTGGAAATGGACCTCAAGCCGCGGGACATCATGACGCGGGAAGCCTTTGAAAACGCGATGGTGCTGACCGTCGCTCTGGGCGGTTCGACCAACGCCGTGCTGCACCTGCTGGCGATTGCCCGCTCGGTGAATGTCGAGCTGACCATCGACGACTTCCAGTCGGTCAGCGATCGCATTCCGCTGCTGGCGGACTTCAAGCCCAGTGGTAAGTACGTGATGGCTGACCTGCAGGAGCAGGGGGGAACCCCGGCTGTGCTGAAGTACCTGATCTCCGAAGGTCTGATCAACGGCGACTGCATGACGGTGACCGGCAAGACCCACTCTGAAAACCTGGCCGATCTGCCTGGTCTGAAAGAGGGACAGGACATCGTGCACAAAGTCAGCGACCCGATCAAGCCGAGCGGTCACCTGCAGATCCTCAAAGGGAACCTGGCTCCGACTGGTGCGGTTGCCAAGATCACCGGAAAAGAAGGTCTGGTTTTCGAAGGAACCGCCAACGTATTCGATTCCGAAGAAGACATGCTCAAGGCCCTGGAAGACAAAAAGATCAGCAAAGGGGATGTGATCATCATCCGCTACGAAGGCCCCAAAGGGGGACCGGGTATGCCTGAGATGCTGACCCCGACTTCGGCCATCATGGGGGCCGGCCTGGGTAAAGACGTGGCTCTGTTGACCGACGGTCGTTTCTCCGGCGGTTCACACGGCTTCATCGTGGGCCACATCACTCCCGAAGCCCAGGAAGGGGGGCCGATTGCTTTGGTCAAGAACGGCGACAAGGTGATCGTCGACGCCGAGAATAATCGCATTGATATGGAAGTCAGCGACGAAGAACTCGAAGAACGCCGCAAAGCCTGGACGGCTCCCCCGTTCAAATACACGCGGGGTACTTTGTATAAATACATCAAGAACGTGAAGTCGGCTTCCGAAGGTTGTGTGACCGACGAGTAAGTATTGGCTTGAACTGGTGAAATCAGAAACGCCCGGAGCCGGTTGGCTGCGGGCGTTTTTTTGTGGCTGGGTGTACTTGTTTTTAACTACCACGAAAGACACGAAAAGCACGAAAGGGCTGATCGTAGTGGAGAGAACCTGGGTGGTCGCGGATGTCATCCGTGATTGCCGGAGGCAACAGGAGGTCTTGGTGTGAAGGTTGTTTGTTGATGAGTTGAACCTCACCCTGTTTTTTTCAAGTGGGGCAGGTTGTTCTGATTTGTGTGAGTGAGCTGGGACCTCCTGCTCGCTGCGCTCGGCTCGAATTGCATTCGAGCCCACCCGGGTATTTGTTTATTTTGCCTGAAAATTCAATCTCTGGGGATTTCTGGAAACCAAAGTGCAGTGATGGTCGTCTCTATCAGGAGTGGGGCGAATTCTTTCAGAAGGAGAGACTGCGATGCGTGTGAAGTTCCTGAGTTGGGGTGGATGTCTGTTGCTGCTGAGCTGTCTGACTGGGCCGGTGTGGGCGCTGGGCGTGGAGGACTTTGGCAATAAACCGTTGAATGCGGGGAACTTCCAGGAGTGGCCGGGGGTTATGCCGGTGGTGAATGATACGCACCGGGTTTATCACTACTGGGTGAATGGCAGTGAGGCTTGTTTCTATCAAGGCGATACTGCAGCAGTCAACGCGGCGTTAAAGCACTTCGCGGCGACCCCGGAGAAGGTGCATGAAGTTGTGCTGCTACCGGGACCGGCTGAAATTAACTCATTTATGAAAGACAAGACATTCAAGTTCAACTGGAAACTGCAAATGGTCGGCGGGATAGCAAAACATATGGCATCGCAGGATCAGGGAGCCCAGATCTGGAATGAGCGTCCGATCCTGACGATTTATATCGGGGGGGAAATCCAGTTTGACAAGTTGCAGATCCCCAAAGGGGTGGTCGTGCTCGAACAGGCCGATCTGGAAAAACGTTATGCCCGGGCCCTGAGCAGTACTGACCGAACTGTACGCGGCTGGAGTACCGGCTACCTGGCGGCATTGAACCGCTATAGTGAATCGAATATGAAAGCGATTGCGAAATTACTGCAGGACGAACAGAACTGGGTGCGGCTGAATGCAGCTGGGGCGCTGGCGACTTATGGCTGGCAGGCGAAGCCACTGTTGCCGGCCTTGCGCGAGGCAATGCAGACAGAAGACGAACAATTGAAAACGCGGGTCCAGCAGACAATCGAACGCATCGAACAGGCCCCAGATGAGAGTGCTGCTGCGAAAGCACGTCAGGCAAAGCTGGATCAAATTCACGAGTATTGCGCGGGGTTGAAGAAGTGAGCGTGGGTTTTGATTTTACTACCACGAAAGACACGAAAGGCACGAAAGTGGTGGAACCGGTTTGAGTGGGATGATTTGCTGGGGGGCTGACTTCAACAGGATTCAAAAATTACATACCAGCCAGTTCCGGTTCGTTTCAGGTAGCCGATTCCGGAATCGCCATAGGTGTAGTTTTCGGTCATATCAATCTGCAGATCGCATGAGCCCGGGTAGTCTTGATTACCCTGGACGGGGGTTGGCCAGCCGCCAATCTTGATGCCAAAATGGTTCTCGTACTCGAATGGTTCTCTATCGCAGAGGTCCCGGTAAACCTGTCTGGCAAAAAGTCGCGAGTACTTGCTGAGCGCAGGGTAGTCCGGCTGTTGTTTCCAGGTGACCTGATGGAAGGGGTGATTCTGCAGTTCAGGCGGTCGGACCAGCGGGACCAGTATCTGATCCAGAGCGTACTCACGCACGACGAAATCGGCGGTGTCCGTAGCTGAGGTTGCTTCAAACCCGTCAAACTCATTTCGAATGAAAAATGTAACAGCCTGACGATGGTAGAAGGCACCGTAAGGATTTATGAGATCTTTACAGATAACCTGCAGCCAGGGTACGAGAGGTTCTCCATCCGTTGTCGAGGGCCACTTTTCTCCCGGTAAGCCATAAAAGACTCCGCCGGTGCAGGAGACTGGATGCTCAGGCTGGACTGGCTGTTGTTGTTCTTCGCCACAGAAACAGTCCACAGCCTCGTTTGCGATGACCGCCATCGCAGTGTCGATGTCACTGATTAAAGCCATTGTGTCTGCCTCCTCAGAGCCTGCTGTCTGACAAAAGTTGCTGTAGATTTAATTAACCAATGGTGGCGTTATGGAAGTTCAAACTGTGATCGATGAAGAGTAGGACCGGGTGCTCTGTGAACATGTCATCGGCGTCGTATTGCAGTTGAGCGTACCATTCTTTGGGCGTGGACATTCCAAGTTTGCCGAAGCTGATCTGCAGCATGGTCAGCTTGAGACGGCTTTTGAACTCAGCTGCACTCAGTTCGGGTCCCTCACCTGTGAGGGGATGCCATTCTGTGTTGTAGGTCTCTAAGAGTGAGTTTGTTACATAGTCGCGGAAGGTGGAATCATGCTGTTTCAGTTTTTCAATCAGTGAATCCGTAAAGCTGGTTGCCGAAGCTGCGTCAGAGGATTCTGGAATCACGGTTAGGGGAATTTCTGACTGTTGGATCGAGAGGAAGCCTCCCCAGCAGTTATGATCCGGGTACCAGGTGAGTTTACCAAAAGTGTTGCCGCTGAGACTGGGATGGTTCATTGAATTCTCTGTGTATTCAAGTGGCTTGTGATCACATATTTATAGTCAAAGTCCGTGAAGAATGCGCCAGGTGATGTGAGGATTCTTTCAGGCGGGCACTCAATGTCTGCCTTCGGGCAGATGGTACGTTGGTTGCTGCGGTTCAGGTTGATTATTAATTTACTACCACGAAAAGCACGAAAGACACGAAAGTGATGGCCAGGTTGTGTTTTTTATTTGAACGGTTCATACCAAAGTTGTTTCAACCGGGGCTAACGCCCTGCGGCTAATGGGTCTGTTGTGCTGGCGCTGTGTTTTCTGCAGGTCTGTTGTAGAGCCTTGTGGGTGAATCTGCGAATCGTGTTACAAAGCCCATTATGCACATTAGCTGGCATAACTGGGGATCTGAACCTTATGCCTGGTTTTCACTGGTGCGGCAGGTGTATCTCGCCTGGGTGGTGCCTTTGGTTAGGATCTGGGTCAGCTGTATTTTTTCTTGAGCTTGTTGTAGTAGTCGTTGAGCTCTTCGTCGGTCATGTTCTCGATCTCCTCGATGGACTTGTTGAAGTTTCTGCTCTGGGTGTACTTGACCGTGAGTTCGATGCCCAGGAGTTTGTCGATGCGTTCGCAGGCGCGGAGGCGTTCGTGCCGGGATGATTCGGGGTCTTCGATGATGCTGCGATAGAAGTAAAAGGAATCGGTGCGGTGTTCGTCGTCTTTGCGTTCGACGAATTCCTGCATTTCGCGGCGGGCACGGTGGAGATAGCGTGTGGCGGAGCGACGGCTGAGATTGTAACGGGCGGCGATCGCGGTTTTGATATCGGACGCGTATCTGCCGAGGGCGATCATTTTCTGGATGAGGCGGACGACGACGGTCTGTTCGTCTCGGGAGAGATATCTGCGGGGAGGAGTTGTGGGTTCGGTCATGGGTGAATCCTTTGCTGTTGGGAGATTCGGTTTTGAGTTGGGTCAGGCTGTTGCGACCTCCTGCGCGCTGCGCTCGGCCCGGATGGCAACCGGGCTCGCCCGATTCTGTGAGCGGCAAGGCGCCAGCCGCCGGTATAAAAGGTTGACGCGTACCTTAGTACCGGTGGCTAGCGCCATACCGCTCATGAGGGGGTGTTCTATGAATTCCCATCATGAATCAGAGCATGCGGGCTGTCGTGAGGCGGGCGACCACACAGGGTCGCCCCTACGTTTAGTGGAATTGATCGTTGAGTGTTTGTGATGGAACTGGTCCTTTTCTCTTGCTGGTTTTGTAAAGTGCTTCCGGGCCGATTAACCGTTTCCCGGAGTGAGGCTGATTGTGTGGAAGGGCACGTGGGGGTCAAGACAGAATTTTGTCCTCTTGTGTCCGGGATTTTGTCCTGGTGTGTCTCGGATTTTGTCCCGATCTGTCCGGCGTTTGTCCCGCTGTGGACTGGCTGCCTAAGGGGGAAATTGCGAACCGGTGCGAATTGTTCCCATGAAAACCGGGTGAAAATCGATGGCGATTCAGGTGTTGTTGAGACAGTGATGTTTGATGTTCCCGTGTACGTTGACGTGACTCGCGCGCGAGCCAGAAAGGGAACAGCATACGCTTCGGCAGGTTGGGAACAAGGGGAGTCTGTTCAGCTGGGAGTGCGGGAAGTTCAGTGGTGCAGACGCCGTGATGAAAAAATGTTTCGTGCAGTGATCGGGATGTGTTAGGATTACTTACAGCTGAGTGTCGTTTGACGGACTGAAGTGAGAGGGTTTGTGATGACGAATGAAACAGAAGAGCGCAAAGCTGGTGAGAATCAGGCGGTGCCCAAATATCAGATGGTGGCTTTATCCATCGGTCTCTTTTTCGGTTTCGTTGTCAGCCGGGAGATTCGTGAGGCCTTTCGAGAATCGGCGGGCGACTGGGGATCTTTGGGGATTTCCGTTGTGCTGTCTGCTGTGAGTGCAGGGACTCTCGCCTACATCGTCGCCAAAGTACTGGAACGCAAATCTGCATCGTGAGCCGTTGGTGGTAACCGTTGTTGACACGGCCGCGCCGCTGGGAATAATCACACCCACCAGAGGCGGGTTTCTATCGGTGTTTAGTGCGATCTCAGTGTCGCCAGGATGGGAGCCCGGACCGCGGAGAGGACTGCGAAAAAGGCAGACAGCATACCGGTAATCAGCACCGCGAGCAGGATCAGCATGCCGCTGAACCAGGGGATATCCGCTCCGGTGGAGAGCAGGTGTGGCAGCATGGCCAGCAGAGCCGAGATGATGCCGGACGCGAGTCCCCAGATCAGCAGGAAGGCGTTCTCCGCGAGGACGATCAACGCGACATTGGAGCCAGTCATGCCGACGGCGCGGAGCAGGGCCAGTTCGCTTCTTCGCTCGACGACGTTTCGCAGCATGACGGTCGCCAGCCCCAGGGTGCCGAGCAGCAGACCGAGGCCGCCCAGTGTCTGGAAGGTGGAGAGGTACGTGTTCTGGACGGCGAGAAAGTCAGCAAGACGATTGGCGACGAGGTCGGCATCGAAGCCATATTCGGTGAGGCCGGTCTCGAGGATGGAGGAGAGCTGCATGGCATCTTTCGTGGGGACTTCAATCAGGAAATACTGGAAGCCGGCCTGTTCGGGGAACAGTTGCTGGAAGTGCTGCTCCGAGATGAGCAGCACGCCTTGGAAGATACTGCCATCGAACATGCCTTTGATTTTCAATTCGTGTTCGGGCCGTTCGTCGGAAGGAATGCCGACGCTGGCGCCGATGCCTTTATGGAGGCTGTACATGAGCGTATTCATATCACCCAGCGCGGGGATGGAACCATCTTCCTGCGGCTGGTTGAGCAGTTCCCAGGGATTGTCGCCCGGGGTGTCGGCGAATTTGAAGCCGCCCCGCTCGATGAGTTCCTGCGGTACGCCGAGGATGGTGGGGACGGTGGTTTGATAGATATTCAGGCAGCTGGCGTTCTCACCCGGTTTGACGCGGAAGGGGATCGCCTGCATTTCCTTGAGCAGCCGTTTCGTTTCGGGATCGTCGGGCGCGTTGACCAGCATTTTGTCGCGACCGTCGACTGTGTTGAGGTCAAAGATCAGCGGGGACGAGGTTTCCGCGACGAGTGTGAAGCCGCCGTTACCGGAGTCTTTGTCGGGTTCTTCGACGGCGGGGTTACGATGTCCGGCGGCGACGGAGACAAGGACGAAGGTCGCCGAGGCGATGAGCGCGGTGGTAAGGACGCTGCGTTGACGGAAGCGGCCGGCGTTGCGGAAGCCGAGCTTCATCAGTGCGAAGCCGCCGTTCCCCTGAATGGGTGTGGTGGAATCGGTGCGGAGAAAACTGGAGAGGAAGCTGAGGCTGGCGACCAGCGAGAGCGTTCCCACCAGGAAGAAGCAGACTGTCTGCAGGGAGAAACCGGAAAAGGCTTCCTGTTTGGGAATGATTCCGGTCACGGTGGCGAGAACCAGAATGAGCGCGAGGACCGTGGAGATCTTCCAGGTCAGGCCGACGCGTTTGGCGGCGCGGGCCGGTTCCTGGTCGGGACTGTTCACGCCGGAGAGGAGGCCGCGGATCGAGATCTGTTTCAGTTCGGACATCGATTTCCAGATCACGAAGCCGGAGAAGAAGACGGCGATCAGAAAGCCGATGGCGAGACTCTGGGGAGTCAGGTCAACGAACAGGAAGCGGGTGCCGATGGCGCCGATCCACCAGGTTCTGAGACCATACAGCATGAGCGATGCATAGCCGATAGCAGCCAGGATACCGAGGATGCCTCCGGAGAGGATGACGAGGAGGGCTTCCTTGAAAATGATCTGCCTGACCTGTGCGGGGGTAAAGCCGATAGCGGAAAGCAGGCCGATAGAAGAGACGCGACGATCGACGCCCAGCTTGAACAGTAGCCGAATGAGGATGATGGCCGAGAGGATGATGAAGAAGCTGAAACCGATAAACAGACCACTGAAATCGGTGGTTCCGCTCGCGGCAGCGAGTCCGAGAAATTTGATGGGCTGGACGGCGAGTCCCATTTTGAGAACGTCGATATTGCTGAGCAGCGACGCTGCGAACGCGGACGATGTTTCCTCCGTGTTTTTGTCGGGCAGGGTTGCGAAGCGGAGCGATGTCAAAGTGCCGTAGCGGCTGTTCCAGAGCGTCTGGGCTGTTTCCAGGGCGAGGAACGCTTTGGGAGTGGCTTTATATTTGTCCCAGTATTCTTCGTCGCGGTCGGTGACTTTATCGAGTTTCATGGGGAAGGGCTGTTCCCAGTCGCCGAAGGTGTCTGCATCGGTGATGCCTTCCATGTCGGGCGTCAGCTTGCGGTCGGCTGCGGGAGTGCCATCGAGGGCGACGATACCGGCGACGGTGAAGGTCTGTTCGACTTCCGGCAGTTCTCCCCGGGAACCGACGACGTGGTATTTCATCCGCAGTTGATCGCCGACTTTGGTCTTAAGGTCGCTGGCCAGCCATTCGTTGAGGACGATTTCGTTTTCCTTGAGAGGAAGCTTTGGTTTAGCGCCGATGAATTTAAAAGGGCCGAACGGTGGCTGCTCGGGGAAGTCGAGACCGGCGACGATGGAATACATGGAGTAGGGCGTTTTCTCCTCGCCGGTAGCGGTTTTCAGCGGACTGAATTCATTGGCGATGTAAACCATGACGGGCGAAGTAGCGACGTCGAGTTTTTTCGCAGCCTCGCGGCCGGCCTGTTCGATCTGCGGGTCGAGGATCATCTGCTCGCTTTCGAGCGAGAGGTAGTTCCGTTCGTTGTGGGGAATGATTTTGAGGTTCAGGTCTGCGAGTGTGAGGCTCTGTTTGAGAGCCGCTTCCAGGCCCTGGGCGACGATGCGGGACTGGGGGGAGTCGGGGATCGATTCCGCGTGGGAACTGAAAAAGAGGGAGTTGACCCGCGCGGGCCGTTGTTTTGGATCGCGGCGAGAGGGTTGGATCTCATCGAGGTCGAGCGCGGCCTGCAGGGTGTCGAGCGAGAGAAACAGGTCGAGCGGGAGCTGTTGATTGGGGAGCAGAGCGAGGCGGCCGGCCTTGGAGTCTTCGTCGAGAATCTGGCTGACGGTAAGGGTGATTTCGACCGACTGTTCTTCCTTCTCACCCAGCAGCGAATCGCGGGGAATGGCGGAAGGGAGTTCGATCCAGAGGGTAATCTGATCGCCGACGGAGGCTTCGAGCTGCTCTGCGACACGAGAGTTGAGGATTGCCTGATCATCTTCCGGGGCGGGGATGTCGCCGTGATCGAGGAGCGACCAGAGACGTTGATCGGTGCCGAAGATGTTGACCTGACCGACGCGGAGGTGCAGATCTTCCCGGTTCTTTTCCAGCGCGCCACGGAGCACGAGTGCTGGTGCGATGGTTTCGATGCTTTCCGGCAGAGCGGAGGACTTCTGCAGATCGTCGGCCAGCTGTTCGCGGAAGAAGCGGTGACCGGAGACGACATAGTCGATTTTGCCGAGACGGTCGAGCGTCATCTGTCTGAGGCTGGCGCGAACGGAATCGCCGACGATGAGGGCGCCGCCGATAACAGCAGTGGCCGCGATGACTCCGAGGAGTACGGCGAGGTTGGTGCGCCAGTGATAAGTCAGACTTTTGATGACAAAGCGCGCTTGATTCATAACTCGAACTCTTCTGCAGTTAGAACATTCGATTTCAGACCGATTCGGTCACGAGGAGACCGTCGCGTAATCTTTGATGTTGCGGAAAGAGGCCCGCCAGTTCGCTGCTGTGGGTGACGCAGATCAGAATGGTGTTCTGTTCCTGGTTGATCTCCAGCAGGAGTTTGCCGATGGATTCGGTATTGGCCCGGTCCAGGTTTCCCGTGGGTTCGTCAGCGAGCAGCAGACGCGGATTATTGATCAACGCCCGGCAGACTGCGACCCGCTGGCGTTCGCCTCCGGAAATCTGGGCGGGACGATGATTGAGTCGATCTTTGAGCCCGACACGTTCCAGCAGGTGACGGGCACGTTCCTCAGCGTCGCTGGATGATCCCTGGTGAACCATGGTGGGAATCAGGACATTTTCAAGAACCGAGAACTGAGGCATCAGGTGATGGTCCTGAAATATGAAACCGATATTCTGGTTGCGAAACTCGGCCTGTTCTTTGGCGCTGAGGACGAACGGATTCTGATTGAACTGGATGACTTCACCCGCGGTGGGCTGATCGAGCACACCGAGGATGTAAAGCAGCGTGCTCTTGCCGGAACCGGAGGGGCCGGTAATGGCGAGTGCCTCGCCGCGGTTGAGGGTGAGATCCACGCCGGCGAGAATCGACAGCGATTCATCAGCGAGGGTGAACTGTTTGGTTAAGTTGCGGACAACTAATTGCTCGGGAGCGTCGTTCATGTCAGTCCCTGCCGGAAGAGTCAGGTTGTGGGATGCTGTGAGTCTTCAATTTTCTGTTGAATCCACTCGGGGATCTCGATGGACTTCATCGGTTCGCCATGCGTGAAATGGCAGCAGACGGTTTTCATGCGTCCTTTGGCGATTTTGGTTTCGTCCCGCCAGAAATCGTATTCGATAGTCAGCGATTTGACGCCGACCCGTTCGATAGTGAGACGAATTTCGAGGAGATCACCATAGAAAGCGGGAGATTCAAACGAGCATTGGGCGGAGACCCGCGGCCAGCCGATGACGGAGCCGTCGGGCTGTTTATCGACGATGGTCATGCCGAGTGAGCGATAGTATTCGTGCTCGGCCTGTTCCATGTATTTGTAGAAGTTGGAGAAGTGGACAATGCCGGCCATGTCCGTTTCGTGAAATTCCACACGGCGAATTGTTTTAAAAGTGCAGGACATGCATCTCTCAATAGAAATCAGAAAACAGCAGACTGCGGCCTTAAACCTGCAGTCTGCTGTGAGATTAAAACCTGTTACAGGCGGTTCCGGCGAATCAGTCTTCCGGGAAGAACCGCACGAGGGTTTCCTTGCTGGGAGGTCTGGTGACCAGGGAGACCAGGATCATGGCGACCGCGGAGGCGACAACCATGGTGGCTACCGGCATCATGCCCAGGAAGGTGTAGTTCGGCTTCAAGGCGTAACCGGCTTCTTTAAACAGGTAGAGCCAGGTACCGAAGGCGACCAGAACACCTGCATAAGCGCCGGGCTTGGTGAGGCGTTTCCAGTAGACCGCAGCAAAGATGATGGGGAACAGGCTGGAAAACCCACTGAAGCACCAGACACCCAGGGTAAAGACCCGCCGCGGCTCCAGCAGACTGAAACCGTAGGTGATCGCTACCACCAGAATAATAAAGGTCCGGGCCATGAGGACAACCTGTTTATCTGTAAAACGGTCTTTTCCACCGTAATGCACGACAATGTCTTCGGTAAACATGGTGCCGATACAGAGGAATTGACTGTCCAGCGAAGACATGATGGCCGCCAGAATCCCTGCCGTCAGGAAGCCGGCGAGAACGGGGGAGGTCATCTTCTTCACCATCGCCGCGAGGACCGCGTTCGCGGGGAAGTGTGGCGGGAAGAGCGGTGCCCCGTTGAAGGTGGCGGAGGTTGCCCAGACACCGACCAGAACGCAGGGAACCCAGACAATCATGATGAACAGCGGGTGTGCGACCACGGGAAGTTTAAACGTCCCTGCAGAACGGGCGGTGAGCCAGTGCTGGAACAGGTGGGGGAACATCCCGACCGAGAGGGGGACGAAGAAGTAAGTGAAGAAGACGAGCTTGCTCATCGGATGTGGTGCATCGGGAGCCCAGTTGGTGGCCCGATAGACGCCGAGCGCTTTTTTGATCGTCCACTTTTTACCCTTGGAAGGATCATTGGGATCCAGATCGTGGTTGGGATGGCCGATTTTATCGCCGAAGATCAGCATGGCCTGTTCGTCTTCCGCGTTGGCTTTCCGCGGATACTCCTGCAGGGCATGATGCGACATCAGGTCGGTGGTCCACTTCTCGGGGAAGGGATCCGGCATGACGCGGTCGTCCTGTTTGAGCAGGGCTTTGTTGGTCTGTTCGGTGGTCAGTTCGTAGAGACCGTTCTTGGCCGCGTAGACGGCTTCGGCGGTCATCTGCCAGTTGGGCATACGTGGTTTGAATTCCTCGTAAGCTGCGGCTTTCTGCTCGGGAGTGAGTGTCAGTGTTTTGAGGACGCGGGTCGCGTAATTGTATTTGGCGATCAGGGTCCAGGTCTCATATCGTTTCGCATAAGCGGCACGGTCTTTGGGATCGACGGCCCGCATGAGTTTCGAGGGGTTCTTTTCGAGCACCGCATCACTGGCAGCCTGCAGGCCACCCAGTTTGGTGGAGATGACGAAGAAGGTGACGACACCGAGTATCATGAACACGATGGTCTGGAATGTGTTAGCCCAGGCGGTTCCCCGCATCCCGCCAAAGAAGACGTAGATCAGTACGACGAGGCTGATGACCAGCGAACCGAGCCAGGGGGGCACGCCGTAATCGTAGGCGGCGAAGGCGCTGTCGAAGGCACCTTCCGTAATACTGCTGATGACCACGCCGGAAGACATGACGCCGATCAACAGATAAGGGATTACCAGGCCGACGAGAATCGGGAAGAGGATCACGCCGATCTTGTCGCTTTCCAGACGTTCGCGGAAGAACTGAATCTGGGTGGTATAACCGTATTTGTGTCCCCAGGACCAGAGTTTGATTCCGAGCAGGAAGAAGCAGAGCGAGTGGATGATCCCGCTGGAAGAGGCGAGCATCCCGTAGACCCCGACCCCTTCTTTGTAGGCTTCCCCACTGGAACCGACCAGTGCGAAGGCGGTCATCGTGGTGCCGAAGATCGACATCAAAAGCAGAAAGGGGCCAATCGAATGACTGGCGAGCATGTAGTCCTTACTGGTTCCTTTAAACAGACGACTGGAGAACACGCCCAGAAACAGCAGCAAACTCAAGTAGATTCCAATAATTACCAACTGAATCATTATTCTGTGTCTCCTGTTTCCTGGTCAGATTCTGGGGCAGATTTGAGGGCTGCTGTGGGAGCAGGTGCCGGGGCGGGGGAATCCTGGGCGATTTCTTCCAGATGGTGAGGCCAGGCAAATTTGGTCGCCAGAAACCAGACGATGGCGGCGCCGATAGAGATTCCTGCCTGGTAGAGCAGGGTGATCGGCATGAATCCGAAGATGAGTCTTTTGTCATCCCAGAGCCAGTTGTCCTGGTGGAGAACGATTAGTATGACAACCAATCCATAAACGGCGTATCTCATAGGTCATCTTTTCTGTGTTGCAAGAGTCATGACAGGGTGGGTCAGGCTCTGCCGGGGCAGAACCGATTTCGGCGGGAAGCAGGCTCAAGCGACGACCTGCAGAATCGCACTATTGAACTATTGTGCCAAAAATGAAGTGAGGTCACAACATACCGGTTCGTTTTGTCGTCATAATCCTGCTGATCGTACCCTCGAGTTCACGGAAATGTTAATGTTCGTTAACACCGGAACTGCTCTTTAGGAGCCGTGATAGAGATGAGCCAATCCTGAATTCAAGGCTTGCAAATCGGGGTGAGTCTCCTCAGAATGGGGGCTTACATAAAAGGGTCGGACTATTTCGACTATGGCTTATAGAGAGGATAGGGAATCAATGTTGCGTCAGGCGTTCGTAGGATTGTGCTGTTTAGGCTGCGTGATGACATCCGCAGCATTTGCTCAGGCCCCTAAAGGCGACAAGAACTATGCCGTAGTCGATCTGAAGAATGTCGACGATGATTTTTTCTATCAGGGTGAATACTATGGATCGCTCGGATCCGACTGCAACTGGTGTGGCTCCGCTGCCCTGGGGCTGCAGGTGGTCGCCCGCGGTGATGGACATTTCATCGCCTCGCTTTATCAGGGCGGACTGCCCGGCAATGGCTGGGACCTCTCTGCCCGTGAAGAGCTGGAAGGAACCCGGGACGGGGACGTTCTGACACTGCAGGGAAAAGACCTGACGCTGCAGGTTTACAAGAATGGTCCCGTAGAAATTCTGGATCACAGAGGACACCTGCTGGGCCAGCTGACTAAATATCAGCGGAGCAGTGTGACTCTGGGCGCAACGCCACCGCCGGGGGCCACTGTGATTTTCGATGGTTCTTCTGTGGATGAGCTGACCGGGGGCGAGATCACTCCCGGAGGTCTGCTGAAAGAGGGAACCGAGTTCAAGCATACCTATCGCAGCTATCGCCTGCATGTTGAATTCCGTCTGCCTTACATGCCTTACGCTGTCGGACAGGCACGCAGCAACAGTGGGATTTATCTGCAGAGTCGCTACGAAGTTCAGGTGCTGGATTCATTCGGCCTGGAAGGGGTTGAGAACGAGTGCGGTGGTCTGTACAAGCAGAAGCGTCCCCGCATCAACATGTGTTTTCCACCTTTGTCCTGGCAGACTTATGACATCGGTTTTGTTGCTCCCAAATTCGATGCGGACGGAAAAAAGATCAAGGATGCTTACATCACCGTGCTGTTGAATGGGGTTCCCGTCCACCAGGATTATGCGATTGTCGCCAAGACCGGCGGTGGTAAGCAGGAAGGACCGGAACTGTATCCGATTAAGCTGCAGGATCACCGGAATCCGGTTCGTTTTCGAAACATCTGGATCGTGGATCTGAGCGACCAGCCTGATCCACAGTACTGCTTTCCCTGCCAATCCCTGCTGTGTGACAAATAAGCAGTTTTCAGAGCCCTCGTCTGTCTAATCCCGGCTGCGCTGAGAATACGCGCAGCTGGTAGAGCGGGATATTTCCGTTCGCGTCTTGTCTTGCCGATCAAAGCAGGTACAATAAGACAGCGGTGTCGTAAGCTGCTGTCTGGCACAGGCATACGATATTGATGCCCCATGTGATTCACCTGCCGGTCCCAGCTGTTCTTTGCGGGATTCCAGGTCGGGTGAGCTGATCGCAAGGAGAGTCGAGAGGTCTGATGGATTATTCGCTGATTGCCATTCTGGGCTTGATCGTAGCATTGATGATGTTCGTGGCTGAGATCTTCATTCCTTCGGGAGGGCTGATCGCCGTGCTGGCATTGTCGAGCATGGCTGCCTCGCTCTGGGGGGCCTGGATGGCCTGGTGGGGAACCAGTCCCGCTTTCTGGTGGACTTATATCGCCAGTATTATTGTGCTGATACCCACAACGATTGGCATGGCAGTCAAAATCTTTCCGAATACCGCCTGGGGCAAGAAGTTCATTCACGAAGTACCGACCCTGGAAGAAGTCAGTGGTTTCCAGGCCGAGACCGATCATCTGCGGTCATTAGTTGGGAAAACAGGAAAAACGCAAACTCTTTTGAACCCCAGTGGGTTTGTCATCGTTGACCATGAACGGCACCACTGTGAAAGTCAGGGCATGATCATCGATCCGCGTGTGGATGTGGAGATCATAGCCGTGGAAGGGACGCGTCTGGTCGTGAAAATGGTTCAGAAACCCGTCAAAGAGAGTTCCGATACAGAAGAAAAATCTGCTCCAAAACGCGAATCGCTGGCTGATGGTTCTTTCGATTTTGAGGTTCCCGAAACCTGATTCTATCAGCAGGCTCTGGAGTCGAGTCCGAAAATTCTCTACAATGACCAAATCCGGATAGCCGACAGGTTGCCGAGTCGAGTTCCGCCGTAGCAAACAACACCAGGATCTACTTTTTCTCAGGACAGGAAAGCAGGAATGAGCACCTTGAATCTATTAGCGGCCGATGATAACACCACTATCATCTGGATTGTGGGTATCGTCGTTTTTCTGTTTGCGCTGTTTATATTCGCGTTGTTTGCCCGGTTTGCCGGTTTGTGGATTCAGTGTAAGTTGACGAAAGCCAAAATCGGTTTCTTCGACCTGTTGATGATGACGATTCGTAAGGTCAACCCGACCATTATTGTCCGCAGTAAAATCATGGCAATTCAGGCAGGGGTCACCAAGTCGTATGATATTTCGACGCGTGATCTGGAAGCCCATTATCTCGCGGGGGGGAATGTGCCGAATGTGATTCGTGCTCTGATTGCCGCTCAGCGGGCGAAAATCGATCTGGACTGGCAGTCAGCCCAGGCGATCGACCTGGCGGGCCGCGATATTTTAGACGCGGTGCGGACGAGCGTATATCCCAAGGTGATTGACTGTCCTGATCCCCGGAAGACCAACAGCACGTTGGATGCAGTGGCAGGGGACGGAATTCAGTTAAATGTACGGGCCCGGGTTACCGTGCGAACCAACCTGAAACAGTTGGTCGGTGGTGCAACCGAAGAGACCGTCATCGCCCGTGTGGGGCAGGGGATTGTGCAGGCCATCGGCTCGACTGCTACTTATGAGCAGGTTCTGGAAAATCCGGACAAGATTACGCAGATCGTATTGAACGAAGGTCTGGAAAAGCAGACCGCTTACACAATTGTTTCGATCGATATCGCAGACATTGATGTGGGTGAGAACATCGGAGCCCGGTTGCAGGCGGATCACGCTGAAGCGGAAATGCGGGTGGCACAGGCGAAAGCAGAACAGAGGCGTGCAGAACAGAAGGCTCGCGAGCAGGAAATGGTCGCGTTGACCCAGGAAAACCGGGCTCAGGTAGTGTTGGCAGAAGCCAAAGTACCCGAAGCGATCGCCGAGGCGTTTCGTTCCGGAAAAATCGGGATCCTGGATTACTATGAGCTCAAAAACGTGCAGGCCGATACCAAGATGCGTGACATGATCGGGACTCCCGAACGGGAACCGTCTACAACCAGCTAAGCATGAGCCGTGTTTGATTGTGAAAGGGATTCACAGCCAGGCTGATGCGACTGGACAGGATTAAAGAGCGACTGGGGTAAATTATGAATCTTCCGATCTTAGCAGCAGACTGGGTGGGCGCCGTAATCGGTATCCTGTTTCTGCTGATCAGTGCCGCCAGTGCAATCGCGAATGCCGCCAAGGAGAAGAATAAAGCACAGCCCGGCAAGGCTAAAGAGAAAGCCCAATTGCAGAAAGAGCTGGAAAAATTTCTGCAGGATGCGATGAATCCCCAGCAGGCTAAGAAACAGGAACCGCGCGCACAGCAGACCCGGGCAGCGGAACCGACCGAGATCGATTTCTTTGAGGATGACGGTATTGAAGCAGCTGCCTCGACGCCGCGTCGACAGCGCCGTCAGAGAAAACCATTACCGTCAGCTTCGAGTAGTTATCAGCAGAAGATGCAGCAGGCCGCCAGCAAACCTCCTGAGCCCAAGCCCAGGAAGAAAAAAGTCACCCATCGCGAGCGCAACGAACTGGAAGAGCAGAAGCGGCAGAAGCGACTGGGCGGATCTCTGCGTGATCGAATCGAAAAGACTCAGAAGAAACATATGCAGTCCCGGGTGCATAGCCAGATCGACAGTAAAGTCGGCCAGCATTTTTCAGATACTTTTGGTAACCGGTCGGGAGGCAGCAAGCTTGGCCCGCGGATTGGGGCAGCCCAGCTTTTGCGCGACGCACTCAAGGACAAACAGTCATTTCGCCAGGCTTATATCCTGAGCGAAATTCTCTCCCCACCGAAGTCACGACGTCGTTCCTGATAAGCGTCTCAGGCGGTCTCGTCTCCTCGAAACACACAGAAGCAATACAGCGCTGGAAAAAGAGTGAATGAGTAAAGTTGATTCCTCGATGAAAGTTTTGCTGTTTGCCGGGCCGTTTGAACTGCGGGGAACCTCTGCCTATACCCTGCGACTGGCCCATTACACCGCCGATTATGGCATCCGGGCACGCGTGGTCTGTCCTGATGCGTCGAAAGTCGATCCGGGCATTCGCAGTAAGCTGGATATCACCGAGTATCGGAACCTGAATGTACCGATTCTGGGGCAGGCGGTTCTGCGTCTGGTCAAACAGGAAGCCGAGAAGAACATCCCGGATCTGATTCACATCCAGTCGCGACATGTTCTGCCGCAGGGACAGTGGATGGCGCGAAAACTGAAGCGTCCGTTTTTGCTGACGGTGAATGACTATCTGCAAAGCGATGAAAAACTGCGCATCGATTTAAAATGGTGCCGGGGGATCATTACCGTCAGTGAGTCGGTCAAAAAAGATCTGATCGCCCGCACCGGACTCCCGGAAGATTTCGTACTCGTGATATCCAGTGGCGTGGATGTCCCCGATGTTTCCCACCTGTCACCAGTGTTATCACTGGATCATCAGCCGGTCGTCGGAACGGCTGGTCCGCTGGAAGCCATTAAGGGACTCCCTTATTTCCTGGGAGCCGCCAGTCGTGTGCTGGCGGAGAATCCCAACGTACAGTTTCTGATTTCAGGCGCCGGTCCCGAGGAAGGGAACCTGCGGCATCTGGCACGTGACCTGGAAATTACGGCGAATGTGACCTTTGTACCCAACCTGTATGACTTCGCCATCTCACTGGAAGCGATGGATATATTCTGTCTGCCCTCATTAAGGCAGGGGTTGGGGACGATCATGCTGGAAGCGATGGCGCTGGCCAAGCCAGTCATCGCGACCGGGGTTGGGGGCGTGTATTCGGTGATTCGCGATGGGGAAACCGGGCTGGTGATTCCGCCGTCCAACAGCGAGTCGCTGTCCAACAGTATTCTCGAACTGCTCAATGACCCCTTGAAAGCTCGAGCAATGGGTGAATCGGCGCGGGAACTGGTGCGTCAGCAGTTTCGGGTGGAGACGATGGTCGAGAAAACAGTCGAACAATATCAACTGGCTGTGCAGGGTGCAGTCAGTACGGGAAGTGCCTGAGGCACATTCTATCAAATAGCAGCAGGTGAAACGAACTGTTCCACCCGAGACGGAAATTAAGAATGCAAGCAGAGATTATTGCGATTGGCAGTGAGCTGACTAACGGCGAAAAGCTGGATACAAACAGCCAGTGGCTGAGTACGGAACTGGCGGCGGCAGGGATTGCAACGCACTTTCATACGACGATTGCTGACAACCTGGATGAGATCATCGATCAGCTGCGACTGTCGGCTTCCCGTTCCGATCTGATTCTGATCACGGGGGGACTGGGACCCACACTGGATGACCTGACACGGCAGGCGATGGCGGGACTGACGGGTACGGATCTCGTGCTCGATGCAGAATCGCTGGCGATCATCGAAAGCATGTTTCAGAAACGCTATCGCGAAATGCCCGAGCGGAACCGAATTCAGGCGATGTTCCCCGAGGGGGCAGAGCCCATCAAAAATGAACATGGTACGGCACCGGGAATCTGGATGATGGTCCCCCGTGATGGGGGAGAGGGGATCTGTCATATCGCGGCGATGCCGGGTGTTCCCTCTGAAATGAAGCCGATGTTTTATGAGTCCGTGCTCCCGCGACTGGTTCGTGGAACGCGAATCATTCGCTTTGCCCGCATCAACTGCTTCGGAGTGGGGGAGTCAAAGACCGAAGAACTGCTGGGAGATATCACCAGCCGCGGACGTGATCCGGAGGTTGGCATCACTGCTCATGAAGCGACTATCACGCTGCGAATCAAAGCGATGGGTGAGTCTAACGATGATTGCGAGCAGAAGATATCAGCCACCTATGAGCAGATTCGCGAACGACTGGGTGACTACATTTTCGGTTACGAAGATGAAGAACTTGAACACGTAGTGGTGACCCTGTTGAATGAGAGTAAGCTCAGTGTGGCGGCCAGCGAGTGTGGCACCGGAGGACTGCTGTCCTATCGGTTGACCGAGGTCGCGGGTTCGGCGGACTGTTTCAAAGGGGGGGCCGTACTGGCGCGTGTAGATACGTTTTCTGCAGACGGCGCACTAGCCCTGGCGAAATCCACGCGGGAAACGCAGACCAGTGATTATGGTCTGGCCATTCTGCTGGATCTGAATCAGTCCTGGCAGGACCGTGAAAATGCACCACAGGCCTTCGTGGCTCTCGCGAGTGATGACGGAGCCTGGGTGGAGGAAATCGGTTTAACCGTCAATCGTGCTATCGCCAAGAGCCGCATTTCCAAAGCGGCTTTGGATCTGTTACGGCGCAAGTTGTTGAAGATCGAACGTTAACTCACAAGGTATGCAATCAGGCGGCCTGCAGCTTGCGGGCTTTCTGTGACCAGTGAATCCAGTCGGAGACTTCTTCCAGGTCGGGACGTTTGGCGTCTCTGAGGATGCGTTGCCCCTTTTTGGTTTTAAGAAACGAATTGACCTTTCCGAGCAGATCCTGTGGGATCGCCCGGGCGATCATTTCGGGTTCGGTCAGGCCGCACCCTTCGAGGATCTGGGCGTCGTGTCCGCGGAGTCCGGGAATACAGCAGACGAGCTTCGTCTGTTTCTTCCATTTGCGGATGGTCTGTTTTCTGATGTGTTGCACGTTGAGTTTGTTCGCAACGAACTCGGGATTACATTCCAGCAGATCATTCACGGTAAAGACGCCCGCGGCTTCCAGGCGTTCGGCTGTCTTCGGTCCGATGGAAGGTGCATCTTCAACGGGCATTGAACGATTCAGGTAAAAGGGGGGAATGTTCGGTCCCTGTGAATCGGGGGTGGGGTGTGAACCATCGTGCCGATATTCCCGTTTTTCCTGAGGTGGTTCCTGCTCTGTTTGTAAGAGGGACTCAGAGGCTTCTGGCGAAAACGTACGCGCCTGTTGTGCGCCGAGGATCCATTGTTCCACACGGATTTCTGTGATAACAGACTGCTGTGGAATGTCCGAGGGATCCTGGCAGGCTTCCACCAGCGACCAGAGTTCTTCAAACGTCATGCCGGCGATTTCGTTGGGTTCGGTGATGCCACAGGAGACAAGTAACAGCGCGTGAGTGGGTGCCAGACCGCGGATACAGGCAGCCAGTCGAGCCTGGCTCTGCCATTCGAAGATCAGACCCGCGGTCAGACTGTCGTCGTCAACTCCGTCAGCAATTTCGTCGGCAGAGAAGGTCAGCAAATCGCGGATGGTCCAGATGTCTGCTTCCGTCAGCGACTGAATCTGTGAGTCAGTCAACCCGGAAAGGCAGTCCAGTGGATCTGACCAGTCGAGCTCATAAGAGAGTACTTCGAGGGTTGCTGGTTCTTCATAGATCGACTCCTCTGAGGGCTCGGTATATTCATCTTCTTCGATTTCCTCATCAACAACTTCTTCGACTACGGTTGTCGGGATCACTTCGGGGGCGTGACTGCGTGCCACATCAGAAGCCGGCAGACGGACCGCAGTGATGCCCTGTTCTTCGAAGAGTTGTGTCAGATGCAGGTGACAGGTGAAGAGCAGGATCTGCTGTCCTTTGGCTGCAACGGCATTCAAAGTTTTGATCGCAGCCCGTGTCCGTTCCTGGTCGAAGTTAACGAGGACATCATCCAGGATCATGGGGAGCTGTACTCCCTGGTTCCGGAAGCGTTCCACCATCGCCAGGCGGATTGACAGGAACAGCTGCTCGCGGGTGCCGCTACTGAGTTCATCGACGGTCAGCGTGTGCCCCTGGTCGTCGTCGATCTTGGGGAACTGCTCGCCGAGTGGAGTCCAGATGTTGGTGTATTTGTCGTTAGTCAACTGACGCAGGTAGTCAGAGGCGATCGCCAGCGTTTCGGGTTGACTGGTCCGTTCGAATTCGGAACGCAGCTGATTGATGCCAACGGCGGAGAGTTCGGTCGAGAACCAGAGTGAACCCGCTTGTCGAATCTGTTCCTGAATCTGTTCCCGCTGGAACCGCAGTTGTGCGGAAGAACGATCCGTTTTCGCATTCTGGTAGTCCTGTTTAAGTCGCCCCATATTCTCGGCGACGCTGACCAGATCGCGTTCGATGTCCTCCAGTTCCAGGTTGAGCATGTCCAGATGGTCGGTATTCTGCTGCAGATCGAAATTGAGCAGATCCTCTTCGACGATGGCCATTTCCTGTTCGCTGCGACTGATCTTCTCGAGTTCCGCCTGGGCGTCGGCCAGCAGTTCTTCCAGTTGCAGACGCTCATCAATTGAGTTCGCCCGCTGCAGGAATTCCCCGCGATTAGCGGCACCGCCCTGGATCAGCAGAGAGGAACGCTGATGTTGCAGTTCTTCGAGTGAGAGCTGCAGGGTATCTGCTTCCTGACGCAGACGCTTTTCTTCTTTCCGCAGTCGAGCCCGTTCTTTCCGCTGTCCCGAGAGTAGTTCGAGTTCGCGTTCCCATTCTCCGACCACTTCAAACGGGCGATCGAGCTGCTGCTGATTCCGGTTCAGTTTCAGCCCCAGTTCCCGCACGCGACGGTAAAACATGTTGACGATGTCGCCCAGTGGTTTAATTCGTCTCAGTTCCTGTTCGCGTTGGGTGGCATACAGGCTGGCATTGGAAACCTGGTGCCACATGCGGAAGGCGTCTTCAATTTTCAGTGTTTCGGTGAGACCCAGCTGTTTCAGACATTCACACCATTCGTGACGCTTGCTGCTGAACTCGCGCTGGATTTCCTGCGACCGGTTGCGGAGTCGCACCAGTCGCTGTCGGGTTTTCTGAACCTGTTCCTGCGAAGCCTGCAGCTGTTCCAGCTCTGAGATTTTGAAAGCCAGATCGTGCAGCAGCTCAGTCCGCAGGACATTCTCGTCATTGAAGCTCAGTGCCGGTACCTGTTCGCGATGACGCGGGTTGCTCAGAGAATGTCCTTCTTTGACCAGCTTCAGGGAGAAGTACTCGTCTTCCAGCAGGCGGTCGATTTCCTGGCGCGTTTCACGGAGGTGGACGTCGAGAGCCCAGTTTTCATCCTGGAGTTCATCCGCCTGGTCGTTGACATCGATTTCGAAATGCTTCTTGATCGCCCAGGTCAACCCTCCCAGAAACAGGCCGGTCAGACAGTAGATAAAACCGACCAGGGAGGCATCGGTGACCCCACGCCAGATCCCCGCCAGTAACAGCAGCGTACCGGCGATGGCAAAACCGAAGAGTGTTTTTTTGGCCCAACCCGGAATGCGGGAGTGGGTCTGCAGACGATCCAGTTGTTCGCGGACGGCTTCCTGGCGGATCGAAAATTCGGATTCGCGGAACCGCAGCTGACTGAGTCGCTCAAGGTGCTGCATGCGTTCGCGGGCGCGTTTCAGTTCCTGTTCGATGGACTGTCCATTGAGCAGGCGTCCCGATTTTTCCTGCAGCTCAGCCAGTTTTTTCTGGTAGCGGCGGGAGACCTTCTTGTAACGCTGGTGTGCCTGTTTGCGTTTGTGTGACGCCGCCCGGTATTCGCGGGCTGCCTGAATCAGTCGCTGATTATTGTCCGGCGTGGTTTGAATGTGTGCCAGCGCATCGACCGACAGATTCTGAGGCCGATACTGTTCGAGAATCTGTTCCAGCCTGCGGACTTCGGTCTGCCCTTCCTGGAAATCCAACTCCAGGGAAGCGATCCAGTCTTTCTGGTCTGCCAGACTCTGGATCTGGGCTGCATGTTCCAGTAGTTCATTGTCCGATTCGTATTGTTCGATTTCCTTGCGGAGCCGTTTGATTTCGGCTTTGACTTCGATTAACCGGGATTCGGTCTGTTTAATTTTACGATCATATTCATCGAGTTGAGCGATGCCATCCACGGGGAAGTCATGGACAACGGGCAATTGCTTCAGTTTGTGATGCAGGTTCTGAACTTCCTGCCAGGGCTTAAAGACCCGTTCCAGGAAACGATGTCCGCGGATCTGGTACTGCAGTCCTGACTTCCGTTTCTTCAGACTGTCGGATTCTTCGCGGAGCTGCTGGAGTTCGTTAGACAGCTGAAAGAATCGCTGCGACTGCTGCTTCAAACTGGCGAGCTTACTGTTGACTTCATCCAACTTACGGTACAGGTCGACCAGCGAGCCCGATTTGAGATTGTGGCTCAGGCAGTTCTGTCTGTTGGCTGCGATCTGCTGCGATACATCGAGGATCGCCTGACCTTCGGGGCCGAGGGAAAGACCATAGATGTGGCGGGCAACCTGCTCGCCGTGCAGCGTGCCCAGTTCCTGCAGTTCGTTCAGACCAATGGCGAACACATTCTCGTAAACACTCTCTTTGACTCCCGCATGGAGTGAACTCAGCAGTTCCTGGCTGGAAATACCGCGTGCTTCTGCCTGGAAGGAGAACTGTCCGCGACCGCCGGCCCTGGACTGGCGACGGATCTCGTACCGCTGTCCCTGATGTTTAATGTCCAGCAGTGCAGACCAGGGGGTTGAATCCGATACGCGTGGCTGTTCGCGATTTTCCTCGGGACGAAATCCATAAAGGATGCCCCGGATCATGCGCATCAGGGTCGACTTGCCCGTTTCATTCGGGCCGTAAAAGACATTGATTCCCGCCTGCAGGGGGGCCAGATCCAGGTCATGCCAGTTTCCAAACCGGTCGACGTGAATGCGAGTGATTTTCATGAGTGATGTTCCTCATCCGTCGAGATGTTGAGCCAGGACTGTCCGTTGCGGATGGCTGTATTGAAGATCTGCACTTCATCGAGCTCTGCAGCGATGGACGTTAACCGCTGCTGCCACTGCGGGTCGAGATGACCGGCGTGGGAGATCAGTCGCTCAAGGGGGGCATCAAAGCGCGTGCGAAAGGATTCCACCTGTCGCAGATAGGAATCGGTCAGTTCGGTGCCCGATTCCCGGTGCTGTTGAATGGGGGTGAATTCCAGCTTGAAAGTGTGTTCCAGTTGGGGAAGCTGTTGCTGTTTCAGTTCCTGCTGCAGTGCAGAAGTCAACTCCGCCTGTTGTGTGGCGTCTTCCAGTGCATCAAGCAGGGATCCACTGCCAGACAGTTTCCAGCAGACCATCCAGAGTCGTTCGTGCTTGCCTGGTTTCCGCGATAACAGTGCGGATTTCATCTGCTGTCGCAGGTGAGCTGTGGAAGTGTGTGGCTCCAGTTCCAGCTCAAGCGGGAGCCAGCGCACCGGGGCGACTTTGATACGTCTGAGTTCCAAAGGTGCCTCTGAATTGACGATGGCCAGCGTGACGCCATTCTTCTGGTATTCACCGAAGTTCAATCCCTGGGCCGTTCCCGGATGATGGGCAACACCGGGCTGCATTTCAAACGTATGGTGGCTCGTCCCTTTGGAGAGTGAAAGGTAATCCACGGCGACTTCGCTGCTGTCATCGTCGCTCTGGAAAGCATCCGGGACGGCCAGCGAGAATGAATCGAGTTCGAAGGTCGCTGATTCCTCGGCGGTAGTGGATGAAGCGGGCGTCATGCAGCCAATCGACAGGGGACGCTGGTTGTGTTTGTTGAACAGTTGATTCCGCTGTTTCAGTTTCAGTGTCTGGTAGGTTTTCGCCGGCGCAGATCCGAAGAGCTGCAGAGTGGCCACCGTTTCCGTTTCGCGGAGAATGTCGAAACGTTCGTGATCGCCGGGTGAGAAGAAGGTGACATTCTCGGGCCAGTGATATTGCAGGTCCCAGGCACTGAGGGGATCTGATTCACCGGGAATGACCAGTACTTGAATATTGTGTGCGGCCAGTTTCTGAAAGCCATCGATGAGTGCAATACGGGCGCGGATGCTGTGATCTGATTCGACGAACGTATTTCCCGTCAGCAGCAGGAAGTCGACACTCTGATCCAGACAACTCTGAACCAGATTGGCAAAAGAGTTCAGCGTGCAATCTTCGAGCAGATGCTGCGCTGCTTCCGAAATGGTAGCGACTCCCTGCGGCTGATGATCGAGACGCAAGTTCGCAGCATGAATAAAGCGGGTTGGTACATATGACATGGCAGACTCCTTTCCGCCGCATAACCTGTCTGGCTCAAAAACTCCGTGGCCCGGAGGAGCGCCGTAGACAGGTCAGCATTCCAGAAATTAATTTCGGGCCGAAGTGTACTTCACTGTGCGGTTTAAGAAAAGTCGAGTCTGCAAAAATCCGTTGTGCAGATTGCCAGGATCACCAGGATGTTCAAAAAGCTGTTGGCTCAGTTACCCAGCCAGAATGGGACGTTGGGGTCCTGGTAGGTGTCGACGAGAGCGTGAGAAACGGTCGTGACTAACTCCTGTCGCTTGACTGGTTTAGACAGTACTTCGTAAGCATTCGCGGCACTGGCATCCTGACGCAATTCATCTGTCGCATCAGCGGTAATCAGAATGCAGGGGAGCAGAGCATTGATCTGTTTCAAAATCCGGACGGCTTCCAGACCTGTCAGAATGTCCATGTGCATGTCGAGCAGAACGATGTCGACGTGTGTCTGTTCCACGAGCTCAATCGCCTGTTCCCCCGATTCCGCCTCAAACAGCTGGAAGTAAGGGGCCAATACCTCTCTGAGGACTTCACGGAAACCGGAGTCGTCATCAGCAATCAGTAATTGATAAGGAGTTTGCGATCTGGCTTGGACCATAACACAGCTCACCGGAAAGACAGAGCCCCATTGTCGGGGGAGATTTATGCTAACCCTATCTCAAAATCGGGATGGGGCAAATAGTGATTCGACAGTGAAAACATTAGCAAATCAGATACCAATGTCGGTTGTATTCAGGAGTGTGTTGTTAAGTTCTTACATCAAAGGTGGTTATATGATTATTGTATTTCCATGACAGAGTTTTCAACTGTTAATTTTCCGGGGAGAACACAATTAATCTCTGTCAAATAGGCAGAGATGCATAAAGAATGAGGCTCGCACCACAGGTGATCTGCCACTGTTTTGGTTGCAGAATTGCCCCGGTTCACTGGTGTGAGACGAGTGCAGACTCAGATTTCACATCAGGATCAGCAGCGTCAGAGGCAGTTTTCTCCTGCGTTTCAACCATCTGTGAGAAGAACTCCACGAGCCGTTGATCGTAAAGTTCCTGTTGAGCGAAGCGGCCGGCGTTGTGCACTGCACCCGGGAGTGAGCATAACGAGGTCTCAGAGTGATGAATGCGGCCGATGATCTGCTCTGACATGCAGGGCACGACACTCTGATCTTTCTCTCCGACGAAGAACAGCAGTTTTCTGTTTTCCAGGTTACGGAGCAGGGGCTTGAGATTAACGAAGCGACACCCCTGTCGCCGTTGAGTGAACCAGACCATAATGCGAAACGCCCGGGTCACCTCCCACGTTGGGACCAGCTGAATAAACAGGCGTGGTAGAAAACGTTCTCCCCAGCGAATCGCATGATCGAGGAACAGGGATTCGTTGATAAACGCGCCTTCGCAGGCAATGTACTGGATTTCGGGTTTTCTGGTCGCAACTGAGAGGGCTGCTGCTGCGCCACGACACATTCCCAGCAAGCCGAGAGGAAGTTCTTTCAGTTCCGCATGCTGGCGGAGATATCTGATGGCTGCGCGGGTGTCGTTGAGTTCGTGTTCTGACAGCCAGTGCACGGAATTGTAATTCGGGTCCTGATCGCTTTTGCCATGATTGCGAAAATCAAACGTAAACACGGCGAAGCCCGCATCCAGTAAGCCGCGACACTGGTAGAGTCCGATCTGTCCCGACAGCCGAAATGGGTGGCAGAACAGAATGACCCCCCGCGGTGGGGATTGCGCCGGAAGTGCCAGCAGACCTCGCAGTGTCAGGCCGTCGACGGAAGGAAAGGAGACGGACTCAATTTGAATCCCGGAGTCTTTGTCAGGTAGAGTATTAAGCGTTCCAGCCAGCTGAAAACGATCTGGCAGGGGCGCATAGAGAACGGGGTAAGCAGCCCGGATGATACAATATTGGATGATTAACTCGATGCCGATCAGTATCAGCAGGCACCAGAACAACCAATTCACTACCGTCTCCCTGGAAGCGAAGTCGCTGCCTAAGCCTGCAGCAGCGACGATGATCATACGTTGTTGAAATCTTGATGACGCACCGCCCACAGGTCTCTCACTGGGGGAGATCCTGGGGCTGCTTACAGTGTAATCAGTTTTTGTCTGAGCGTCTCTGTCAATCTGGACGGTTTACGGGATATTGTGAAATAACCCGTACAGATCAGCAGCGGTCTAGCCATTGAATTCAGAAAAGATCAGAGAGATGTTCTGACCGCCGAATCCAAAGCTGTTGGAGAGTGCTGACGTGACATTCTGCTGGCGGGCTTCGTTGGGAATGTAATCCAGGTCGCAATCCGGATCGGGGGTTTCGTAGTTGATCGTGGGTGGCACGACGTTGTCACGAATTGCCATCAGGCAGGTGATCGCTTCCACGCTGCCTGCTGCGGCGATCAGGTGGCCCATCATACTCTTGATGCTGGAAACAGGAACCTTGTAAGCGGTGTCACCCAAGGCGCCTTTGATGGCCCGGGTTTCCACTTTATCGTTGACCGCAGTACTTGTTCCGTGAGCGTTGATGTAGTGAATGTCTTCGGGATTGAGCTGGGCGTGGCTCATTGCCATTTTGATACATTTGATCGCCCCGCGACCTTCAGGATGAATGTCGGTCACGCGGTAAGCATCGGCACTGGAACCATAGCCAACCAGTTCGCCATAAATCTTGGCGCCCCGTTTCTGGGCCCGTTCGAGGTCTTCCAGAATCATCATACCTGCACCTTCGCCTAACACGAAACCATCGCGGTTGCGGTCGAAAGGACGCGATGCCTTGGAAGGATCTTCATTGTGCGTTGAAAGGGCGGTCAACAGGCTGAACCCGGTAACGCCGAAGGGGTGAATCATGCTGTGGGCACCACCCGAAAGCATGATATCAACATCGCCACGACGGATCAGTTCCGAGGCTTCGCCAATCGCCTGGCTGGAAGCGGCACACGCGGTCAGACAGTTGAGGTTCGGACCCTGAGCGTTGAACAGGCTCGCCAGGTGACCGGCGGGCATGTTGGGTTCCTGTTCCAGTTCGAACAGCGGATTCAGCTGTTCCAGACCGGCTTTGGTGAATTTCTCCAGGTCGACGTGTCCGTCATTCTGGGCCTGGGCGATCAGTTTCATGAACTGGTAAAAGTCCTGCTGACCTTCGCCGGCACCGAGGTACACACCGAAAGTGGAAGGATCGAAGTCTTCGTCCAGGATACCCGAATCTTTCACGGCCTGGGTGGCTGCGCCGATGGCGTAGCGGATGTTGCGTCCCGAGTATTCAAAGCGGTCGAGGTTATCGACATAATCTTCGAGGTGGAAGTCGTGGACTTCGGCTGCGAAGCGGGTGGGAAAATTGGAAGCGTCAAAGTGAGTGATGTTGGAGATTCCGCACTTGGACTCCTGGAGAGCTTTCCAGGTATCTTCCACGGTTTTCCCTAAAGGAGTGATGGCCCCAATACCTGTGATCACAACGCGGCGGTTCATAGCTTTGAATTCTTGTTTTAAATTGAAATTGGTAACAGCAGGCAAATCAGAGTGTTGTTTGACCCAGCGAGTATGATTTGCAGCCCGTAATTAGTTTGATGCTTCGATCAATGAATTATTATTGTAGCCCATTTGGAATCAAGGCTTCCATACCAAGGTTTCAAAAATAGCCGCTCTAAGCCTGTTCTTCACCTGTTCCAGCCTGACCCACGTCCAGAATTCCCAGCAGATTCATGGAAAAGACGAAGTTTTTCTGGTCGATCTTGCCAAATTCGGAATCACTCTGGTCGAGGTGGACAAAGATGATGCTGCCCTCGGCAACCAGGCGGTCTCCCACCATGGCGGTCACATCGACAGCACCCCCTTCATCACCAGCATTGGTGATTTTGGCGGTATAGATGAGCTGATCACCCGGGCAGGCCCAGCTGTGGAACGTCATCTGGGGCACTTTGGCCAGAATCACGATGTGTTCGAAATCATTGATCTCGCCCAGCAGAATTCCCCCCGTCTGGGCCATGCCTTCGATCATCAGGGATCCGGGCATCACCGGAAAACCGGGGAAGTGGTCGTGCAGATGCTCTTCGGCCAGTGTCACGTTTTTGACACTCTTTGCGTAAGAGCCGCTCTCGAATTCAATAAAGCGGTCAATCCAGAACCAGCGCATTTCAGCGAACCTTATTGCAGGTGACTTAAAGCTAAAGCAGACCGAACAGCTCTGAATGCGATTCGATCAGACGAAGCGGCACAGCCCACCCGGAGTGAGCTGTGCTGCATTCGACAGTTTTTCTAATCAGAGATGACTCTGGCTTACTTCAGACGGGCATCCAGGAAGTTAACCAGCATCTCGACGGTGAACAGGTCCTGCATCTTTTCGACTTTGGGATCGTCGGCAAAAGAATCGATGTCTGCGTGTGGCATCTTTTCACGCAGTTCTGCAATCCCTGCTTCGGTGAATTCGCCATCTTTCACGAAACCGGAATCGGAAGAAGCGATGTTTTCCGGGAAGAGTTCCCCACGGGGAATCTTGATGTCGAATGCTTTTTCCAGACGGAACGCGATGTCCAGGAAGTCAATGGATTCTGCACCGAGGTCTCCCATCAGGGTCGCTTCGGGCACTACTTCGTCGTCATCCAGTCCGAGGGCATCCACGAGGGTTTCACGAACGGAATCGAAGATTTCATCTCTAGTTGGCATCTAAATACTCCTTGATTTCGACCCGCAGGTCGATTATTCCCGCCGACCCAGCCTGTGTAAAACTATTCGGCGAGAGGAATAGTTTTGACAATTTCCGTGTCGACGATTGGAATTGACCCAATTCCAGAATGGTCGACAAAACAAAATATCTCGATTCGTCACAGCCACGAGCTGCTTCGAATTTTACGCTTATTAAATTCCACCCAGAGTCAGACCACCGTCTACGGCCATAGTCTGACCGGTGACGTAGGATGAGTCTTCACTGGCAAAGAACAGCACAGCATTGGCGATGTCTTCGGGAAGACCCAGACGGCGGGCGGGAATGTGTTTCTTAATCTGATCGCCGGCGGCGTTACGCACGTCAACGGTCATGTCTGTTTCAATAAAACCGGGAGCGACCGCATTAACGGTGATACCCCGCTTGGCGACTTCGGTAGCCAGGCAGCGGGTGAATCCGATGATTCCCCCTTTACTGGCGGCATAGTTGGACTGTCCCGCGTTACCGAAGTGAGCAGCGACGCTGGACATGTTGATGATGCGCCCATAACGTTTTGACATCATCGGACGTGTCACTGCCTGGGAGAAGTTGTAGACACTGGTCAGGTTAGTGTCGATGACAGCCTGCCAGTCTTCAGCAGACATGGTGGCTAGCAGACCGTCGCGGATGATACCGGCGTTGTTGACCAGGATGTCAATCTTTTCCCATTTTTCGATGACCTGTTCCACAACGGCATCGGTCTCGGTTTTGTTGGCGACGTCAGCCTGAAAGGCAATGGCTTCACAGTTTTCGTCAGCCAGCTCTTTGACGATCTGCTCTGCAGCTTCCGCACTGGAACGGTACACAAAGGCAACTTTAGCCCCTTCCCGGGCCAGGGCCTGCACGACGGCTTTTCCAATACCGCGGCTGCCGCCGGTTACCAACGCTACTCTTCCTTCCAGTTTCATTCCTCAATCCAATCTAAATAGTTAACAAGATTTGTTAGTGCTTTGACAGAAGTCGTATTCCGGATCGCTCGGCTTTCAGGGGGTAACCTGTTTAGCCGGATTCCAAAGCTGGGCAAATTGAGTCTTCAGATCCTTGATCCGGTCTGCATCCTTGTCGGCCATCGACGGGTTCTTATCAGCCAGATTAAACTGCTCCAGAACGATTCGTCCGCTGACAGCCGCTTCCCCTTCGACTTCGCTCGAAGCTTTCAGTGTGCAGAGGTTGTCCTCCCACTTCTGAATGCTGAGCGAAACCCGCAGCTGTTTGCCGGGGGTGACGAAACTGTTGAAGCGAATGGCCTTGGTCTGTTTCAACAGGACAGTGCTGTATTGAAAGTCATTGGTATATCGCATCAGCCAGGCACCCGCCTGCACGATGGATTCGACCATGAGTACGCCCGGCATGACAGCGAAGCCGGGAAAGTGGTCCTGCAAATACTCTTCGGAGAGAGAAAGGTTTTTGACAGCCGTGATCGACTTGCCTTTCTCGAGTTCTTTAATTTGATCGACGAGCGAAAATCGCATGTCTGTATTATCTCGCTACCTGTCAGGGAAAGGTGTTCTCGGGATAACCGGAGAGTAGAGGCGTTACTGAGATCTTCAGGGCACTCATCCTGCGGTCATGATCAATCGGATTGAAATATAGAATCCCCTATCGATGATCCGTCCGAAAAACTTCATTCGTTTCTTCAGAGTCATTGGAAACGTGGCAGTATAATTGCCCGATACTGGTTTCTCAAGCTTGTTGCTCACCAGACAAACCCGAAATCCCCTGAAAATTCCACGTTTCGTGGAAAATGGACGTAAGTCTATTTCTTGTAGTGAGATACGTATATTGGTCCGGGTTCAAGAAGCGAATCTGGCCGGGTGGCAACCTGTTTATAAAGAATCTGGATGTAGTGTGGGAGCATATTGTCTGGCGGGCAGGAGTCAGTAAGAGGTGAATGATTGTCGATTGGACTTTGACGTGACCCATTTTGTGACCTAGGTTTAGAGAGAGTCAGGTTCTGTGTGCGAACATCCGGACCTGTTAAAAAGAACAGATCTTTCATCCTGTAACGGGTTTACACTAATGGGTATAGTCACAGAGAGTCAGCCGGAAGTCAATTTGAGAAAACAGGCGATTGAGGAGATTTTACCGCCGGGAATCTCTCGAAAAAGTGAACCTGTTTCTTTTCGCAATTGCAGAAGTGCTGCTGGGTTGACGACTCGGGTGGCCACCACTTCGACAGGTCAAACCTGGGGAAGTCTGCTGCAGAAACTGGAGCAGAAGCAATCTCCCGCCGTTCCCAAGGCGGAGTGTTTCGAACAATCGCAGGGGCACTCCGGTGAACGTCGTGCCTTTCCCCGCCATTCAAGTGATGCCATCATTCTGGCCTTCAATCAGGATGATGCAGGGCTGTCTGCTGCAGGGGAAGCGACTGGTAAAAAAGGCTATGCGATTAATGTCAGTCGTAACGGGATTTCCTTTGCTGCCCGATCTGAATTTCAACCGCGAGAACAACTCCAGTTGCGCGTTGAAGAAACGCAGCTGAGCTTTTCACTGAATGTCTCTGCAGAGGTCTTGCGGTGTGAATCGCTGGACAGCGAATTCCGTCGCGTCGACTGCAAGCTGGTGACCCCATTAACCGATCAGCAGATCCAACTGCTCAAAGAGCACGTTCCCTCCTGTTTTGCAGGCTGAAACTATTTAGACTGTGGTGGTACTCCCAGCGACTTGCCACCATCGATGCGGAGGGCGGTGCCGGAAACCATCAGGGCGTCATGGCTGGCCAGGTAGCAGATGGCAGAAGCAACTTCCTGTGGGCTGATCATTCGTTTGTTGGCGGCAGCGATCGGGCTGGCGTTGATCATGGACTGGGTCAGCCCGTCCGGGTCCGCGGCTCTGGCAATATCATCATTCATCATGCCGGTCTCTCCGACCGGTCCCGGGCAGACACAGTTGATACGAATGTTGTCTTTTCCGTGGCAGAGTCCCAGGCTTTCCGTCAGGGCAACGACCGCATGTTTGCTGATTGAGTAAACCGGGTCATGAGCCCGAGGGAGTAGCCCCGCGTTGCTGGCGGTGTTGACGATTGCTCCCCCACCTGTGGTCAGCATGTGTTTAATCGCATGTTTGCAACCCAGGAAGGTCCCTTTCAGGTTGGTGTCGATGCAGGCGTCCCACTCTTCTTCAGAGACGAGATGAATCTGTTTGACCATGCCGATGCCAGCATTGTTTACCAGCACATCGATGCGACCATACTGGTTGACGGCCTGTTCGATTAATGCCTGTACGTCCGATTCCTGGCGCACGTCACAGCGCACTTCCACAATTCCAAGTTGCTCGAACGTTTCCCGGTTTTCTGCGAGATGTTTAACGTCCCCTGCAAACACGTGAGCGCCGGCTTCAGCCATCATGATCGCGGTGGCACGGCCAATTCCGTTTCCTGCACCTGTAATAATGACTACCTGGCCCTGGAACTGATACTGGTTTGGCATGGATTGATCTCGATTTATCTAGAAAGAAGTGTACTTACGTGTATTCAGGCTAGGGTAGATGAAGTGTCTGATCCCCCTGAAGAAGGGTAAATGTAAGGGTGGTACCGATTCTAAGGTATATAATATCAGAGTGTTATGTCGATTTTGGCTGTCTCGCGGATTCAGAGTTAGCATCAAAAATGATTGATATTCGCATTGGAAATTGTGGAAAATCGTGTACTCTATAGTAAGGTTATTAGCATAATTTCCAGATATTATTGAGAGTCACCTCGAATGTTTTGCGCTTTGAGTTAGTTATTACAGTAGCGAGACAGCTTTCTTTTCGCAATTTGGTGGAGCACAGCAATACCGGTGCGACTGCTGTAGCGTCTTCAGTCTCTCATTTTTTTACAACAGTGGAGTACTCGAAAATGCGTCGTTTTTCTAAACAACTCAGTGTTGTTTTCACAGTATTACTTTGTGCCAGCGCTGTGGCGCCTGCCGTCAAAGCTGCAGGTCCGGAGAGCAGAACGAAGGCATTTTCCACCGGGGCTTTTGATCCATTTATCGACTTCATCAACCAGCGGGTGCGCCAGGGTTGGGAAGACAACGAAGTCGATCCTTCTCCCGTCGCTTCCGACGAGGAGTGGATTCGTCGAGTTCACCTGGATCTGATCGGTCAAATCCCTTCCGCAGAAACGGTTGAGAAGTTTGTCAAAGATCGTGACCCTGCCAAGCGATCTAAATTGATTGATCAGTTGCTGGACGATCCCGGCTATGTACAGAACTTTACGAATGTCTGGACGAACCTGCTCATCGGTCGTCGTACTCCACGACGGGTGAGCCGCAACGGGATGCAAAAGTTCCTGCGTGAGGCGTTTGCCAAAAACCGCCCCTGGGATGAAACTGTTCAGGATCTCGTGACTGCGGAAGGGCATTTTGAAGAAAACGGGGCAGTCAACTACCTGCTGGCCCAGATGCAGAATAATGACGAAGCAGTGCAGGTCACAGCCGCCACAACGCGTCTGTTCCTGGGAATCCAGGTTCAGTGCACTCAGTGTCACAACCATCCGTTCAACGACTGGAAACAGAATCAGTTCTGGGAATACAACAGTTTCTTCCGTCAGATGCGACGGGTGAACCATCGTAAAACTGATCCGAAAACCGGTCGTCAGGTTGACGATTATTCGGAAATCGTAGCCACCGGATTTGACGGTCCCGTGTATTACGAAAAACGTTCGGGTCTGATGCAGGTTGCTTATCCGATTTTTGAAGAAGTCAAAGTCAGCCCTGATTCAGGTGTTGAACGGCGTAAGGAATTTTCCAAGCTGATCGTAAAGGGAGATCGCCCTCTGATCGCCACTGCGATTGTCAACCGGATGTGGGGTTACTTCATGGGTTACGGTTTCACCCGTCCCGTGGATGACATGGGGCCTCATAACCCTGCCTCACACCCTGAACTGTTAAATAAAATGGCCGAAGAACTGGTCAAAAAAGATTACGACCTCAAACAGCTGGCCCGCTGGATCTGTAACAGTGAAGCCTACAACCTGACCAGCCAGTATGGCAGCAAGAATGAAATTGACAGTCCTGAGCGGGGTGAGACTCCACTGTTCTCTCATATGTACGTTAAGAACATGACTGCCGAGCAGTTGTACGATTCACTTATTGTTGCCACAGGTGCTCACAAGTCCGGACAGTCTAACTGGGAACGGGCTGAACAGCAGCGTCGTCAGTGGATGAATCAGTTTATGGTTGCCTTCGATACCGATTCCGGGGATGACACCACTACATTTAATGGCACTATTCCTCAGGCTCTTATGATGATGAACGGAGAATTAACCAAGAACGCAATCAGCGCCGAGAGTGGCAGCTATCTGAATCAGATGCTGCTGTCGAAGGGGAATGACCAGGATAAGATCCGCAAAATGTTCCTTTCGACTCTGAGCCGATATCCTGATCGTCGGGAAGTGACCAGTGCCCAGAGACTGATCGCCCGGTCTCCGGACAAACTGGCCGCCTACCAGGACTTGTATTGGGCTCTGCTGAACTCCAACGAATTTATTTTCAATCACTAAACTACAGCGTCGTGCTAAAGACAAATCAATAAACAAACATCCTTTTCGCAAAAGGCCACTATCATGACTATTATGAATCCTTACGGAATGACGCGTCGGCACTTTATGAAGCACGTCGCAGGTGCAGCGACCGCGATTCCAACAATGAACTTCCTGTCACACCTGGAAGCGAATGCTGCTCAGGTTACGAAGCAGCAGAAAGCCTGTATCCTCATCTGGATGCCGGGTGGACCACCGACCATCGACATCTGGGACCTGAAACCAGGTTCCAAGAACGGCGGTGAATTCAAGCCGATCAGCACCAAAGGTGATATGCAGATTTCTGAGCATATGCCCAAGACCGCTCAGGTCATGGACAACCTGTCACTGATTCGCTCCATGAGTACTCGTGAAGCCGACCATGCCCGTGGTACCTACTACATGCACTCTGCATACGTACCTAACCCCACCGTGGTACACCCGACCTTCGGTTCGGTGGTCAGCTACGAACTCGGTTCACGTCGTAAAGAACTGGATATCCCCTCGTTCATTTCCGTCGGGGGCAGCCGGGGTAGTGCCGGCTTCCTGGGAATGGCTCACTCACCATTCGTAGTATCCAGCAATGGAACAATTCAGAACGCTGACATCAACATGGCTGAAAAACAGCGTCTGGGTCAGCGGCTGGACATGCTTCAGGTTCTGGAGTCCGGATTCATTAAATCCAAGCGTGGTGAGTCCGCCAACTCTCACAAGGACATCTACAAGAAAGCAGTCAACCTGATGACTTCCAGCCAGATGGAAGCCTTCAAAGTTGATCAGGAACCAGCGGCTGTCAAAGACGCCTATGGTACCGGCAACTTCGGACAGGGACTGCTGCTGGCTCGTCGTCTGGTCCAGGTTGGTGTGCCTTTCGTCGAAGTCTCCGCTTCGGTTGGCAGCTGGGACCTCCACCAGGGCGTATTCGATTCACTCAAGAATCAGAACCTGCCTCAGCTGGATAAAGGGATCTCAGCACTGGTAACCGACCTGAAACAACGCGGCATGCTGGATGATGTGACCATCGTCTGTATGGGTGAGTTTGGTCGTACCCCGCGGATCAACCAGAACGTTGGTCGTGACCACTGGGCCGCCAGCTGGACTGCCATGATTGGTGGTGGCGGACTGAAGAATGGTCAGGCTATCGGTAAGACCGACAGCGATGGTATCGGCATCGAAGGCAAGAGCTATCTGCCTGGCGACCTGTGGGCAACCGTTGCTCACTCTCTGGGTATTCCGCTGGATATCGTACATACCTCAAAACGAGGTCGTCCGATGAAGCTGGCCAATGGTGGTACTCCGATTAAAGAACTGATCGGTTAGTCTCAGTCTGATGATCAGCTGAATGAAGCCATAAAACAGCGGATGCTCGCAGGGGCTTCCGCTGTTTTAGTCTCGATTCTGCTGGAAAGTGATATTTGAAATTGATGTAAAAGATTGGGCAGTCCATTGACCAGTTCGACCGATCTACCTGCTTTTCCGGATACGTCATCGGAAGAGAGTCGGGAATTTATTTCGCTGTTTACCAGGCATCAGCGGCGGATCTACCTCTACATTCTCTCGATGATTCCACATCCACTGGAAGCAGAAGAGATTCTGCAGAATACGAATCTGGTTATCTGGAAGAAGGCAGCTCAGTTTGAGGTCGGAACCAATTTTTTTGCCTGGGCCTGCCAGATCGCACATTATGAAATTCTGAAATATCGGAAAAAGCGTGGTCGAGACAAGCACCAGTTCAGTGATGAGTTTGTCTCACAGGTGGCAGAAGCGGTCAAAGAGAACCAGGACCTGTTTGAACTAAGGCGAAATGCCCTGACATTCTGTCTCGCGAAATTACGTAAGAAAGATCGTGAACTGATTCAACGACGTTATCAGGGAAGTAATCAGGGAAAAGAGTTGGCTGACGATCTGGGACGCCCTGTGAATTCGGTTTATCAGTCACTGGGCCGGGTTCGTCGAACTTTATTTGAATGCATTAACCGTTACATTGCAGCTGAGTCGTATAGTCATGAGTAAGCAGGAAGTACAATTAGCTGAGCTTTCTTTGCTTATGGAAGCATTGTGCGAGGAGCGTCTGACTGCTGAAGAGCAGCAGAGGCTGGAAGAGATCGTTCTCTCCAATCCGGACGCGATGCAGTACTACCTGAATTATGCGCACCTGCATGGAACACTTTACTGGGATCAGGCACTAGGCTCTGACGCTGAGATGGCCGTCGCATCCCCTGTTACTGACGCAGAGCTGCCGGTGCTGAAGCAGCCTCATGATCAGGTTCGTCGTAGATCGCTGTCCCGGGCCGGGCTGGCAGCGACTGCAGTTCTGGGGCTGGTGGTTGTGGTCTGGTATGTATTTCGAGAACCCTCCACCGAACCTCAACTGGCTGACAGCCAGCAAACCCCGTCTGAACTGACACCAGGGCCAGCGGAAACGCTGGTCACGGAAGATGGTACAAGGCGTACTCCCCAGTTCGATTCTTCGCAGCACCCCATGCTGCGACTGCATCAGAATGGAATCCTTACAGATCAACCTCTGGTTGCAGCCAAACCGAAAGCATTACCACCGGTAGAGAAGCTGCCCGCGGATGCGTCTGATGAAGCGATCGTTACCTTTATCAACCATCGGATTCAGGATGGCTGGCAGGCCGCGAATATTACACCCTCACCTGCTGCCACTGACGCGGAGTGGGTCCGTCGGGTCTACCTCGATGTGATTGGTCGCATTCCAACACCCGAAGAGGCTGAAAACTTCCTGAAGTCCAAACAGCCAGACAAACACCAGCAGCTGGTGCAGAAGCTGCTGGAAAATCCCTCTTACGTAACGAACTGGTCGACGATCTGGACCCGTCTGTTAATTGGTCGGTCCACTTCGCGCGGAATCAACCGCCGCGCATTACAGGATTTCCTGGTACAGAGCTTTGATGATAACCGTCCCTGGAATGATATCGTATTCGATCTGGTCGCTGCTGAAGGGGACGCCGATTCCAACGGGGCTACAAACTTTCTGCTGGCCCATCTGAATAACCAGGCAGTTCCAGCGACCGCAATCACAACCCGTCTGTTCCTGGGAACGCAGATTCAATGTACGCAGTGCCATAATCATCCCTTCAATGATGCCACCCAGAGTCAGTTCTGGGAAATCAACAGCTTTTTCAAGCAGACGAAGATCGTTCGCAAAAAACGGACTGACAAAAAAGGGGAAAAGAATCAGACTCAACTGGCTTTGGTCTCCCTGCGTGATGGCGGTACGACATTTTACGAAACCCGACAGGGATTGATGCAGCCCGCTTATCCTAAATTTGCCGGTGTGAAAATTCCCGAAGGTTCGAATGTGAATCGTCGTGAGGAACTGGCGAAACTCATGACTTCCGGCAAAACCGATCAACTGGCGCGGGCGATGGTCAACCGCATGTGGGCTCACTTTTTCGCATACGGTTTCACTCGACCGATCGACGATATGGGCTACCACAATTCACCCACACATCCCGAACTGCTGGACGAACTGGCGCGGCAGTTCGCTGATAGTAACTACAACATCAAACAGCTGATTCATTGGATCTGTCTTTCAGACGCCTATCGACTCAGCAGTCAGTTTACTGCCGATAACGCATCCGACGATCCGGATGACGGCAGCACTCCCAATTTCAGCCGGATGTACGTGAAGCAGATGACGGTAGAGCAGCTTTATGATTCACTGCTGGTAACAACCAATCCGGCAGAGATCGTTACCGATTATCAGTCGGCCTGGAAGAAGATGCAGAAACGTGATCAATGGCTGCAGCAGTTTGTCTACACTCATCAGAATGAAGAGAATGACGAAACGACCACTTTCGACGGTACCATCACCCAGGCGCTGCTGATGATGAATGGTCCCCTGGTGCAGAACAGCCTGGATTATAATCGGAAAGATACCATCCTGGCTTCGGCGATTAAAGAACGCTCGCCCGATGCCCGCATCAAGAAGCTAAGCCTGGCTGCCCTGACGCGTTATCCCACATCCAGGGAGCTGACCGAACTCAAACGGCTGGTCAAAGAACGGACCCGCTATCTGACTTCCCGCAATGTGCCTCCCCAGATCGCAGTTCAGCAGAGCTACCAGGATGTCTACTGGGCCTACCTCAACTCCAATGAGTTCATTCTCATCCACTAAGCGGCGATCCGAAGCTTGCGATTGCAGGAATGAACTGGTATAGCTGATCGCAGGTTTTCTACTCTCTCCGGCGTGAATCGTTTGCGCCCTGCAGGAGAGGGCTTCTGCAGCATGGACTGCGATTTGATTCACGGAGGGAGCTCATGACCGATCGTCTGTTTAATAAGGTTGCTGTTATCACAGGCGCGAGCAGTGGCATTGGACGCTCCATTGCAGAGCATTTTCTGAATGAAGGGGCCAAGGTCGTTGTGTTCGCCCGCCGGAGTGAACTGCTGGAAGAACTGGAAGCCCGCTATCCAGCACGAACACTGGTCATCGACGGGGATGTAACCAGTGACGAGGATCTGCTGCGACTCTCCGAGGGGACCAGACGCCGCTTCGGGCGGGTTGATATTCTGGTGCCCAACGCAGGGCTGGCACGGGTGATCCCGATTGAAGATGCTTCGCGTTCAGCAATCGACGAAACCTTTAACGTGAATTTTCATGGTGCCCTGCAGACCGTGCGCACTTTTCTGCCGGATCTGAGCGAAGGTGCATCGATTCTGTTTATCTCCACCTTTCTGACACAGGTCGGCTTTCCAGGGCTGGCTGCCTACTCGGCGTCCAAGGCTGCGGTAAAATCTCTGGCACAGACCCTGGCTGCGGAACTGGGCCCGCGCGGCATTCGCGTCAATTCAATCGCGCCGGGGCCGATCAATACTCCCATCTGGAGTCAGGTCGGTCTGAATGAGGAACAACTGGCGGGAGTTGCGACGCAGATTAGTCAGCGCTTAATATCCGGAAGCTTCGGGAAGCCGGAAGACATCGCAGAGACCGCCGTGTTTCTGGTTTCCGATGCAGCGCGATTTATTGTCGGTCAGGAAATCGTAGTCGATGGTGGCTATACGATTGGTTGAAACCGGTCAGAGCAGGTTTCAGCCACGTCGATCATGCGCCATTGAGAAGGGCGTGATTTGATTGCCGATGAACTCTTTGAGTGTTTTAAACTGCTTGTTGGTCAGAAAGACACACAGCTCACAACCTGTGACGTATTTTCCGGAATCGTCCTGGTTCTGCCAGACTACTCGAGCGGTCGAGTTAAATAGATGCTCACCTGCACTATGAACCTGCACCAGCAGCGTCTCTTCGATGGTCAAAGCGACATCCAGCAGCATGCGCAGACCGTCAACGGAAACATCGCTCACGGTTCCCTCTAAGGGTACATGACCCGAACCGCTGCCGGATCTCAGCATGCGGACTTCGATGCCTGCTTCCAGTCTCTCATAATTACGACGTTCATCTCCGGAACGTCGGATATTAGAACTTCTACGATCGATCATGAACGCAACCCGCTGTCTGTATTCGAAAATCAGAATCAGTCTATGTAGAGAGATCCCGGGACCAAGTTTAAGAACACTGCAAATGAAGTATAGACTAGATTCGGCAGCGGGAGGGGAGAGAGTTTGAGAATCTCTGCTGGAGATCACAACCGGGCAGTCTGTGACGATTCTACTGTTTGACCGTTTTAAACAGCGGCAGGATCTCGTTCAGATTGTCTTTCTCACACAACAGAATTACGGTATCACCTGACTGAATCTGATCATCGGCACCGGGTACACGGACACAGTCCTCTTTCACGACCGCAGCAATCAGCGCCTGCTTTAATTTGATATCTTTCAGTTTAGCCTGGGTGATGGGAGAGTTCTTTCGAACCTCGACTTCCAGAATCAGCGAGTTGCCCCCTCCAATTTCAGAGTGGCTGATCACAGGTCCGGAATGTACCATTCCCATGATCTGACGGGTAATAACTTCCCGGGGACTGACGGCGACATCGATGCCCAGTTTTTCCAGCACGTTGGCGTAATCGGGCCGACGCACAATACTCATGATGCGGTCTGCTCCCAGCTCTTTGGCCTCCACACCACACACGATGTTATCCTCGTCCCGTCCGGTCGCGGCGACGAATACATCAGCCTTTCCAACTCGAGCCTCTTCCATTTCCGTGCGGCGGGTTGCATCCGCATGCAGAACAGTTGTGGAGCTCAGGTGTCGGGAGAGAAATTCGCAACGTTGCGGATCGGTTTCGAGAATTGTTACCGAGTATTCTTTCTTCTGCAGGATGCGCGCCAGGTTGAAACCGATATTTCCACCGCCGGCGATAATGACGCGGAACTTCAAGGCCCGCTTATGCTGGAACATGCGATGCACTTTATCGATGTTCTCCTGGGTACCAATCAGAGTCACGATCTGCCCGGCTTCAATCACATTATCTGCACCGGCGATAGACGTACTGTTGCCATCCGAAATCAGGCCTACGCGCACACCGCTGGGCAGCTTGAGATTCCGGAGCAACACCCCGTCCGCTTTGACGCCGGGCTGTACGTCGAGCACCTGAATCACAACTTCGCCGCGGGCAAAGTTCTCCACCGCAAACAGGCCTGGCTCTCCGATCTGCTTTGCGAGTTCGAGGGCCGTCAGATGTTCCAGGCTGAGCAGGCGGTCGATGTTGAAATGCCGCTGGTAGTCGAAGGTGCTCAGATTCAGATAGGCGTGATTGAATACCCGGGCGACACAACGTCGGGAACCCATGGCTTTGGCAAGGCTGGCGCCAACCATGTTGACTTCGTCCTGGCTGGTTACCGCCAGACAGAGGTCTGCTCCCAGGACACCTGCCTGAAAGAGGATGGCGGAGTCACAGGCAGAGCCACAGATGGTCTGCACGTCGACCCGTTCTTCAATCTGTTCCAGGGCACGCCGCGACTGGTCAATGATGGTGACATTATGTTGTTCGGCGCAGAGCGTGTCAGCGACAAATGTGCCCACAGTTCCCGCACCCATGATGACAATATTCATATTCTACTCGACAGTAAACTGATTCAGTCTGGTAGTCAGGCTCGCTGTATCAACTGCTGGCACTGCGATAACTGTTCAAAGACCATTTGAAAATCCAACGCGAAACAAACAGCAGCACCAGGGTAATTGAAATGGAGACCAGTGTGATCCAAGATGGCTCAAGCGCTTTAGAAAGTAATTGACGCGCAGGAATTGTAACGACCAGCAGGATCGGGATTACATACGAAAAGGCGAATTGCAGGATCTCTCCAGTGGGTGAGCCACTATAAATACTGCGTGGATAACGGGCAAACACGGTAATGTAAAACCAGAAGTCATACAGGCCCTGGTTCCGCCCGAACCAGATGCTGCTGCTGGCCAGCGCAATCATCAGGCTATAGAAAAAGGCCACACCAATCATCAGCAATAGACAGTACATCAGGATCTGTCCCGTGCCCAGCAGGGAGAGATGAAGCAGCCAGCCCCATTGCCCGGCCTGAATCTGATACTGCAGCACGGACAGCGCCGGTTCGAGTTGCGTCGTATGAGCCAGCGCGTAGAGCAAGAGAGCTCCCGCGAGCACAATCTGATTCAACATTGCCAGATTGACTTTTTCAAATGAAACCAGGAACTGCGTATCGATGGGCTTCAGCAGGACAAAGTCCAGATTTCCGTTCCGAATCAATTCGCTGAAGTTGGCGCAGTTGGGCATGAAAAATGTTTCCACGATCGCATTGATCAACATCCCGGTCGCCATAAACGCGAAATACTCCTCGCGTGTCCAGTCATTAATAGAATTGACGTTGCGGTAAATGATATCGAACAGAATCAACTGCGCTGCGAACCAGAATCCACGGGTGACAATCGTGATTATCAGGTTACCACGAAAGGTCATTTCACGAATCAGTGAGTTACGCAGAAAAGTAATCCAGACACGCCCATATTGAGGGCGGGAGTTGCTGGCCATTGGTAGATAATCTTTCTATGAAATCTGAACTGCCCGGAGGACAATTTCTCTTCTCAGTCGTTATGACTATTTTATGCGATTTGACCGGAGATGTCTGCTCTGGCCACCTGATCAGAAACATGAATTTCCATTCGTTTGTTAACTTATTGGGGATAATGTGCTTGTGAAGAATGTACGGAAGACACCTCTGACGGAAAAGAAATCGTCGACAGCTCGATTCTGTATAAAAAATCGATTGGTTTCACCAGGCGAAATCGGCGCGCCTCCGGTTTACCGTGTACATTTAAGGGACGTGCTCTGATATCCGTGTTGCTATTGCTGAGGTGAGATCTATGACTCAGGTCATCTACTCGAATAAACTATCTTTCAAACATTCTGTACTCTCTGTTTTGATGCTGCTGGTGGGGGCGACACTCGTTTCACCATCCGTCTATGCCCAAAAAGATCCGTTTGCCACAGATTCCAAGCCGGCTGAACTGACTCCCGAGGAGCAGGAGCAGGCTGCTCAGGAACTTCTGAAAGGTGTGGAGAAGCTGGTACTCTCGCAGCAGAAACGGATTGCTGCCAAGGTGATCCGCCTGTATCCAAAATCGGAATCTGCCAAAATCGCCAAACTGTTACTGGCAGAATACTCCCGCTTTGCTGTGCTGACAGAAGATCAGGAACGCGCTCAGGCCGAATGGCTGAACCAGGTACGGGATCACTGGTTTGTTGAGAGAGACCCGGTTCATAACTCCTGCTTCTTCACGATTCTGGAAGGAACTCAGGTTCCAGCCACCAAAATTGTTAACACCACGAAAACTCCAATCTTGTATGAATTAAAAGGACCTTCCATGCCCTGGACAGGCCCTTATCGTCTGCGAGCGGGTGAATCGCATGAATTTCACTATACTGCACAGATCCGGTTCTTTACTGATGCGGGATTAGTCGTCAAGACACTGCACCACGGTCAGGTGCTGCAGATGAACGACAAAGACAGTCTACATATCAAGTAATTTGCGTTCAGAATCATTTTTTTCTGAAAATTCTTATCGGTCATGCCTGTTGCGATCTGGGGATTGCATACAGCAGGTCGGCATGCAAGTTGTTATTAAATAGTGACTTATCAGATATATATCGGAATCAGACAGGGAACTGTCTGATTCCTGATCCGGGCCGAATTCGTCTTTTCTGACCTTGCACATCTCGCTATACTCCGCCCCACTTCCACGGATCATCTCATCTGTAACCACCTCTCTCTCACTTTTCAGATCTCCTGATCCTCTCTCACACATAACTACAAATACTGTCTCAGCAATCTACTGCTGAGGTTCACCTAAGGAGCCTCACAGGTGAGGTTATTTTATTCATCATCCATACAGACTATGATGCTGGTGGTGCTGTCATTCTGCGCTGCTCAAACTGAGTTGCAGGCACAGCAGCCAAACAGCAGCAAGCCTTTTCTGGCTCCTTCGCCTCATGCCATTCAGCAGAGACGTCCCCCTGCGCATCCCACTCAGGCTCAGACTTTTCTGGAAAATCAATATGCGGCCCCGTCCGGTAACCCGGTTCAGCTGGGTGTCCCGTTACATGAATCCGCACCGGTTCGGTCCGCAGACTGGAACCGGGGAATTGCAGATCGCTTACCGCCAATTTATGCCCAGAACAGTATCAGTTCGGGCAAAAGTGTGACCCAGATTCGACAGGTTCAGGCGACGGATACTCTTTATGGTCCCGATCTACTGGCGGAAGATCCCGATTTTTCCACACTGGAGACCATTCCCGAGCCACAGAGCACTTATACAGACTCGATTGAACAACTCTGTCAGGAAAACTGCTGGGGTTGGACCCTTCTGCCGACGGATCTGCTTTATACTTCGTATCTGGCAGGCCCCAAAGAACCTCGATTGGCCATGGCCGTACTGCATGAAAAAGATATTGGCTGGCAGCTGGAACTGGAAGCAGGGGCCCGCGTCGGGATTCTGCGCTATGGTTCATTAAATGATGATGTATTGGAAGGCTGGCAGCTGGACCTGGAAGGGGCAGGCCCTCCCCGTCTGAACCTGGAGGAAGAATTTGATGTTGAAGCAACCGATTATCGTGTCGGGGTCCCTTTGACCTGGAGACGTGGTGCCTATCAGGCAAAGCTCGCCTATTATCATACCAGTTCGCATGCTGGCGATGAATACATGGTGCGCAACCCCAGTTTTCAGCGCATCAATTACGTACGTGACGCATTTGTGTTGGGGGGCGGTTATTTCCCGGATCCCGATTTGCGTCTGTATGCCGAACTTGGATACGCCTTTAACGTCGATGGTGGGGCACAGCCCTGGGAACTGCAGTTTGGTGCTGAGTTCAGTCCTGTCGAACACAATGGCTTTCAGGGAGCCCCCTTCTGGGCTGTGAACGCGTATCTCCGCGAAGAGGTCAACTGGGGTGGTAACGTCAGTATGATGGTCGGCTGGCAGTGGCGTGGCGACCGGAACAATCACCTGTTCCGCGTTGGTCTGCAGTATATCGACGGAAAAACCATCCAGTATCAGTTCTATAATAACTCCGAACAGTTCTTTGGATTTGGTACCTGGTACGATTTCTAAGCAACTCGCTATCCTCAGATTCTCTGCTATAATACCCGGCTGACCGTTAAACCAGGTATTTTTGATAGTCAGGGAGCGAAACAGATCTGATGGCAGGGGGTAAAGTTTATTTAGTGGGCGCCGGTCCGGGCGACCCCGGGTTGATTACCCTCAAGGGGATAGAGTGCCTGCAAAAGGCAGACCTGATTCTGTATGACGGATTAGTGAATCCCCTCATCCTGCAGCATGTTTCCTCAGAAGTGGAACGAACCTGTCGCGTCTCGGAAGGTTGTAAAAACCGCCGTGTGCTGCAGCAGGACGAAATCAACCAGCGCCTGATTTCCGCTGCCCTGGAAGGAAAGACCGTCGTGCGCCTCAAAGGGGGAGACCCCTTTATCTTCGGACGCGGCAGCGAAGAAGCCGCCGCTCTGCGGAATGCGGGCATAGAGTTTGAGGTCGTACCTGGAATTACTGCAGCAACCGCTGCTGCTGGCTACGCTGGGATCTCGGTAACCCATCGGGCACATGCATCCGCGGTCGCACTGATCACCGGTCATGAAGATCCCACTAAGCCGGATTCTGCACTGGACTATGACGTCCTGGCAAAATTCCCGGGAACGCTGGTGTTCTACATGGGGCTGCATAAGCTGGAGCGGATTGTCGAATCGCTGATGCAGGCTGGAAAAGCAGAAGAGACCCCTGCTGCGGTCATCAGTCGCGGGACGACACCCTTTCAGAAAACCGTTCAGAGTACACTCTCTCAACTACCCGAACAGGTCAGACAGGCAGGCCTGGTGGCTCCCTCACTAATTGTCATCGGCGATTGTGTTTCCCTGCGCGATCAGATTGCCTGGTTCGAACAAAAACCCTTATTCGGTCTGCGGATTGGAATCACCCGCGCCGAGGAACAGTCAGAGCCTGAAATCAAGCGGGCTCTGGAACTGGGGGCGCAACCAGTGCTGTTACCGACTATCGAAATTGGTCCTCCCGCAGACTGGGAGCCCGTGGATTCCGCCATCGCGAGACTGGATGAATATCAATGGCTGGTCTTTACCAGTGCGAATGGTGTGAACTATTTTCTGAACCGCTTATGGGAAACAGGCTATGATGCGCGGAAACTGGCCCGGCTCAAGATCGCCACCATCGGTCCCTCGACTGCGGAAGCCTTGCAGCAATTTCATTTGCGGGCGGATCTGATTCCCGATCAGTACCGCGCCGAAGCTTTGGCCGCCGCTCTGAAGCCACTGGTCCAAAGTCAGAAGATTCTCTGGGCGGGAGCTAACCGAGGCCGTGAAGTCTTGCAGACGGAATTAGCAGAAGTTTCCGCGACGGTCGATAAGATTGTGGTTTACGAAAATCACGATGTCGCCAGCTGGGGAAGCGAGAGCCTGGAACTGCTGGAATCAGGAGAAATCGACTGGATTGGACTCAGCAGCCCCTCAATAGCCCGCAATTTCAGTCGGCTGTTGACCGAAGATATTCGTCAGCACCTGGGGAGCAGAACCCGTCTGGTCAGTATCAGTCCCGTGACAACTCAGGCTGCGACAGACGTCGGTTTGCAGATCGATGCGGAAGCGGAAGAGTATCTCTGGGACGGGATCTTCGCAGCAATTCAAAAGCACGTTACCCGTTGAAACAGTCCTTTCGATCTTCTCAATGGCTAACTCATAAGTGACTTAAATCGGACAAAAAGGTTGCTATTGACCTGAAATCCAAGATCAGCGATATTGCCGCCTCTGAGAACGAAGATTTTAGCCGATTTCCGGCAGAAGCTGCCGAATCCAAGTGCTTGTAATCTTCGTTTTAACAAAGTCTTACAAAAATTGATCTCACTGTTGAGCCAGGGAAGGCGACGCTGATGCGATTATTAAAACGCGGCATAAGCTGTCTGACAATCACCGGATATATCGGTATTTTGCTGTTTGGCATTTTCTGTCACACATTCACATTTCGAACCGGCAGTCATCCCGGGATGTATTACATCGTCTGGGATATGTTCTGTGGCTGGTCCGCTTATTCCATCCGAACGCACATCATCGGGGAAGGGATCAGCGGTAAATATTACGAACTGTCTCCCGGGCCCTGGGGCGATTATTACCCCTATGGTGGGTTGGGACGTCGTCACTACGATACGACAGGTGATGCCTGGGTCCGTATGGCGATGAATACGCTCGATAAAACGGACCATGAGCCGATGCTGCGGATCATGTGCATCGAGGAAGCCTGGTGCAAGAAATATAATCTGCCCGATGCCGTCTGGGATCAACGCTATGAGGAGCAGAAGGACTTTCAGAATTACTATCGTCTGAGAAAAGTCATCACTCCGGATGGGATGGTCGCACAAACCTATGTGCCCTGGCTGACACGTCAGCGCACGCTGCAGGTCAGTGATAATCCACGTCTCTTATCAGATATGAACCGTGGGCGTTCGTTCTTCGCGACGACCGTCGGTCAGCAGGTCATGGAATCCGGCTTCCAGCATGATCCGGATGTTCCCGTACATCTCTCATCGCCCGTCGGTAACTGAGACGCCTGATTTCAGCGGTTCCCACCGTTTCCCATACTTTTGATTTCGATTCGCTACAATAAACAGGATTGCAAGCATGGATGCTCCAGAAGTGATTTCAACGCAAACCGGAAAACTTCGTGATCGCTTCCACCAGTTCTTTTTCGCACAGGAAGTCCCTTATGGGCTGGCGATTGTGCGAATGCTGGTTCCCCTGGTTCTGCTGGGGACCGTCTGCACCCGCTGGCCTTTTGCCCGGGAACTGTTTTCTGCAGATGGCGCTCCTGCACCACTGGCAGACCTGTTTCGTTATTATGACTATCTTCCCGTGCTGCCCGGCACGGTCGCCGTTGGACTGTTTACCGCCCTCGCATTCTTCCTGTTTTGCAGCAGTATTGGCTGGATGACGCGCTTCTCACTGGTTGCGTCTCTGATCCTCTATACCTACTTCTGCTGTATGGACTGTATCAGCATGGCGACCAAATATTCGGCCATCTCTACCCATGTCCTGTTTATTCTTTCCCTGTCTCACTGTGGTTCCGTCTGGTCGGTTGACAGCTGGCTGAAAGGAAAGAGAGCAGCAAGCAACTGGCCCCAGTATGCGAAACTGGATCCACCGCGCTTTGAAGTCTGGCCACAGCGCTTGATGCAGATTCTGATCGCCCTGATTTATTTTGGGGCTGCGATTACAAAACTGCATACGCCTGGTTACCTGGAAGGGGATCAGATCATTTACTGGGCCATGTCCCGCTATAATAACCCACATCCACTGGGAGAATATCTGACGCTGTACCCGATTATTGTGTCGGTCATGTCCTACGTGGCGATTGTCTGGGAAATGGTCTTCATCTTTGTGGTCTGGCGCAAATGGGGACGTCCCATCGCACTGGCTCTGGGAGCGTCGTTCCATATCGGGACTCTGTTCTCACTGGGACTTTACATCTTCCCGATGATTTCCATCGCGATCTATTTCTGTTTCCTGAAAGAATCGGATGTGCAATGGGTGTCCGCCCGCCTGCGGCGACTCTATCGCCGGGGAGGCTGGTTCCAGCGTAACGTGGACCGTTGCAGAGCACTGATTGAACAGTTCCGCCCCCAGCCGGTTGCCAGCTGGAAATCGCCCACTGCCTGGGTCACCGGAATCGCGGCAGTACTGGCTCTGGGGGTTTATGCTGAATACGAGCAGGATCTGTATGGAATCCGTCGCCCCGAAGGCCGGATGACGCTGCACGAAGTCGAGCCGGAACTTGTAGCGGAGATGCTCAGACCCGAACAGACGATGCGCGAAAAAGACAAGTTTCTGTCTGTCGATGTCGGAACGCAGATGGTGGGTGGCTGGTTGATCAACCGCAAATCTGAATTTGAACTGGGAGAATCAATTCTCGTTCAATGCAGTCTGAACCCGCCTCACGAAGATCTCTGGGTAGACTGCCATCTCTGTGAAGAGAGTGGTCGCATCGTGTATCGCACCGGTCAGATTGCGACCCGGGAAAATCTGCGGGCCATCTTCCAGTTCTATCCCGAAGAGATCCTGGCACCCGGGAAATATTATATTTCCGTCAAATCGAAGGGTGTGGAAGTGATGCGACGATCAGTAACTCTACTTCCCAAACTTTCCGCCATGGCGAACTGAAGAGGGAGCCGGCTACCGGAGTCGTGAGCTTACTGCTCCGGTGCCGACTTGAGCAGTTTTTCGATCGCGGTATTTAACACCGCTTCGACCTGTGGCGCGACCTGGCTGGCGCGGGGGCTCGATTCATAGCCTCCCTGGCTGTATGCGATTTCGGTGCAGATGTAGCCCGGACCATAGTCACCATAGGCTGCCAGGCAGACCGTTCGGCCGGGAGCCAGCTCCTGTGCTTTCAGCTGATACTCAATGAACAGTTCACCCGGTAAATGCAGGATCGAAGCTGATTTAAGGTGCAGGCAGGTGATGGGAATCTGATGTCCCTGGCTGGCCCGCTGGTACCAGACCAGGTTGAATGCAGCCGAGGCTCGTTCGCGCGGAGTTTTACTTGTGTCCTCGATGATTGACTTGAGCTGTTCAGGATCCAGGTGTGCCGCGACGGGTAGTGCTGTCATTTCGGTCTTCCAGTGCAGGTCCTCGGAATTCACAGCCACTTTCCGTTGACTCTCAAATGCCTGCTGCATGGCTTTCTCAATTCGCTGTGCGAGAATCGGACGCATTTCAGGCTCGCCACTGTTGTATTTACCGGCGGCAATATTGCCTGCAGCACCGTTGAAGTAAACGTTGAGTGTACCCGGTAATGCCTCATTGCGTGCCTCCCGGGCCATGCCGACAAATTCATAATTGACATCTCCCTGACCATAATAGCTTTGGGGATGCGTCGCATAGTAGTTCAGCACAGCGATGGGTTTCTCACCGTTCCAGAAACAGATTGAACGCAGGTAAGGATCGATCACTCCTTCCGGTGCATTTATCGCTTCAGGGGCTTTTGACTTACTCCAGCGCATCAGTCGCACTTTGCCATCATCGCCCAGCAGCCTGCGATTCGATGCCACCTTGTTGACTTTTGCTTTGCCAATACCCAGATGAGTTACCTTCTGTGGTTGTTTCAATCCCTTTCGGATGGCACTCGCCACTTTCTGGATGCACTGCAGACCGTAGGCATTATCGTATTTCAAGCCCCCCAGTCCCTCGTTCTCCAGGATGCGCCCAGTGGCAAAATCGACGCGGGGTGCATCATGCTGATGCAGGGAATGAACGGCAACACGCTCCGGTGTGGTTCCGGCTGCTTCAGCCAGCTTTTCGCGCCAGGTATCGTAGCCTTCGTTTCCAATGCCAATCGCATCCACGGCACACAGGACGACCGGCGCTTCATCAGAGAGCAGGACCACTCCGCGGGCATAAAGGGGCGTCACGATTTTCCGCGCGGGAGCATATGCCACAGGCTGTCCCAACTCAGGAGTGACATCCTGGTTGAAAGGAACGATTTGCAGATCGCCAGCGAACAGAGATCGCACGCTAAGAAAAACGACCAGGATGAGTAAAGAAGTCGAAGAGACTCGGTGCCGACACTGCATGTGACTGTTTCCTGAAGCGAGTTATTCAGAACGCGTTGGTTCAGACGTTTCGATGAGAGCAGCTATTGAACTTAAACAGTACTCACAATGGAAGCAAGCAGGTGGGGAAGCTGGTTGGGACTCCCAGATCTAAACGTCCTGTTAATAGACAGGAAATAGTTGAAAGCAGGCTCTCTTCCCTTAATCGAGCATTTTGTGAAATTTTTTAATTTTTTCGCAATTTCGCATCTCTCACAGACGTCCAATCTTCCAGTGAATGAGCCAAAAAAACTATACTTAATTCTATAAACTCTGAATTTGACGCTTTTTACGCGATTACCCTGTTTGCTGTCCATTCTCTACAGATGCCAGGGTACTGAGTAATGTACAAAAGGTGGGTTACATGCGCTGTCTGAGATGCACTCCTCGTTTCGTTCTTCTGATCTGTCTGGCATGCACATTACTGGGAGGAGTGCCCCGCTCGGCACTCGCTCAAGCCAAAGTCGAAGCAGAGAAACCTGCTGCTGGCGAGGCTGATTCAGCGGGGAAAGAACAGGATGACTGGGATCGCCTGATCTATATCCCTTTTAAGAATATCAAGGACGTATTCCAGAAATCGGATGCGACGGTTTTCATGCCGTATGTCGAGTATCTGAAACTCTGGTCGCAGTCAGCGGGACTGGGGACGGACGGGAAGATTCAGTTTCCTGTCAAAGCCGTAGTGACGAGTTCGTCTTACACGGCCACGATCGAAGAGAATGTCGCCCGGATCCAATGTAATCTGACCGTTCAGGTGATGGGTGATCCCTGGGTCGAGCTTCCCCTGCAGTTTGGTGATGCCGCCATTGGTAAAGTCACTTCGGAAAAATCAAAGGTCTTTCTGCGCGGCACCGGGCCGGGGCAGTACGCGCTGCTCCTGTCCGAAAAAGGCGAACACCAGGTTCAGATTGAACTGTTAACGCGGGTGAAGAATTCGCCGGAAGGACATCAGTTTCAGTTTGCCTGCCCGACAGTAGGCATCACCACCCTGGATCTCACGATTCCCGAACCGGATCAGACCGTCAAAATCAATCCGCAACTGGTCCGCCTGCCCGCGAAGTCAGCTGAGAAATCGACCGTTGTGAAATCGACTGTCGGAGCCACCAATCAGATCAGTGTGCTCTGGTATCCCCGGGAAAGCAGCAAGCCGGAGATGGACCTGCTGGCCAGTGTTGAGAACTCCACTCTGGTTTTCATTCGTGATGGACTGGTACATACCCAGGCCACTTTAAAATACGATGTCCTGCGGGGAGACATGAAATCGGCACGCATCGCGGTGCCCCTCAACGACCGAATTCTGGATCTGTCATCAGCCAATACAAAAATCAAGAGCTGGAAAGTTGAAAAGGGCGATGGGCGTCAGGTGATTCAGGTTGAATTTCTGAATCAGTTACAGGACGACGCGCAGATCGAAGTGCATACTGAAAAAGAAATTCCCGAAGAGCCGTTCGAGATCCTGGGACTCTCCGATTCTGCGACGCACGGAATTCATGCCTTGGACGTCATCCGGGAAAGCGGCCAGATCGCCATCGATGCGGGTGAGACCATGACCTTCACCGTCACGAAGTTTGAGGGAGTGACCCGCAGCGAAGCCAACGGCATCCCAGAGAACATCCGCCGGCCCGGGGCTGTCTATTATCGCTTTTTCAATCCCTCGGCAACGTTGCAGATCCGTGTGCAGCCCCTCGAACCCCGAATCTTCGTTGCGCAACAGACGGACTGCTATTTCGGTGAAGACGAAATCAAAGTCACAGCGCAGCTCAATTATGATATCCAGCGGGCTGGAATCTTTTCCTTCCAGTTGAAAGTGCCCGAAGATCTGGAGATCGATTCCGTGAATGTGTCCGGGCTTAAAGAATATAACTTCGACAAAGAGTCCCGCCTGCTGACGGTGTCCCTGCAACAGAAATTTCAGGGAAAACTGAAACTGCAGGTTCGTGCTCATCGGGATCTGGCTCAGGACGACCTCTCTGGAACGGTCAATATTCCCATTCTGGAAGCGACCGACGTCGAACGAGAGACAGGCCAGATTGCCCTGTATGCACCGGAATCGATGGAGCTGATTATCAGTAACCCGGATGTGGTTGGTGCCCAGCCGGCTAACAGCCCCCAGCAGCGACAGTCAGCCCGGCTGGCACTGGCTTCGGTATGGGAATACAACCGGCGGCCCGTGGTGATTCCGGTTGAGATTCAGATCAAACCGACACGACTGGTCGCTGATGTCGCTACCTCCATCAGTGTCAAAGAACAGATTGCAGAGGTAACCAGCCGCATCAATTACCAGGTGCAGTATGCGGGTGTCGATACGTTTCGGTTCGCAGTACCGGAGGCAATCGCGGACCTGGTTCAAATTCGATCTCTTTCGCCCGCACCGGCTCCCTCCATCAAACAGAAAAGCCGGGCCGAGCAGGCCGTTGATGGCTGGGTGACCTGGACGATCATCACACAACGGAATGTGCAGGGCCCCTACACTCTGGAAGTCCGTTATGATATCACTCCAGGCCTGCAGGCAGTCGCAAAAGCTCCTAAGGAGAAGAATCCGGCGGATGCAGAACCGGCGGCTGAAGGAGAAAAAGAAGCGAAAGAGAACGAAGACGCTGAGCAGGAGAAAACTGAAGAATCAGAGAAAGCAGCCGAGGATTCCTCTGGCGATATCGCCCTGAAGCAGATTGCCTTACAGCCGTTAAAAGTGTTGGGGCTGGAGAAAACTGATGACCAGCCACGCTCGCGAAACGTACCACTCGCACGCGTGTATGGTGAAATCGCTGTCAGCAAGTCCAAGACCCTCTCGGTAACTACCGCTGAGTTGTCAGATCAGCTGGAGCCGATCGACATGAGAGAGCTGACTTTACTGCCGCGGGATGGTTTTCTCGCTTATCGCTATTTCAGCCAGCCGGTCATGCTCGACCTCGCTTCCACGCGTCATAAGATCCAGGAAGTCGTAGAGACAATCGTACTGAAGTCGCTGGTGGAAATTGTGGTCAGTAAAGAGGGACGTTCTACGTATCGTTGTCGCTATCTGATGAAGTCCAGCGAACGACAACAGTTGAAAGTCGCATTGCCTGAGGGCATTGAGCCCTTAAGTATCACCGTTGCCGGTCAGCCGGTTCCGCTGGAGAAAGCAGATGACAGCGAGAGCGAAGAAGGCTGGACCAGCTACTTCGTAAATGTTTCTCGCGATCAGGCATCGGACGAGTCGTTCCTCGTCAGCCTGATGTTTACCAAGTCCGTGCCACGCATTACTGATTCGCCAGGCGGTAAGCTGGGATTGCCGTTACCTCGATTGGGTGGTGTGCAGGCTGCGAATGTAGTAGTACAACAGTTGAAAACTGTGATCTGGGTGCCGGATGACTATGCTCTGGTTCGTTCCTCTGATGATTTTAAATCGGAGTTCGAACCTCATCTGGCCGGCGTGATTCCTAAGCGGGGTGGAATTGATGCAGACGCATCCTTTTTCGATTCCTGGATCGGCGTTTCAGCCGGATCACTGATCGATTTTCCGACAGAGGGTCGTGCTTACAGCTTCACCCGCCTGGGGGGCAGTCCGGAGATTGAAGTCTCCTGGTGGAAACTCTCCCTCTATAGCTGGGTTCTGGGAATTGCTCTGGTTGTCATTGCCGTCGTCATGCGAAAGACTCCCTGGGAAAACAAAGTTACGGTGCTGATTGTTCTCGGGTTTCTGTTAGCCATGTTCAGTCTGACCAATGCAGACAAAATTCTGCATGGTCTCTACGCGGCCCGATACGGAATTCTGGCTCTGTTTGCAATCTGGATTCTGTATTCGATCGCAGCACTCCGCTCCGTAGGTATCGCTGATCATCAAGCTGATGATTCACAGCTGGATCTTGCCGGTAAATCAGCGGCAGTGATTCCGCCTCCCGGTGTATTCGATGATTTCCAGGATGACCAGACTGACGAGAAATAGCAGATAAGTCTGAAACTACCAAAACGGATTCACCGAGAGTTGAATCAAATCCGACTGTGAGCGACTAACTGCATGAGGTTCGCCATGAATATAAAATCAAAAACGATATCCGCACCTGCTGTTACTGGTGTGTCTGAAATACGCCGATTTCTGAATCTGGCACTGGCGATCACAGTCTGCCTGGGATGCCTCTCGACGTGGTTTACTCAGGAACTCCCCGCCCAGAAAACGAACAGTAAGAAAGTGACTGTCAAACCAAAACAGTCAATGCCCGCACCGAAGCCTCCTCACTGGCCAGAGACAGCCGTCTATCTGCCTCTGGATCAACTGGACGCATTAATGTCACGTGACCGCAGCGGTGTGCTGTTGCCCCGTGCGCAGTATGAGTCTCTCAAGAAACAGGCGGAAGCCAATACCGGTGGGACAGGTCTGCCTGATACACGATCTGTCATTTATGGTGCTGCCTACGAGGCGACTCTCTCAGATCGGCAACTCGTGATTAAAGCCCGCATTTTGATTCGCCAGTTCCCTCAACAACTGACGGCTGTCGAATTGCCTCTGCAGGGACTGGCTGTGGAATCGGCGGAACTGGACGGGAAGCCTGCCATGCTCGCCCGGCAGTCAGGAAAGAATTCGCAACTGCAGCTATTCAGCAAGGGGGCAGGGGAACATCTACTGGAACTACAGCTTTCAGCTCCTCTCAATACGGTTGGCAGTGATCAGGTCTCCCAGTTTCAGTTACTGCCCGGTGTGCCCAGTCAGTTCAAAATGAAAGTCCCCGCTGATCGGCACCTGGTGGTTAACGAATTGAAGGTGAAATCCACTTTCCAGGAGGGAGAACTGGCCGCTTATGAGTTCCCGGTGGGGGGGGATGGAAAGGTCAGCATCAAAATCACCGAGCAGTCGCAGCAGCAGACCAACGATTCTCTGATATTCGCACAGAGTGGGATTGGTGTTTCTGTCAGTCCCGGTAAAGTCGCATGGCAGGCGCAGACCACGCTCAATATCTACGGACAGTCGCTGGATCGGGTGATTCTGAGTGTGCCCCAGTCCCTGGAAATTGTCAGTGTGGAATCAACGGGACTGGAATCCTGGACGTTGAATGACAGCATGCGGGATCGTAACAGGACTGAAATTACCCTGAATTATCGGCAGCCGATCGAGGGCGAACGACAGATCATCTGCCGGGGCGTCATGACCACGGAAACGGATGAAGACTGGAATGTTCCTGATTTGTTCATTGAGAAGGTCAATTCCCACGTCGGTTCAATTCTGATCCGCTACCCGCCGGGAGTTCGGCTCCAGGTCGAAAGAACGCGAAACGTCAGACGCAAAGCCCAGGCTGCACCGGCGACACGTCAAAGAACTCCCGTGCGACAGACGACAGGGCCGGGCCTGGATTTCGATTTCTGGCAGGAAGATTTTCGTATTTCACTGATCACGCAGGAAAAACGTTCCGAGGTGCAGATGGCAGCATCTACCGTGATCGACATCAATGAACAGGGAATGGATCTCCGCCTGGTGACCACGGTGGAAAGCCTGTTTGCTCCCATGTTTGAGTTTGAAGCAAACCTCCCTGCCGAGTGGACCATTCTGGGAGCGACTTTTCAAGATCAGCCAATCGACTGGAAAGAATCATCGCGTGAAGCGGGTTCCAAACAGATACGCCTTCCTTTCCCGGATGCACTGCCGGCTAACCAGGAAGCACGTGTGATTATCACCGCACATCGCGATCTGGAGAACTGGCCCCCTGAAACGGAAGGTCAGCTACTCAACTTGCCTCAAATTGAATTGCCCCAGGCCAAAATCCTGGAGGGAACTCTGGTCATCAACGCGGAGAGTGACTGGGATCTGGTTCCCAGTGAACTGACTGGTCTGGAGCCGATGCAGGAAAGTATTCCCAATATGCGGTTCGGGTATCAATATCAGGACAACAGCTATTCAGGCAGCCTGACTGTTTCCCGAAAACCTTTGCAAATGGCCGCACATCATCTGCAGTATGTCCGGCTCGATCAGACCACGCTCTTCTCACACTATGAGGCAACTCTCAATGTCGAACGCGGGAGCTTCCGGTCTTTGATGGTCGCCCTGCCGGAAAGTGTGGGTACCGATCTGCAGTTTCAATTAATCGATTCCGCAGGACGCATCATTGAACAGGCAACCGAAGAACCACAAAACGGGGTACGCGTCTGGAAATTGAAGATGGATCGTCGCTTGAGTGGTAAGCAGACACTGACGGTAACCGTTGAACAACCTCGCCCCGAAGGAGAGGTTGTGCAGATTCCGCAACTGCAGATCATGTCTGCAGATCGTCAGTATGGAGAAGTTGCATTCGAAGCGGAAGGTGATCAGCGTCTGCAGATTAAAGCGACCGGCGTTCGAGGCCAGGCTTTGAATTCGATCGATGCCGCCGAGTTACCTGCCCCCATCACTTACGTGCCCCAAGAACGCATTGTTGCTGCATTCCGGTTTGTGGGCGCCGGTCATCAGATACAGGTCCAGGAAACCCGTTTCAATCAGACGGCTGTACCCACCGCGATTGCGCATCAGCTTCAGATTCAAAGCGTGCTGGGCTCTGCAGGAGAAGTTCAGAACGAAGCTGCACTCGACTTTTCTGCTGTCGGGATCCAGGCTCTGCAGGTCACACTTCCCGAGGGTGCAGAACTGTTGTCGGCCCAGATTGGTGGAACCCCGGTTGAGGTACGTCAGACAGGTGCTGCTTTCATGATCCCCGTGACTGCGGATAGCCAGACCGATGGCACGTATACCTTGAAACTTCTCTATGATGCGAATCGTGGAAACGTGGCATGGAAAGATCGACTCTCTGCAGTACCTCCGCAGGTCGCCGTTGTTGACGGAGCCGGACAGATCCAGCCGCTACAGATTTTGAACCAGGCCTGGACGATTCTGTATCCCCAGGACACTTTCATTACCGACAGCACCGGGGACTTTGTCCCCGACCAGCCTTTGGGACGCCCGGGGATGATCGAACGGGTCCGTCAGCACCTCTCAATTGTGCCAATCCGCGAGATGGGCGGGCGCGTTCTGGCTGCCTGTGGTGCGCTGCTGATTGCTGTAGTGAGTGTCTACTCTTATCGCAGGGGTGGGGTCAACGTCGTGATTTCCCTGTTTGGCGGGTTTATCCTGCTTTGCATCGTCATCGCACTCATGCTGCCTGCAGTGCAGCAGTCACGAGAAGCAGCACGCCGTTCCATGTCTAAAGCTGAAATGCGACAGATTGAGTTATCAACGCAGAGTGATCTGACAGGTGGAACTCAACTGGGATTCGAACCGAACTCCGGTGAAACACCAGCACCATTGACGGCTCCTACCCAAAGTTTTCAAAGAGGGCAACAAGTCGATGGGCTGACGAGAAAACTCAAGGAACCGACTTCGCAAACTGAGGAAATGAATCGGTCTGGTGAATCGGAAGCTCGAGATGGCAAAGCCAAATCCGACAGGCTGGCTGGAGGTATGCAGGGCAAGCCGGCTTCTGTGGCTGCGGGGGAAGGTTTAATCGAAGAGGCAGAGTATCCTCCTGCTCCGGCGAAAGCGCTGGGAGGTCGACTTTCGGTTGTCGCACCACTGCCTGCTCCGGACGGTTATCGCTCACTGGAATTTCAGTATTACGGCGAGCCACATAAATCCGGGTTGTCGCTGGATGTGACGTTGCAGGCCCTGAAAATCAATCGTCGACTGTTTCTGATTATGATGGTCGGAGTGCTCTGGCTGGGCTGGTTAATGCGGAGCCGGACGTGTCTGCAGCGTTGCCTGGTGCTGTTATTGGGTGTTTTTCTCCCGATCACCTGCAGTGCGTTTCTGCCTGCAGGAGTACAGCCGATTCTGGATGGTCTTTTTGTTGGTTCGCTGCTGGTCGGTTTATGCTGGAGTGTGGAATGGATGATCGGCAAACTGGGACGGGAATGCTGTCGCTGGAATGCTTCTGCAGATAAGAAACAGGCGACGGTCACCACTTTGCTCCTGCTTAGTTTCTGTGTGGGAGCTCCAGTAAATGGAGTAGCTCAGACTAAAGAAATCCCTCCTGTCCCCAGCCTGCCTCAAAACCTGGTGATCCCTTACGAAGCAGGCACTGATCCGCTCGACTCACAACGCATCTTTCTGCCGCAGGATGAATTCAGAAAACTCTGGAATGCAGCGTATCCGGATGAACCCGTCGATCAGCAGGCAACTTCAAAGGGAACTGTCAGTCAGGCACTCTATGCAGCAGAAATAAAACCGGGAGCGGAAACCGGACAGGCGGTCGTGCATGTCAAAGGACGTCTGGTCATCCACACGGTTGGTTCACAGCCGGTGACAGTCGCCTTGCCTTTAGGGAAAGCGGCCATCAGCAGTGCCCAGCTCGATGGAAAGTCGGCCACCTTGTTGACTCATCCGGAACACAAATTCTCCAGTGATAAAATTGTTTCACAAACAATGTATTCAATCGTGATTGCACAGGCGGGACTGCATATCCTCGATCTGGAACTGGATCTGCCCGCACAACAGAGCGGGACAGCGGGAAGTTTCAAATTTGATCTCCTGCCTGTGGCCAGTGGGCGATTGACACTCGATCTTCCCGATGCGACTTCGGAGGTCAGCATCACGGGAACCCGGTCCACTTATCGGAAACAGACAACAGCAGGTAAATCGACCCTGGAGCTGCCTGTAGACCAGGGAGGCCAACTGCAGATTTCCTGGCGTCAGGCAGAAGAGCGGGGTGCGATTCAAGGCATTGTACATTGTGATACCAGTCTGTCAGCGGTCGTCCAAGACGCGGGGCTGCGGCTGCACAGTCTGCATCAATATCAGGTGCGACAGGGGACGATTAACCAGGCATTATTGAAGGTTCCCGGGGACATTCGCATTCAGTCCGTAACCGGTCCCGATGTGGGCGGCTGGGAAATGGTGGGGACCGGAGATGATCGACGTATCAAAGTCTTTTTAAGACGCGATATCAAAGATGGGACACGCGTCAAAGTGGAAGCGTTTCAGTCGCTGTCTGTTGGAAAGCAGAATCGTTCGCTCAACCTGCCCCAGTTTGTTCCTGAAACCATCACAAATGAAACTGGGACCATCGGCGTCTACGCAGAGCCTCAGTTTCAGATTCGTCCGGAGAAAATATCCGGAGCGATACAAATCGATACTCAGAAGTATGTGAATCCGGAAACCGCATCTCCGGTCTGGAAAATAGCAGGCCACACTCTGCAGCCCCAATGGGCTTACCGGTTTTCGCGTCGACCCGTGGAGACTCAGTTCTTCCTTTCCCGAAAACAAGCTGAAAAACAGGCCGTCGCTGAGCATGGAGTTCTTGTTTCGCCTCGTAAACTGAGTATTTCCAGTCGCATCCGCTATCAGCTTAAAGGCATTCCCGAATCGACGTTCGTGCTGGAACTACCCGAAGCCTATCTCGTCTTGAGTGTGCAGGCACAGGGGCTGGATGACTGGTATGTAATTGAGCAGAACGCCGATGACATGCGGGTTCTGGTTCTCGAATTCGCCGAGCTCAAAACCAGCCTGGCAGAAATCGTGGTTGATGGTGTGGTGCCCCGGGAGGGAAATCAGCAACAGGCAGAGGTTATGATCCCCACACCACTGGCCGTCGCTTCGGTACGCAGTGATCTGGCAATCTGGATCGACGAATCTTTGGTAGCACGTGCCCCCGAACTCGAAGACTGGCGGGCGATTTCTTCTGCCGATTTATCACCCGAGTTGAAAGCACAGCGTCCGAGTCTGCCTCAATTCGCTTATCGATCCTCGGCAGAGTTACCGGAGTGGATCAAACTGGAACTCACTCCGGCTCAGCCAAATGTGACGGCTAACTCACTGGTGATGACGACGGTGGGTAATGTGTCGGTCAGTCATACGGTGGGGATTCGCTGGTCGATTCAGGGAGCAGCAACCGATGTGTTGTCGTTTACTACCCCTGCCTGGCTCGGAGAACATCTGGACTTCCGCGGGGATTCGATTCGACAGATCAACAAACGCGTAATCGGCAATGAAATCATCCAATGGACGATTCACCTGCAGAATTCGGTTGAAGGAACGTATTTCATCACCGCAGAAACGACGCAAGCACCGCCGGTGACTGGGAAGATTGAGATTCCCCAGGTACGCGTGATGGACACCAGCATCCAGGTCGATTCACAAACGACCGAACTGGAAATCCAGCAGCATTATCTGATGCTGGTGAATCACAGCTGGGCACGGTTGAACCTGCTGAATCCGGAATCGATCACAACGGTCGATCGTGAGGAAATGCCGCTGACACTCGATGATGCCCTGGCTAATCAGGCAATGACCCTGGCTCGCCTGCAGGGGAATGGTAAGCCTCCCGAGTATCAGATTCAGCAGTTCCAGGCAGACCAGGGAGCCGCCGCTGCGGTGAATCTTTCGCAGTTGACGACCGTGCTGGCTCACGATGGCAGCTGGAAAACGCACGCGGAATACCGCTTGCGCAACCGGTCACGTCAGTTTCTGGCAGTCATGCTTCCGGAACGGTCACAAGTGTTGAGTGCGTTCGTTAAAGGCGTACCAACCGCCCCGGTATTACTGAAACAGGTCGCGGAAGCAACAGAGAAGGGTGAAGAAAAAACAACACAAAAGCAGGCGATCTATCTGCTGGCACTCCCCAAAACGAGTGCGGCTGATCTTTCTTTTTCTGTCAATCTGATTCTCGTCGGTCGGCTGGAATCCAGTTTGCCCCAGGGGAGATTCAACTGGCAGGGACAGTCACTCGATCTGGAACCGCCGCGGATCGTCACACCTGCTGAGAATGCCGAGTATGGAATTCCCGTCGCTCAGACCAAGTGGACTGTTTATGTTCCCGACGATTATTCGGCAACCCCCTTACTGGATAACTCGCGAACGAATATGTCACCGGTTCTGTCGGAATCAGAGTACACCCAATATCAGCTTTCGCTGGCGAGTGTTCAGAAAGATGTGGAGAACCTTTACTCCGTTTACAGCGGCAGTAAGAGTGACCGGGTGCGAAAACGGGTGATCTCCAACCTGAAAGAACTGGGGAAACAGTTAGATACGGATGACGATGCCCAGACCAGACAGCAGGGGCAGCGAATCAAACAGCAGATCAGCGAGCTGCAGCGTAAGGAACAACAGCGTCAGGCACAGCAGGATAAAATGTTGAACGACGCGGTGAATACAAATGGACTCTCCGATTTTGATTCCGAAGACGCATTCAACAGCCTCGTGATCGGAAATAATGCCTCATTATACAAGTTGAATCGCGCTCCGGCTGAATCCTCAAACGGTGATGGAGCGGCTCCATCAAATACCGCCAGTGACCTGCCCAAACTGAAAAGCTTTACGATTCGCAATGCAGCACCCAAGCAGGCGCCTGGGAAGAAAGGCATTCAGACAACTCCTGCCGACAGCCGTGCCTTACGCCGTCAGCAGAGCCTGCAGAATGCGAATGATTTCGCGATGCCTCAGCAGGAATTGCAGCAACAACAGGCGATGCCTAATCAGCCCCCGTTCAATCAGAGACAACACTTTGAAAACGGATCTCCATTTGGTGTCTCTCCCAGTGATCGAACACAGAATATGAGAGAATCACTGGAATATGATGCCTTCCAGAGAAGGGGGAGAGATAACAGCCTGGCTGAAGGGCGTGGGCAAGGAGGCGGTTTCGGAGGAGCTATGCTACCCAATCAGGGGGCCATCCAGGGGCAACCGATGGGGGATGTTTACGACCCAGGTTCCAGACCTGCTTTTGGAGCAGCTCCCGCAGAATCTGAGATGCTGGGTGCTGAAGTACAACAGGCTGGCTGGACGCAAGCAGGTGGAATTTCACTGAAGTTTGATATTCCCCTGAAGGGACACAAGCTGGAATTCACCAAGGTCAATGGACATCCTAAACTGGCACTCAAGGTCCGCCCTGAAAATACATTTGCCTTCGGTTCCGCCCTGATCTGGACGATCTTCTGGGCAGGATTGTTGATCTTTCTGATTCTGCTCGTCACCCGCTTTGGAGATTCGATGGTGCTCCGAAAATGGGGCGGTATCTTCTTGGCTCTGGTAGGGCTGATCGGCTGGCTGTTCCTGTCCGGTTGGTTGGGGAACTTCGCACTGGTCTGCTTTCTACTGGGAGCGATCTGGCTCAGTGCACAGCGAATGAAACCGACTGCTTGAAATTGGACTTCGATCTGTTGTATCTTGCAGGTACGGAAATCAGGATCACTCCTTTCTCTTTACCTTCGAGGCAAGCATGGCAACAAAGATTACCTGGCTGGGACATTCCTCCTTTCAGATTGAAACCAATGGAAAAACCATTCTCCTGGATCCCTTTCTGACAGGGAATCCCAGCGCGAGCGTCTCCGCCGATGCCGTCGAAGCTGATGCAATCATTGTCAGTCACGGGCACGGCGATCATGTCGGTGATACCGTTGAAATCGCGAAACGCACCAAAGCGCTGGTGGTTGCCAATTTCGAAATCATCGACTGGATGGGGAAACAGGGGATTGAAAATGTGCACCCTCAGCACATCGGTGGTTCCTATCAACATGACTTTGGGACCGTCAAGCTGACGATCGCCCATCATGGATCGATGCTGCCGGACGGAAGCAACGGCGGCAGCCCCTGTGGTATTCTCTTAAAACTGGAGGATGGAACGATTTACTTTGCCGCTGATACCGGTCTGTTTTACGACATGAAACTGATTGGTGAAGAAGGCGTTGATCTGGCGATCCTGCCGATTGGCGATAACTTCACTATGGGACCGGAAGATGCAGTACGGGCGACGAAACTGATCGAACCCAAAAAGGTTATCCCCATGCACTACAATACCTGGCCTCTGATTGAACAGGACGCCGCTGCGTGGGCTCATCAGGTACGAAGCCAGACCACTGCCGAGCCGGTGGTATTGGAACCGGGTGGCTCCTGCGAGCTTTAGTCAGCGGGAGCCGAGGGGGCCTCTTCTTCAGGGAGCTCCAGTCCCACCTGGATGTCATCCCCTTCGATTCGCAGTGGGTAAACGGGAACCTGTAATTTCGATTTGGGATTATCCAGCCAGGTGCCATCTTTGATACAGAATCGCCAGGCATGCCAGGGACAGGTAACCGCTCCCTCTTCGTCGACATAGCCGGTTGAGAGGGGCGCTCCCTGGTGAGGGCAGAAATCATTGATGGCGGTATACTGGCCTTCTTTGAGGAAGACGGCGATCATCAGGCCTTCGAGATGATAGGCGCGTCCTTCTCCTTCCGGAATGTCGCCGACTTTGGCGATCGAATGGTAGGTAATCACAAATGGGCTCTCGTTATTTCTTCTGATATTTCCCAGGCGAAGCAGCCTGCCTGATTTTAGACAGTTTCCGAATCAGCTCACCCATCTGATGGCGATTCACTTTTTTACTCTTCGCGATTTGAGCAGCCTGTTTCAGGAATTTTTTGATCTGCTTTGGATCTTCATTCAAACGTCTCGCGATGGGATCGAGTACGCGATGTTCCTCGCCACGGAAATGCCTGAGGTTCAGTTCGGAAAACAGCTGCTTGATATACGCGAATAGTAAAGCACGCCCGTTGGCTTTTTTATAGTGTAAATTGCCGACGTTATCGGTATGCGAAACAATATTATGCCGGGGCAGAATGTGAGAAGAGAGGATCGGCCCGATACGATTGCTTCTCCACCAGCCGAAAATCAGCAGTGTGATCAGCAGCTGGATTGTCAGGGGACGGAAGGTCGGGTCAATCAGCAGAGCGACGACTTTCGATGTTCCCGAAGCATTCAGTGATTCATCAACGACGAAATACTCGGGAGGTCCGGCAGCCTCAATGAGCCGAAATGCCGCAACGCTGCCGCCGTCTACCATCGACTGATTTGAAAAAATTTCCGAGGACGCGGAGACAACAACAGTTCCCAGACCATGATGCAGTCGGACGGCCTGCTGGGTCTCTCCTGCAGTGACCAGGGCCTGTCCCGTCGCGGAGGTCACCCGTGCATTGGTATCCCAGACGAGTGAAGGGACATCAGGAAACACGGTCGAGGCCTGAGCTTCGATCAGGTCGTGTTCGCCTTTCATCAGCAGGCTGAGATCGGATTCCTCTTTGTCTTCGTCATCCTCTTTTTTCTCAACACGCGGCATGTTTTCCCGTTCGACTTCATCGAGATATTCCACGCTGAGTTCCAGCGGTTCCACCTGGAACTGCGGATGTTTGGGATTAGCTGAAATGACCAGTCGCCCGCCCTCTTCGACCCAGGCCAGCAGAGACGACCATTCCAGGGGACTGGGATAGCGGGCCGGACCGAGGATGCAGACGGTTTCGTCATAATCGAGTGATTGCAGCAGGACGCTCAGAGGAGTCCGGTTGCGTTCCGTTTGAAACGATTCATGATCGAGCAGGAGATAAAATGCTTTTTTTCCGCTGGCGGAGGAACTGTAGGAATCGTCCAGCGCACCGGTACCGAACTCCGGAAACCAGAGGTGCAAAGGAAGTAGCAGACAGAGTGCGGCCAGCCAGAACCAGCCCGCATTTCTGCGTTCACGTTTCTTTCTGGAAGGCTGATTCATAATGCTGGAGTGTACTTTCAAAGTGTTCTCGAGTTGCGACCCGACGGCCGAATCCCAGGGGTTCATAAGTGCGAATCATCTGACGCAGTGATTCGCCGGCCAGGCCATGAGGTCGTGCCGCACGCATGTAATCGCGATAAGTTAATCCTTTACGGAACCGGATCCATCCCGAGCGTTCAATGAAGCTCATGGATCCATACAGTAGCTGGATGATAGCTTGATGGTAGTTACCTGATCTGGCGAGTTCCTGTGCCCGTTCGAGGTAAGTGGCTGCCGCTAATTCTGCGGGCGAGACATGTTCCTCCAGCACCATCTCCCCTTGCAACTGGGTTTTGTCGGATTTCATGTTGTGCTCTCTGGAAAGCTTAAAGCCAGTCACTGCTTTTACGAGCAGGAACAGAACCAGCAGACAGGCACAAATCACAGCAGCATACGACAGGTAGAGGAAAATCAATCCGGCAACACCGGAGATGGCAGAGGTGTCATAGCTGCTTTGTCGGGGAGAATCTTTGATCCAGTCGTTCAGATCCACGTCGGCTTCCTGAGCGAGTTCGCGTTCGCGGGTCAGATGTCGAAATTCAGGCCGTTTCAGAATCTCCTGCATGTCCTGCTTCAGCATCACCTGGTCAGGAGATGACAGATCGGTGTAATCATTTTCCTGCTGTGCAGTAAGTAAGCCCGGGGTCAGCAGGATGATTCCCAGACTGAGAATCAGGGAGACTCTGCTCTGGAAGCGAACTCGAGAGGCTGTCATAACGAAACCTCCTTGAATGTCAGATTCTCAGAGACTTCGGTCATTCGGAGTTCCATATCCCAGCAGTCCAGACGCACCCGCAGATCGATATAAGTAAAGAACCAGGCCAGGCGGCCAATGGGATAGACCAGCAGGATGAATGCCGTCAGCATGGCCAGCACGCGGGGGTCTGTCGTCATCAGCAGCATGATATTGATGAGTGTATCATCGGCGGTTTTCGGGTCCAGCAGGTATGGGATCTGTCCAATCAGGATCGGGAACTCCAGCAGGGTGTAGCAGAGGTAGTCAAAGGTGATAAACAGGATCAGCGTCAGGATGTAGCAGAACAGAAAGATCGCCAGTCCCCGACCAAAGAGTGAGCCGAAGTTGGTTTTGATCAGATCTTTTGTGCGATGATCGTGCGAGGCATCTTCCTGCGAGGCCACACCTGCATAGTCCAGGACCGCCTGTTCAACCCGGAATCCGCTGCGTACCAGAATCCAGATGCCGGGAAAGAAACAGTAGATGAATCCCAGCAGGCCGAGCATATTGCCGGAAAAGAAGAGCAGGGCAGGACCGATAAAGAACAAGGCTCTCTCTGCCATGCAGAGCAGCATCAAGGGAATCATTCGAAACTGGAACTGGCGTCTGAGGCTTCCCATACCCGGGGTGTTTCCGAACGCGAACAGGGCTGAATTCCAGGTGAGCAGGACTCCCAGTGGCGATGAGGCAAAAAAGGCCACGGTCAGTGCCATCCGCAAGTCCAGCAGAAAATAATAGCTGAGGCAATACACGAGGGTGCAGGCCGGGATCGCGATGATCGCCCAGAGTTTGAGGATCGGGATCAGGAACCGTCCATAGAACCGGATCGCCAGGTCCAGGCAACTGCTGGCCTTCCGGGGTACCAGAGCGATATTGATCTTCTCGAAACGCATCATGCCGATGGAAGCTCCCCTGGTTTCTCAGGACCAACCGGTTGAGCTGCGGACTCACGTACTTCATCAGACTGGAGTCCGGCAAAGGCGAGGTACAGAAAAACTATCAACCAGAGCACGCCGCCGACACTGTACTTCAACATGGGGGATATATCAGAAGGAGACCAGAAGGCTTCGATCAATGCCGCTACCACCAGCATGACAGCCGCGCCGCCTGCGATTTGCACTGCTTCCAGTCCGCGAACCTGTAACGACTGAAATCGCGTTCTCTGGCCCGGATGAATCAGGGCATTTCCCAGCATCAGTCCGGCGCCTCCCGCAACGGCAATGGCCGTCAGTTCAAAAGAACCGTGGGAGATAACAAAGCTTAAGAAACGCTCACCGTGTCCCTGGCTGATGACGTAACCGGAGACGGCTCCCAGAAAAATTCCATTAAACAGCAGGGTATAAACGGTGCCGATCCCGAGTAGAATTCCCAGCGCGAAACATTTCAGTGCAATGCCCACGTTATTGTTGATGTAGAAACCGGCCATGGTTGCCCGTTCATCTCCAAAGCTGGATCTCCCTTCTGATTCCGACTCTGAATCCTCCTCGCTCGCATTGTCCGGATCAGACTCGCCATGGTCTGAATACATCGTGTCAAAGCGGGACATGATTTCTTCGGGGATGACCCGCGAGGCGAGACTGGGGTTGTTCTGCACCACGTACCAGCTGATCCCCAGCGGCAGAAAGAACAACAGGCAGGCTGTCAGGAAGTAGCCGATGTTGGCGCGAAACAGACGGGGAAATTCGAGGGAGACATAGCGATAAAAAACAGAGAGATTGCTGGGCGGGGCACCATAAAACAGGTTATGTCCTCGCGCGACCAGATCGTTCAGGTAAGAGATCAGGTCGTGTCCCCAGCCGCGGGAGCGAATTGTGGCCAGATCGTGAGAAACTTCACGAAGCAGCCGGGAAAATTCCGTGATCTGTTCCGCTTCCAGTTTGGACAGGGATTTGCGGGAGGTGCCGTACAGAAATTCTTCGAATCGTTTCCACTGGGGTCTGCGTTGCTGAATGAACTTATGCTTATTCATCGTGGAACTCCCCGAAGCCAGACTGTTTCAGGTATTCAGAGACCACATCCTGTTCTTCTTCGGCCTGGCTGAAGCTGAAAGTTTTATAGACGGCTGCCAGAAATGCCATGGGGTAGTGAGTCACTTTTTTCGGGTCCCCGGAATAGTGCAGTCGATCGGCCAGATTTTGTGCCAGAATTGCTGCCAGGGCATGCCCCCGTTCATAGGTCAAAACATGGCGGCGGCCGATAAATTCGTCGATCAGCGACAGGACTTCGTCTCGCGGAAGGAAGCTGCCGATTTCATTTTTGTCGAGGGGTTTGATTTTATCCAGGATCACAGGTTTCCGGGGGAGTTTCAGCGAACGCTCCTGAATTACAACCGTGCCGGCAGCCAGATCCCCGAGTCTCTGGAACCGGCGCGTCAGCAGCATGGAGGTGATACCGATTCCATAGAACATGATCGCATCGGCACTTCGCACCAGGTTTCTCAGTACGGCGGGCCAGAAGGTGATTGGGTAGCCCCCCTCACGGATTACGCGGATACCACAAAAGTGTTTCCCGATGGATTGTCCTTTGAAGAATCCTTCCGAGATCGTGTAGTAACCCCAGGTATTGAGGAACATCAGAACCAGGAACAGGCCGAGGGCGGTTCCGGGCAAGACCAGACTCATCATCGGCATAACGAACATCAGTAATCCAATCATGACAACCATGCGGATAATCAGATCAATCAGATAGGCCAGATAACGTTGTGCCGGGCCTGCCAGCTGGTAGGTCAGAATGACATTCTCTGGGGTCTCAATCTGCATATCCAGGCTCAGTTTTCGAGGCTGATTAGAATAGACCTCTTCCTGATAGACGGCTGAGGTCTGCGCCTGGTCCAGTTCTGAAGTTGCTGTCGCCATGGGTGGAGTACTGAGTCAGTCCGGAGAATGAATTAAAGTTAGAAATCCCTGCATTCAGGAATTACACAGCTGATTATAGAGGAAACAGGGTACGGTTATCCATGACGCTGACAAATTTTTATGAAAACCGGAAATCGTCATTTTCCATCTGAATGGGGGACGGATATAATCAGTATGTACCCCCTGGTACCCCATCGTAGTGTTTTTCCTGTCTTAAGGTGCAGGCTCTGTCCCGGGCGTCACAGAGCTGAGTTCTCTTTTAGTTCCGTCTGAAATCCGGAATGCAGGGATGATGCTGATCTTTGAGTGATATCCTTAAAAGAACGAGAGTGAGGAACTGTTGATGTTATCGAGCAGACGAGTTTTGAGTTTTGTCGGAATCTGTGCAGTGGCCTGGGCTGCGCTGGCTTCAGTCAGTTTTGCTGCCGATGCACCGGCTAAATCAGTCGATGCGGAGAAGTTGCAGAAGATCCAGAAAGCCGGCATCAATTATTTAAAAAACAGCCAGCTGGAAGACGGTCTGTGGACGACTGAAACCGTGCCCGGTATCAGTGCACTGGTCACGACCGCCTTGCTGGAAAGTGGTGTGCCCGCCAGTGATCCTGTTGTGGCGAAAGCCCTGAAACGACTGGAAGGTTATATTCAGAAAGATGGCGGGATTTACTACTCGAAAAGTAATCACCGTAACTATGAAACCTGTATCTCGATCATGGCGCTACATGCAGCCAATAAAGATGGTCGTTATGATCAGACCATCAAGAATGCAGAGAAGTTTCTCCGCGGTCTGCAGTGGGATAAAGGGGAAGGAATCGAATCTTCCGACACCTTTTATGGTGGTGCTGGCTACGGCGGACACCAGCGTCCTGACCTTTCCAATACCCAGTTTCTGATCGAAGCGCTGCGGAAGGCTGGAGTGAAATCAGACGACCCTGCAATTCAGAAGGCGCTTGTGTTCGTATCGCGAACTCAGAACCTGGAATCGGAATTTAATACGACGCCCTTTGCTTCGAAAGTCAACGATGGCGGTTTCTATTACACGCCGGCAGCGGGGGGAACTTCGCAGGCAGGGACAACTCCGGATGGCGGACTGCGTTCTTATGGCAGCATGACCTATGCAGGTCTGAAAAGCATGATTTTTGCCGGCGTTGATGAGAAGGATAAGCGGGTTAAAGCCGCTACTGAGTGGATCCGACGTCATTATACGTTGAAGGAAAATCCCGGCATGGGGCTGATGGGCCTGTATTACTACTTCCATACTTTTGCGAAAGCACTGGATGCGATGCAGGTTGATGAGTTTAAAGATGACCAGGGAACGGCCCACAACTGGCGGGCCGAACTGGTCAATCAACTGGCTGAGCTGCAAAACGAAAACGGCAGCTGGACCAACACCCAGAAACGCTGGTATGAATCGGATCCCAATCTGGCAACCGCCTATGCGTTGCTGGCGTTGAGTTACTGTCAGCCCGCGAAATAATGGCTCAAGCGGCTCTCCCCGTTTCATGCTCAGGGATGAAACGGGGGGATTTCTACCGTATTGCTGCCATCGATCATGCCTGAGACGTACCCGGCGACCTGTTTGACGATCTCGTCGATCATCTTCTGCCCCGCTTCTGCAGTGGCTTCCAGGGGTTCTTTGTCTTCCTGATCCTGCATCGCGTCGTGCCGGACGTTCTCCGGGAATGCTGCCATGGCAAATGCCGTTTCGAATTCCTGGGCATGACCGGGCCAGCGCTCTGTCTTCAGATTCGCCAGGGCCACTTCTTCCGGTAGTAGATTCCAGTAGGACTCGAAATGCAGATTGATTTCCAGCCGCTGCTGGAACTGTCCCCACATTCCCAGGCAGGGAGCAATGTTTCCACCATGGCCGTTGAGCACCAGGATGTTATTAAAGCCCGCATGGTGCATACTGCGAATGGTATCAAACAGTACGCTCAGCCAGCTGCCGGGCAACGCGGATAATGTACCGGGGTGTCGCATATGGTGTTCGCTGATTCCAATATTCATGGAAGGTGCCACCAGAACTTCCGGTGACAGCAGGCGAGCGGCCTCGGTTGCGACCAGCATGACGCTTCTCCAGTCATGTTCCATGGCCAGGTGTTCCAGATGCTGCTCTGTGGCTGCCACGGGGATGATGCAGGCTTTCAATTCACCAGACTGCATACGCTCGCGGAATTCGCGGCGGGTCAGTTTGGGGAGCAGGATTTCACTTGATTCAGATTGTGACATGGATGTTGTTCCTGGAGTAGTGATTCATTAACGAGAGCCGTGGCGCAGGCGGAGATCCAGATTCGATTTTGGTCGTCTGGGGGCCTTCCGTCAACGATCGAGCATCTTTTCCATCACCTGGTAGCCGGGAAAGCCAAACCCCAGCTGATGGTAGGTAGACTGCGCACGGTCGTTTTCTTTCTCTACATAGAGACGCAGTCCGACGACATCGGGATTGGAGCGAGCCAGTTTTTCCACGTGGTCGGACAGTTGTTTGAACACTCCCTGCCGGCGGTATGCCGGATCGACATACACGCTCTGAAACCACCAGAATTCTCCGTTACGCCAGTCACTCCATTCGCGGGTGAACATGATCTGACCGACCACGGTGTTCTGATGGCGGGCCACAAAATACTGACAACCGCGCGAATCACCCAGTGACTCCACCACGCCTGTGAGCACCAGTTCCGGATCCAGATTTTTTGATTCCGTTTCCCGCGCCAGCTCAAGATTAAAATGCGTAATGATTTCGCAGTCTTCCAGAGTGGCATATTCGATTTGAATTTCCAGCATGCTTGTATCCTCTTATCTCAAATGAAAGCCAGCACACACTTTATCATGTTGGCACCGCGATTGTCATTGCTGTCAAACGGGTTGAGTGAAAAATCAGCTGACAGACATAGGTCAGGAACGTGATTCGAGCAAGCAGAATTTTTGGAATTGTTTGGGGTTTTGGGCAAGAATGAAGAAACTCCAAATGTAAAAATGGCGATATTAGGTAGTACAGCAGTAATGGTTTTGCAAGGATGCATGGTCAAAACCTACAGGATGTGCCAATTTTACGTCCGAGTTAAATCATCACGCTGGGAGATAGAGCCTTGAGGACTTCAGGGGAAAGACAATATCGTTTAGATACCAACGCACGCCTTTCGACAATCCAGAACACCTGGGCAATGATGCTTGTTGGAGTGGCCGCTGGTCTTCTTAGTATGTATTTTGTAGTAGCACGGCCGATGCTGAGTCAGATCGGTCAGTTGCAGACGGAGTTGGTGTCAGTCCAACAGGATATGGATAAACTGGTTGGTGCCAAAACCAGTGCCTGGCAGGTCAACAATCTGTTGACCGTACTCAATTCGCAGGCTAAACAGCTCTCCGAAGCCAAAGTAGCTGTGGCAGAGATTCGCGATCTTCGAATCTTACTGGAAAAAGAAGCTGAGCAGACCGAAGAGGCGCTCGCTTCCATCCAAAAGATCGATCAGTTTCAGAAACAGGTTCTCCAGCAGGAAGGCTTAACCACCAAAGCCCGTACCGCGCTGGATGATATGCTGGCGATGCAGGATCGCCTGGCCTCACAGGAGCAGCAGGTCAAACAGACCCAGTCTACACTGGATGAAATGATCAAGCTGCAGAAGCTGGCTGCTAATCAGTCCACAGGCATCAAAGATGCTCAGACAGCCTTTAGTGAGTTTCTGAATTTCAAGCAGCAGATTGTTGATCAGTCAGAGCAGTTGGAAGTCGCCCGTACCAACAGCCAGAAGATGATTGACCTGCAGCAGAGCCTGATTTCCCAGTCAGAACCGCTGGCAGCCGCTCAGAAGCACGCTGAGCAGATGGTCTCGCTGCAGCAGACGCTGACTGATGAGAATCTGAAACTGACAGAGGCTGACACCAACTTGAAATCGTTGATGGATATTCAGACGAAACTGCTGGCTGAAACGGACCGCGTGGTCGAAGCTGCTGAAACTCTGGAAGTTCTGGGAGAGCTGCAGGACAGCGTGAAAGAACAGATCGCTTCCATGCAGGGCATGCGACGCGAAATGCTCGACATTATCCTGATGGAGAGCACTGTATCTAAAGCGACCCGCATTCTGGAACCGCTGGCCGAGCTGGGTAACCTGAAGCGACTGAGCGATGCCGAAGTTCGGGAAGCAGCCCGCGTGATCATGGATCAGCGAGATACCCGCATGGGCAAAGCCACAACCCGGTTCCGTCAGATTCGTCGTGAGCCTGCTCCGGCTCGCACGACTAAGCTGACAACGCTTGACGGGAATGCCCTGTTTGGTGAAGAAGTCAAAGGTCAGGATGGTGAGATCGAAAAACTGGTCCCCAATCCTCCGACCGACAATGAGTGAACAGTCTCCTGGCTGAAAGTGGCTTGAATTAAAACAGGGCATGGATGATCCATGCCCTGTTTTATTATTTTTACAGCTCTGACTGAAAACTATTTGTCTGTTTCAGCGGCTTCTTTCTTGGGTTCCGGCTTCGAGGCTTCCGGCTTTTTGTCCTCTGGTTTGGCCGCTTCTTTTTTCTCTGCCTCAGCAGGTTTCTTATCTGCTTCAGGTTTGACCTCGGTTTTGGCTTCAGGTTTATCAGCTTTCACCGGAGGTTTTGCTTCCTTGGCAGGTTTTTCTTTCGCGGGAGCGGGTTTCTCTTTGGCAGGCTCGGCGAGTTCCGATTTGTAAGTGAGCTTACCACTTACAGGAACCGAAGCAACCTGGAAAACATCTTTCGAGAGTTCGCCCTGCACGAATACCACGAAGTGCAGTTTTTCCAGAGCCAGTGGGACACCGGTGAAGTTTGCACCGGATTTTTCCTCAAAGGCGGAGAGGTAATCGCTGATACGCCCTTTGAATTCATCCAGGTCCAGGGTTTTTGTCAGGCTCAGTTTGCCATCTTTGGCAGCGACACCCGTTGGCTCACCCAGCATCGACCGAACGATCATTTCATGCAGGTTGATGCCGTTCGGAGCTTCATAGTGAAGTTCGTCTTCGGCCAGTACGGCGACCAGTTGCAGCGGCTCTTTAATCTTATCTGTTCCGCTGACATTGGCTTTCAGATCCAGCTTACCATCTTTCGCAGCGGCAGAGAGTTCGATTTTGACTTCGGTGTCTGCTGAGAGTTCTGGAATCAACGCTTCGACCAGTGAGTCATAGGAAGATTCGACTTCTTCCACTCCGCCAGCTGCTCCAAAGACCTGTTGACCGTTCAGATTGATCGAAGGAGTACCACGGTGGTTGTAGTAAAAGAAGCGTGCTTCCGAGTCTGAGTTGGTCAGCGGATCCGGTGCCGGAATGTGCTGGTGATAGCGCAGTACGATGACTTTAGAAGCGGGGAATGAAGACTCAACTACTCCGGTGGCCAGGTCTGCTGCCACACAGGGTGGGCAGGAAGCACCGGTGAATAACTCAATCAGTGAAGTTCGATTCCCTTTTTTGAGGTCGACTTCCTTCGCTTCTTTAGATACGAAACTGTCGAGGAAGCGTTTAAAGGACTCGGCCAGGTATTTGTCCAGCCCCTCGGTGGAGCCGTGTTTCTTTTTCCAGAGTTCGGTCAGAGTCTCCCGAGGATCATCGAACTTGACCGTCTGAGGACTCTGTTTGGAAGCAGCAATCATCTGACGTTCACGGCCGGAAAGAGGAGAGCTGGCCAGGATTCCCAGGTACTCAATGGCTTTATCAATGCTGCCATGTTCTTTTTCATAGCTGACCAGTTCAGTAATCAACTCTCTGTCGTGAGGATATTTTTTCGCCTCAGATTCCAGAAGTGCACCGGCTGCTTTAATTTTTTCCGGATCTTTGGATTTCAGTCCGACACGAGCCTTAGCCAGCGCCATTTCCTGATCCCAGCTGCTGAGCGGTTTAACGCCTTCTTTGACCAGCTTGTTAAACTGATCCATATATTTCGTGGCCATGTCGCTGTTGTTATCAGTCCGTGCCAGCATGGATGTGATCCGCACCAGGGTGCTGGCTTCCATCCGTTTACCCCAGAGAGCAGAGGTTTCGGTATAGCGTTTAATGATATCTTCGATGGTTTTGGTATCTTTATCACTGCTCAAAGCGAAGGCCAGCAGGGGAGGAAATGCATCCAGAGCCAGCGGGAACATCTGCATTTTTTCGGTGAATTCATTCAGCGGTTTGAATGGATCTTGCGACTGCATGGCCTGGATCAGTTCCTGGGCACCGGGAGAAGGCATCGGCTCTTTGATCTTGGAGAGATCCTTTTCAATGGTGAAGAGCATCAGGGCGGGAATGCAGTTATCGTTGTTGAAACTGATATTGCCGTAGATCGCGCCACGTTCTTTATTCAGTGATCCCTCGAAGCTGAGCTGAATGAATTCCTTGCCTTTATCATCCAACAGGCTTTCCACAAATGTGACGGTCTGATCTGTCGTCTTTGAGGAGACGATTTTGGCGGGGGCTACGTTCGGGCCCTGAGAGACGATTTTGACACCCTGAAAATCGGATTTTTCTTTCTGATCTCCCTCGGCGGATTTCACTTCGGTCATGACGCGCAACAGGTAGAGTGGCATCAACTGCTGCTGCTGAGGCAGAACCAGAATCCAGTTGCCTTCAACCGTTTCCGGCATTTTGAACGCTTCGGGGTTTTCTTTCTCTTTTTCTTCAGCAGATTTATCATCCGCTTTCGCGGTCTTATCGGCTTCAGGCATCTCAGCATCTTTGGAAGCGGTTTCCGCGGGGCTGCTGTCGGCGGTTTGATTTTCACTGCCTGATTCGGAGCCTTTCTGGCAGCCAACGGTAATCATCAGCAGACAGAGTAGCAGGCTAAAGCGGGAAATCGAAAGCATATTATTCCTCGAAGGTTAAATAGAATTTGGTCAAAACTGGTGCCTATTCCGGTTTTATACGAATTCCGTACAAATGTTGATGGATATAAAGCAAAAAACGGTAATCTTCTGCAAATCGTACAGGGAACAGACGTTACGTTAAATCGTATTGGTTTACTTACTGGTAAGCAGGTTTCAAAATAGGGTCCTGAATCGACTTTTGCCACTCGATCAGCTGTTGTTCCAGCTCTGTGGCTTTCTCTTTCGATCCCGGGGGCATCCGTCGTCGTATCAGATTCCGGGTTTCGTCCGGATCTGCCTCAAGGTCGTAAAGTTCGTCCATGTACCGGGCCCGATAGTGTTTGACGAACTTCCATTTTTCGGTGCGGATCATTCGCATGTAGGCCAACCCGTTATTGTGCAGGTCATACTGGCCGTAAATCGCGGTTCGTTCTGGAATCGATTTGCCGAACAAAAGGGGAGAGTAATCGATTCCATGTAAGGACGCATTTTCTGGCAGGGGAAGGTCGAGTGCTCCCAGGACAAATTTGAACATGTCTACGTTAGAGACCATCTCATCGAAGCGGGTGCCCGGCTGAATCACACGTGGCCAGCGCATCACCAGCGGAACGCGGATTGAAGTGTCCCACATGTTGGGACGTTTGGGACCGGTGATTCCTCCCGCCAGCCAGTGACCGTTGCCCTTAGTGCTGATGCCGTGGCGGCCGTTGTTGTAGCCATGGTCGCTCGTAAAGATCACCAGGGTATTTTCCGTGAGTTGTAGCTGATCCAGTTCCTTGAGCAGACGACCGATGTTCCGGTCCACTGAGGAAATGCTCGCATAATATTCTTTGTTTTTCTGCTTGATCTGTTCCGGGATCAGTCCCTCGGCGATGGGCATCTCGATCTCGATGCCTTCGTAGTGGGAAGAGTCCTCAGCAGGGACCGGGCCATAAGGAGTATGCGGAGCCCGGAAGTGCAGACAGAGTGCGAATGGTCTGTCTTTGGATTCCCTGACAAACTGAATCGCATTATCGACCAGTAAATCGGGCAGGGGGCCTGCCTGTTTTTCTGTTACCCCTTCGATTTCCAGAATGGGGTCCATCGGCCGGGTGCCTCCCGAGAGAAATCCCATGAAGTGGTCGTACCCTTTTTTCCGCGGATGGAAGTCGGCCTGTTCACCCAGGTGCCACTTTCCGATCAGGGCCGTTCGGTAACCGGCTTTCTGTAATACTGCGGGCCAGATGGGGGCATGCAACCCCGCGCCCTCGCGGGCTTCATCAGGGGAGATGTAATCTGTGATTCTCAACTCGGTAGGATAACGGCCGGAGAGGAACGTGGCCCGACTGGGGGAGCAGACCGGGGTGGCAACAAAGGCATTCGTAAAAACCGCTCCCTGCTTCCCAATCTGATCCATGTAGGGAGTGTGAATCTGTTTGTTTCCATACAGCCCCATGGCCCAGCGCCCCTGGTCGTCGGTGACGATGGAAATCAGGTTCGGACGCGAGGCTGCGTTGCAACATGTGGAATCGATGGCGAGGAGCAGAAACAGGAACAGCCAGAGACAGGATGCCCATGAGATCGTTTTCATATTGATGCCTCGATCTGTACCAATCAGATTCAGCTGCCCAGTTCCTGTTTCAGATCTGCCAGCTGTTGTTGTAACTGTTCAACCACGTCGGCCATGGATGCCACCTGTTGTGACAGCTGCTGGTTGTCGGACTGCAGACGCTCTACGGCTTCTTGTAAGGCTCCCAGCTCCGAGCTGGCATTGTTGACTGTAGCAACGGGAGCAGGAGTAGGGGCAGGCCGCGTATCCTCAGGCTCGCTGTCGGCTGAAGAATCGAATCCCAGCGCTTTGCCTTCACTTTCCTTATACCAGTTGTGATCGACTTCGATGCCGCGTCGTTCAATGCTGCCGTTTGATTGTACATACTTCTGATCAAGAAGTCCCTTAAATTCCGCTCGCAACTGTTCGAGAGTCTCAATCGGCACCATACGACTCGCCCGGCCGCGGAGTTCTCCCATCGTCTGCCGACCCCGCAGCCAGAGTTCAGTCAGGATGGCCAGTTGGGGTTCGGTAAAATTGAAACGATGACGCATATAATGGCGGTAACGTTCCGTGCGACCACTGTCGGAATGAATTACGGCTACAAGTCCTGATTCCCGCAGCGATTCCAGGGTTTCATACACCTGCGTCTCACTGTAATTACTGATGGGATCGCGGTTGCTCTTCTGGTTGCAACCGGTGGTAACTGCTTTGAGTGTCAGAGGATATTGATCGGGAGTCGTAAACGCTTTTTCCAGTAAAACCCCCAGCACGCGGCGTTGGGGTCTGGAAAGTTCAGAGATCTGCAGCAGTTCTTTATCTTCCTGTGTGGCGTCATTCATTTTTCTGTCAAAAGCCCTTTTCGAGCAGAGTGGAACGGGTAGTTGGTCTAGTAGCCCTGGTTCAAGATCAGCCTGGTTGCTTCCAGGCTGCCTTGCGTTACTTTCGTCAGGAACTCGAAATCGAGTGTATCTACTGTATCGGAGGGTTGATGGTAATGCGGATTTCTTAAGAAACTGGTGTCGGTAATCATCAGTGCGGGATAACCGGCATCCCAGAAAGGACTGTGGTCACTTAAACGCGTGGCCTGCAGCATTTCGCCATTTTGCGGAACCTGTAAGATTTCGACCGGCAGTGTTTCCACTGTTTTGAGACCGGTTTGAAACGCTTCGATCAGCTTTCCGGAATTCTGATTACCAACTACGGCGATAAAATCGCCCGTATCGGGATACATGCCGACGAGCTCGCGGGGCAGCATCTGACTGCCCGGAGTGGGATCACAGTAGCCCAGCATTTCCAGCGAAACCATGCCGCGCAGATCTGTCTTTTTTTCCTGGTGCAGGCGGGCGTGTTCTGCTCCACCCAGCATTCCGTTTTCTTCCAGGTCAAACGCCACCAGCTCAATACTCCATGCACCGTCTGTCTGTTGTAATTCGGGGAGCAGGCGTGCCAGTTCCAGCAGGGCAGCGACGGCACTGGTATTGTCATCCGCACCGGGCGATTCGGGGCGCGTATCCAGGTGCGCGCCGACACAGAATAATGGTTTCTCCGGATCAGACAACCGGGGATGCCGGGCAATCAGGTTCTGACCTGAGAACGTGACCAGCATGGAATCCTGAGCCTGAAACGGGTGTCGTTCGATCTCCCATCCAGAGGCTTCGAGTTCCCAGATCACATACTGGCGGGCGGCTTCCAGTGCTTCACTTTCAGCGGGACGAATGGACTGGCAGAGGTCTTCACAGAGCCGCTGCAGTCGTTGAGTGTCTATATTCGTCATAATGGCTTTCGATTCCTTGCCAGGCCAGTCGATTTGAAAAAGAGAGTCCGATCTGAATGCACCGTGAAGTGGTCATCCTACAGTCAGGAATTTTGTGATGTGTTACCTTCTGCAGCTTCGACGACGAACTGAAAATCTTTATCGTTTCGCAGTGTATTGAAGTCTGACTCTTCCGGAATCAGTTTCGTCAGGCGGGGTTCCATGCGTAAAGCACGCCCCAGCCACGACAGGGCGTTGGCTTTGTCATCCGCCAGCGCAAAATAGCAGGACAGATTGTAAAGCACAACAGGTTCGTCAGCATGATGCTGGTAGGCTTCTTCCATGATCCCGATTGCAGAGGAGAGCTGATCGGTACGTTTGAAGCACCAGGCCATCCCCATCAGCGTTGTCAGGTTTTGGGGATTTTTTTCGTAAGCGTCCTGATAAGCGTCGAGTGCCTCGGTAAACCGCTCGGCCAGTTGCAGCGACTGACCCAGAAAACGGCAGTACTTTTCCGAGTCACGATCTTGACCGGTAATGTGGGACAGCTCACGCAGCGCCTGCACGGGCATTTCCAGCATCAGATAGCCTTCGGCCGCATTGAGATGTCGTTTCCGTCGAGATGCGGGCAGGAGTACCATGGTAAAACCTGTCAGGGATAAATAAAAAACCTTTGCCCTATTTTAATAGATCGGGCAAAGGTTTTTCTATTGTACCTGCGGCGATATTTTCCGCCTTCCGCAAAATCAGATGCTGCTTCGGATTCTCAGGCAGCGATGGTCTGCCAGGCTTTAAAGCCTCCGACCAGATCGATGATATTGTCAAATCCCTGTTTTTCCAGCAGGCTGGCGGCAATCGAAGAACGATAGCCTCCCTGGCAGTGCACGATCACGGTCTGGTCCCGGGGGATCTCAGACAGATGCTCTGCAAGATGATTTAAGGGGATATTGATGCTGTTCTCGATATGCCCTGTATTCCATTCAGCGGGCGTGCGAATATCGATAATGGTGACCTGCTCGTCCAGTTCATGCATGGCCTGGGCAGAAATCCGCCTGGTTTGAGAAACCAGTTCGGGGTGCTCCTGCAGACTGTTGAGGCCGTCTTTCAGGAATCCTTTCACGTGGTCAAAACCAATCCGTCCCAGGCGAATGATTGCTTCTTCGATCTGATCTTCTTCACTGGCAATCACCACTATGGGGGCCTGCTTATCCAGCATCGTACCTGCCCAGGTGGCGTAGCGACCTTCCAGACCAATATTGATGCTCCCTTTCAGATGGCCTGCTGCGAACTCGGCGACATCACGGACATCGATCACCTGTGTTCCGCTGTTGAGCATCTGCTGTACTTCAGCTAATGAGTAAGCATGCCAGGCAGCTTTGATGCTTTCATCCAGGGTCTGACGTTCCTTGCGATTCAAAATTGCATCGTGCACAAAGTACTGAGGTGCTTCCGGTAGATCGGTGGTCACCATATCAATAAAGGCGGCTTTGCTCATTGGCTGCAGGGCGTAATTATAGCGCCGCTGCTCACCGAGTGTGGTGACCGCTTCACTGCTGAGCTGTTTTCCACACATGGAGCCCGCCCCATGCGCTGGATAGACCAGAGTTTCATCCGGCAGCTTCAGGATCTTCTCATGGAGAGAGTCATACAACATGCCTCCCAATTCCTCGGCAGTGACACCCAGGGAAGCCAGCAGGTCTGGTCGACCGACATCTCCCAGAAAGAGGGTATCTCCTGTTAGAATCATTTTGGGCTGATCCGGATTTTCATTCAGATCATAAACGACCAGCGAGATGCCTTCCGGCGTGTGCCCCGGGGTTTCCATGGTTGTGATTTTCACAGAACCCAGCAGCAGTTCATCGCCTTCCGAGAGGGACTGGTGAGGGAATTCTGCTGCGCCCCTGCTGCCCAGATAGATCTGAGCGCCTACGGCTTTCTGCAGTTCGATGTGACCGGCGATGAAATCGGCGTGGAAGTGAGTGAGGATCACGTGCTTGATTTGCAGGCCGTGCTCTTTCGCATCTTCGAGGTAGATCTCAATATCACGTTGCGGGTCGACGACTACCGCGTCGCCCGTTTCTTCATCGGCAATCATGTAAGATGCCAGCGACAGACAATCCAGATAGTAGCGTTGAAAGAACATTGCAGGACCCTCCGCTTTTAAGCTGCTTTTTGACATTGTTTCTGTTCACAGCCGGCAACCTGATTCCAGGGCATTTTGGCGAGTACCATTGCCATACCGCAGGTATCAGTAATACCGGCAAACATTAATCCCGCCCCGACGAACGCCGAGATCCCACTGAACCAGGGATTGACGAACATGCCCAGCATGGCACCGGTAAAGACCAGGAAACCAGCTGCAATCCGAACCTGCCGCTCCAGGGAAATCGTTTTTTTACCACGCTCGACGGGCAACCCCTGTGCTTCCCAGGCTTTTGTGCCCCCTTCGACGCTGACCACGTTCAGACAGCCTGCTTCGATCAGTTTCTGGCAGGCGCGGGACGAACGATTTCCGCTCTGACAGATAATGTAGACCGGCTCGTCTGTACTGCCGTTTGTCAGTTCTCCAATGTGGTCTGTCCCGATCTTATCCAGAGGGATGTTGCGGGCGATGGTAGCGTGGACTTCCCGGAATTCCGCAGGAGTCCGTACGTCAATAACTGCAACATCCTGTTGACTGTGCAGTCGGGCCAGTGCTTCCGGTGTGATGGTTTTGACTTCTGCCATGATTGATACCTCGTAATGTCGTGAATATACGATATGTTGTTGTAAAAAAATGCTCAGGACTGGAAAAAACGTCCTTCGATGCAATCCATGATCTTGTTTAAATGAGGCTCGGCCACACTGTAGTAGACGCTCCGACCTTCCCGTTCACTCACAAAAAAACCACAGCGCTGCATCAGACGCAGATGCTCTGAAGCAACGTTGCTGGGAATTCCACAGTCTTCAGCCAACTCACCCACGGTGTACCGCCCGCGCAGAAGCAACTGCACGATACGGATGCGGGCCGGGTGTGCCAGAACCTTCAGGCATTCAGCTGCCTGTTCCAGTGCGGGGCCGTCATAATTGGGAGTTTCTTTCAGTTTCATAATCTTACCTCATGTATATAATATCGTGATGTTACGATATGTCAATGAGGATTCTTTGAGATTTTTCAGCCGATTCTCAGCAGATAAATTCACTTCTGTGTCATTGAATCTTCATAAATATATGCAACAATAAGACTTTACGTCAATAATTATAAAACCGGCAGAAGAGGTGATTCCATGTCCCCCATCAATCCTGACTCCCGAATTTCATTAGGCAGACGTGCTTTTCTCCAGCAGGGAGCCCTGGTTCTGGGCGGGCTGACTGCAGCGCCGTTGGGGCAACTGGCGGCTGCCGCTGATCAGAAACAAAGGGGAGCCGTCCGGGTGGGGCTGGTTACGGACCTGCACTACGCAGATAAGCCACCGGGAGGCTCGCGTCACTATCGGGAAACTTTGAAGAAACTGGACGAAGCAGTCATTCAGTTTAAGAAGGACGAGCCGGACTTCGTCGTGTTCCATGGCGATCTGATCGATTCCGGTAAGTCGCTGGAGCAGGAGAAGCAACATCTGCAGACCATTGTTACAGCCATCGATGCCATTCCCTACCCGCGACATTTTGTGCTGGGGAATCATTGTGTCGACCAGCTGACCAAAGCAGAGTTCCTGCAGGGGGTGGGCCAGAAGGAGTCCTACTTCTCCTTTGATCGGGGGGGCTATCACTTCGTTGTGCTCGATTCCTGTTTCAAAAGCGATGGCACACCTTATGGGCGTCACAATTTCAAATGGACGGACGCGAATATGCCTGAGTCTGAACTGAAGTGGCTCAAGGATGATCTCCAGCAGTCAAAGCTGCCGACCATCGTCTTTGTACATCAGCCGCTCGATCTGAAAGACACGGATGCCCACGCTGTCAAGAATTCTTCGGAAATCCGTAAGGTCCTGGAATCAGCGGGTAATGTGGCTGCGGTCTTTCAGGGGCACAGTCACCGGAATAAATATGCAGAGATCGGTGGTATCCATTACTGCACAATGGTGGCAATGGTTGAAGGTTCAGGACCGACAAATAACGGGTACAGCACCCTGGATGTCTATGCTGACGGCTCACTGGTACTCAATGGATTTCGCAAGCAGCAGGATTATCACTGGAGCTGAGAACGGCTCTGACCCGGGAAATCGAAGCAGACCATTGTTGCACCACCGTCTGAGATGCGTATAAGATGGATGAATCAACGATCCTACATCTGTCTGATTCTTCAGGAGCTTATTATGCGCCGTTCAGCCCCCGTGGTCTTATTCTCTCTGTTTATTCTTGGTTGTCTGACCAGCGCTGTTTCCAGTGCAGTTGCTGCCGAAAAGCAGCCCCCCAACATTGTCTTCATTATCGCTGATGACCTGGGCTACAAAGAACTGGGTTGTTACGGCCAGAAATATATCAAGACGCCGAATATTGACAAGCTCGCTAAAGACGGAATCCGTTTCACCCAGTTCTATTCGGGAAATGCGGTCTGTGCCCCTTCCCGTTGCAACCTGATGACCGGCAAGCATCCAGGACATGCCTATGTGCGGAACAATGGCAAACCTGACTATGTGCAGGACATGAAAGAGAAAGAGGGCTGGGAGTATCCGGGACAGCATCCGATTCCCGATGCCGAAGTCACCATCGCAGAGATGCTCAAACAGAAACAATATGCCACCGGTGCCATGGGCAAGTGGGGGCTGGGACATTTCGGGACGACCGGAGATCCTAATAAGCAGGGATTTGATCTGTTTTATGGTTTCAACTGCCAGGTACATGCCCACAATCACTATCCCCGCTTCCTCTGGCGGAATCACACCAAAGAAACGCTGCCGGGCAACGACCGGACTTTGAATGGCGAAACCTATTCGCAGGACAAGTTTGTCGAAGTCGGAATGGAGTTCATTCGCGAAAACAAAGATCGTCCCTTCTTCCTCTATCTGCCGTTCGCGGTTCCGCACCTGGCGATCCAGGCACCGGAGGAATCGGTCGCAGAATACCGGGGTAAAATTCCGGAAGAGGATTATAAGCATCGCGGATACATCAAACGCCCCGATCCCCGTGCCGGTTATGCAGCCATGATCACACACATGGACAAAGGCGTTGGCCAGATCATGAACCTGCTCAAAGAATTAAATCTGGATGACAATACCGTGGTCTTTTTCACTTCTGACAACGGCCCGACTTACGATCGACTGGGCGGATCTGATTCGGTGTTCTTTGAATCGGCGGGTCCCTGGCGCGGGTTCAAGGGCAGTCTGTATGAAGGGGGGATCCGTGTGCCGCTGGTGGTTCGCTGGCCGGGACACATTCCTGAGGGGGATGTGACCGATCATCTCTCCGCGTTCTGGGATGTCATGCCCACCATCGCACAGCTGACGGGAACCAAAGCACCTGCCGACATTGACGGCATCAGCTTCGTACCGACCCTGCTGGGCAAACCGCAGGAGCAGAAGCAGCACGAGTATCTCTACTGGGAGTTCCCGGCGTACACGGGACAGCAGGCGGTTCACATGGGGGACTGGAAAGGCGTGCGTCAGAATCTGTTGCGAAAGAAAAACCCGCAGATGAAGATCGAACTTTACAACCTCAAAGATGATCCGGGGGAACAACATGACGTGGCTGATCAGAATCCGGAAGTCGTGGCCCGCATCAAAACCATTATGAAAACGGGCCGTACTCCGTCAAAGATGTTTCCGTTTCCGGCACTGGATCAGCAGTAATCGACGAACTGATACTGTCTGACCGGATTACCGGGAAACTTCCTTAATCCAGCTGAACACGCTGTCCCCGATCTGCAGGTAACCATTGCTGGCTGGGTGGACAGCGTTGTTCTGACGCATTGTTTCTTCAGAGGAATGCGAGTTCCAGGTAACCAGTTTGGCGGGGTAGTTGTGCACGCAATCCAGATTCAGATGCGTGGGCACCAGGTAGATCTGTCCCGCTTCCTTGCCACCATAATGTTTCAGCATCCGTTCTGCGACATAGTGTTGATTACGCTTGTACTGCCAGCGTGTCTGCTGACGACCATTGGTGGTGCCGAACGCGTCCTGGCTGTCGGCTGGCGGGACGGGCAGCATGAAACCGATTTTGGTCTTTGGATTAAAATCGTGAATCATTTTGACCAGAATATCAAGGTGCTTGAACATCGTGTCTGTGCGTTCTTCGATGGTCTCATCCGTGGCTGAATAGACATCGTTGGGGCCGAGGAAGATTGTGACCAGGTCGGGCGCGTTGCCGTCATTGAACTCTTTGCAGTAACGGGGAAAGTCGAGTTGCGGCTTCCCGTTTTCATCGGCATACAGAAATGGGCTGCCGCGTTCCCGGTAATGTCCCTGGCGGGCATTTTCCTTGAAGTGGGTCGCAAAACGGACCGCAGTCCAGCCGCCGTAACCTTCGTGTCGCACATTCGCTTCATTGCTGGGGTTGTGAGAACCGATCAGTTTCAGTTTAGGGCCCTGGAATTTTTCGCTCAGTTCAAATACGTGACGGGGATAAACCGAATTGTGGGTCAGGCTATCACCAATCATCAGCAGACTGGTCGGCTTATCTTTCCCGGCTGCTGTGGGAACGACCCGCAGGCGTGATTCCTGGGACGCGATGATCTGGTTGTTCTGATCCAACACGTTCAGCTTGAACTTGTAATCGCCGATCTCTTTTTCGTCGGGAGTGTAAGTCCAGCGTTCCTGCTGCAGATGTCCCCGATTACAGTGCACGTCAAATACGTAGTTCGCCGGGTTGATCGTCAGCGACACATTGTCGAAGTAGACACTGGTCTCAATTCCGGGAATCGCATAGATGATGGGAGGTAGAATCAATCGTACCGGATCCTGCGGTTCTGTTTCCGCGGCAGGCTGAGATTCCGGGGTCGGGTTGGTAGGTTCATCAGCCAGGGCGAGTGAAGGGACCGCCAGGATTAAAAGACTCAAGAGAGTAGTCAGACGAAGTAGAGTGTTCATGCTGGTTCCATCAAAGGGTGAGTTCAGGTGGGCGAGTCTTGGAGTGTGGTGCTTGAGGTTAACCGACCCAGATCGGGCTGGACCAGGCGAGTTGTCCGTTGTTTTGTGTCACGCGTACGTAATACCAGTCGGTTGAGTTTGCATCGGGCCGCTGATCCTGCCAGCGGATTTGAGCCGAGTATTCGCTCTGACCAACAAGGCGATGCACGACATAGCTTTCGCTGGTAAACACGCCCGTGAATTCCACGACGTTGTCGTCGATCAGATCCTGAAGTTTAGCACTGATGGTTTTCTCGTAAGGTTTGCGAATCTGTAGAGTGAGCACTGTGTCGGGCGTGCCTTCGATTTCGGTGACGACGGCCTTGGTGGGATCCTCGGCGTAGCAGTTGACGCGTGTGGTGTTTGAATCGAGGCGGAGTTCCTGATTCGAAACGACTTTGAGTTTATCACGCAGCTTTTCATTAAAGGGCGCTGACTGGAAGCAGGGAATCGCGCGGGTGAAACGACCGCCGTCCAGTTTGATGGTCATATCCCAGAAGCAGGTGCGGCCCATCGCCAGATCTGCCCAGGGACCCCAGCCGTACTGCAGACGGCATTTCACTTTGCCGGGTAGAATCGGTTTGTCATCCAGGTGATCTTCGGGAAAATGGCGTTCAATCACTTTGCCGTTGCGAATCAACTCGACCATGGAGATGGCGTCTTCTCCCTGCACGCGAACGTCGATCTGTCGATCGGTGGTCGCCGGCACATCACTGCCCATCGGGTGACCGTTCAGCGAAACTTCCAGGGCAATCCGATCTCCCGTTGCGGCATAAGTACGGCGGGCGCGAATCGCTTCCATCAGCGAACGCGAAGAGAGATCTTCTGCCCAGACGCCCAGCACCCCTTCGCCGTATGCACCGGGATACCCCAGGTGATCATCGGACGAAGCAACAAAGCCAAAACGCATTCCTTTCTGCAACTGGGGGACAATCATGTTCGATGCGGAACGCCCTCCGTTGCTGTGGCGGATCATCGGGTAAGGGCTGCGGTCAGTTTCTGTGCAACCATGCTCGGAAAAGACTTCCACCACGGGAGAGGCTCCCGGTCGGAAATGCTTGAAGTTCGCACCGCGCCAGCCCTGCTTGTAACCCACGTGATGCGGAATCGCCAGTGCCTGGTTACCTTCCGCGAAGTCGAGCAGTTTCTCGACATGGTTCGGCAGGAACAGTTCAGGCTGGTCCTCGGGGAAGATCATGCAGTAGTCGCCGAACTGACTGGAGTGCCATTCGTAGCCCAGAAACGCCACGAAGTCGTCGGAGTTCGCATCCTGAATTAACTGCCGGGTCTTGGGCCAGTGTTTGGAGTGGACTTCGAAACCATTGACCCACTTCATGTGACGGTTACCCGGCATCTTCGGCATGTCGTGCCAGGAAGCGTGTCCGGTGAAAGCGAAGAAATCGAGGTGCTCCTGTGCCAGGTCAATGGAGCGTTCCAGTGATCCTTTTGCATAGCCGACGGCGTTGTGATTATGTAAATCGCCCCAGAATAACTGATACTTTTTTTGAGTTCCGGCTCCCTGGAGTTCAGAGTTCACGCGTAGTCCAGACAGCGCTGTTGCCGCCATGGTTTCACCCAGAAACGTGCGTCGGTTGATTTGAGGTTGATCAGTCATGATTTTCTTAGCTTCATTTAGTCAGAAGTTGAGTCGAAAAAAGAGGGACAGGTGAGTGACCTGTCCCTCAGAAAGCCTGATCGAAGGCGTTTTACTTTTTGCCGAGGCAATATAATTTGTCGGTCATCTTCAGATAGATCTTACCATCCGAGAAGACCGGCGTGGCCAGGGCGAAACCTTCCAGCGGGTTTTCGGAAACGAGCTTGAATTCGTCTCCCTGTTCCACAACCAGTGTGGTTCCGTCTTCGCGGGTCACATAAATATGTCCGTCAGCCAGGATCGGTGAGGCACTGAATTTATGACGGCTACGCGGCAGACGTCCTTCCCAGATCTGTTTGCCCGTCTTGATGTCGAAGCAGAGTACTTCACCTTTGTCCGAACAGACGTAGAAGCGGCCGTTGATGGCAGCCGGGGTTGGGACATCAGAGAAGGCGCCTTTGCCTTCCCCTTCTTTCGTCCAGACAACATTGGATTTCGTGACATCTCCCTGGCCGCCGAGTTTAATTCCGGTGAGTGAACCACCGCGGGCGTAGGGAGCGATCAGGTAGCCATCGCTGATGACGGGGGATGAGATTGAACGGAAGTATTCATGTTGTGTGGGATTCAGTCCCCCGACGCGCCAGATTTCTTTACCATTCTGTGCATCGTGGGCGGTGACATGGTCGGCACCCAGGACGTAGATGATTTCTTTGCCATTCTGTTTCGTAACTACTGGAGTCGTGTAACTCTGATTGGCTTCTTTCGGGGCATCCAGGTTGCGGCCCTGTTTCCAGACTTCTTTCCCGGTCGCTTTATCGAAAGCAGCGATGTAGGAATTATCACTTTGGATGCAGGCGATGACAACCAGGTTGTCGGTCAATACGGGCGAGGTTCCCAGGTCCCACCAGAGGGTGTCTTCGCCATATTCTTTCTGCAGGTTTTTCTGCCAGACGATTTTTCCTTCTTTAGTCAGGCAGGCCAGATCCCCACTCTTGAAGTAACCGAAGATGAACTGGTCATCGACTGCAGGCGAGGGGCTGCTGCCGCTCCCTTTTTTGTGCTTGCCAGCACGTTCGGTTCCGAAGTCGGTATGCCACTTTTCTTTCCCGGTGTTCTTGTCGAGACAGATCACCCGGTTCTTACCTTCTGAGTTTGTGGTCAGAATCAGGTCATCACCCCAGATCACGGGGGTAGAGCCACTGGGCCCGGGGAATTTGACTTCCCAGAGAATATTTTTGGAGCTGTCCCATTCAACGGGATAACCGCTGCCTTCAGCGACGCCATTCGAATTCGGACCACGCCAGCCGGGCCAGTTGCCCGCATAGGTGGGGGCGGCAATAAACAGGGAGAGTAAGGCAGTCGCCAGTAAAGCTTTCATTCTGATTACCTCGGTATGTGTAAATTAGTGGGAATGAATTCTGGTTCATTCAGTTTGTATGGGGATCACAGTCTGGGTGAGAACTGTGATTATAACATGCCCGGAAACGCGATTTCATTCCGAATCGAAGTATTTTTTCACGATCCAGTCAGGTTGATGTGCGTCCGGTTTTCGCTTGCGGCCTGTCAGATCGATTTTTTCTGACTTGGGATGTTCGGATGTGAGGGGCTGCTTGTCGTCTGTTTTCTGCTGCCACTCTTTCAATGTTGTCAGCATCTGTTCGATGCGTGCCTGTTGCTCCGGATGTTCAGAGAGATCCTTCAGCTCAGCAGGATCGGTTTTGAGATCGAACAGCTGTGTTTTGTTGATCTGCGGATAACGGATCAGCTTCCAGCGGTCATCACGGACCGCCCGCATCAGATCTTCGTAAGTCGTAAACAGTGAATCTCGCACACCTTTCTGCTTGCCTCGCCAGATGGGAGCCAGGTCGATTCCTTCCACCCCAGAGGGAACGCTGGTCTGCGTCAGGTCGCAGACCGTGGGTAAGATGTCATACAGATAGACGAGGGCCTCGCTCGATTCATTCTGCGGAATACCGGGGCCTTTAAAAATCAGGGGAGACTTCATGCTGTGTTCATACAGATTCTGTTTTCCCAAAAGCCCGTGACTGCCCACTGCCAGACCGTGGTCTGATGAGAAAATCACGATCGTATTTTTGTCGAGCCCCTGTGCTTTGAGCGTTTTCAAAATACGGCCGATCTGCGAATCCATGTGCGTGATCATCGCGTAGTATTCGGTCAGCTGCTCGCGAACGACTTCCGGCTGACGCGGCCAGCCGGCCAGTGCTTCATCGCGGCCGGTCATCCAACCATTGTTGAACGGGTGCTGAGGCATAAAGTTTTTGGGAAGTGGCGGCTGTTTATTCTTGTATGTTTCCATCGCGGAAGCGGGAGGCATCCGTGGATCGTGTGGTGCAGTGAAGGCGACATACGCGTAGAACGGTTTGTCCGCGGGCTGCGTTTTCAAAAAGTTGACGGTCGCGTCGACAAACAGTTCGCTGGAGAATTTCTCTCCCATGCGTTTGTTCTCAAATTTGCCATCCTTCAAATCGACTACGGGGACCTTGAGGTGGTTCGACATGCCTCCCATGAAGGCGGCTGTTCCCAGAGTGAAACTTTTCTGGAACGATTCGCGGTGGTTGTGCCACTTCCCGGTGCCGAAGGTCGTGTAACCGGATTCTTTCAGCAACTGGGGCATCGTCTTCACCCCTTTGAGATCCATGGGCACATGATAGAGGGAGCGTCCGCTATTGAGCATGGCTCGACTCGGCTGGCAGACTGCCCCATGAATCGACCCCATGCAGTACGCGTTCCGGAAACTGAAGCCGGCCTGTACCAGCTGGTCCAGATTTGGTGTCTGAATGTGAGGATTCTGATAAGCGCCGAGGGCGTCCGCACGCTGGTCATCGCTGAACAGGAACAGAATGTTCGGACGCTGGGATGGTTTCTCTGCTGCGGAGACGGCATTTGGACCGATGAGCACACTCAGCGGGAAACAGAGGATAAGCAGCAGGTATCTCAGGTAGGTAGTCATATTCAGGTTCCTGATTGTGATGAGCGACAGATTGAGAGGGGACCGCTGATTCCTGTTTCAGCGAACTGCCTCAGTCGATTTTGAAGAACCGCTTTCCTTTCAGTTCAAAGCGGGGCAGGGCACCAGGGGCAACCGTGGTGACCTCAGCATTGAAGTTCAACCGATCTTTAATCGCATGGCTGACTTCATTGATGATCTGTTTCTGCTGGTCCGTGGTCGAAAGGGATTCGATCGGTTCCAGTTCGATTTTCATGTGTTGCATGGCGCGAATGGTGCGGACTTCGATCCGGTATTCGGCTACCTGCTCGAACGTACGCAGAATCGCTTCCAGGCTGGAGGGGAAGACGTTGTTGCCGCGAATGATCACCATGTCGTCTGCGCGACCCAGGATGCCCCCTTTCAGACGCAGCAGGTTGCGACCCGAGGGGCAGGGGGTGGTATCTTCACAGACCAGGTCACCGGTACGATAGCGAATGAGTGGGGAACCGACGCGGCCCAGGTTGGTAATCAGCAGCTCGCCCTGGGCTCCGCGTTCGACTGGTTGCAGTGTTTCCGGATCAACGATTTCGGGAATACATTCGGTTTCGAGAATGTTGAGACCGCCCGGGTTTTCGAGGGGCTCAATTCCGAGGGCGCCGATTTCGGTCATACCCCAGTGATCGAACACACGGGCGCCCCAGCCCTGGCCGATCCGCTGCTTGGTCGCTTCGATGTTACCCCCTGGTTCTCCAGCAACCACGAGTGCTCGCACACGGCTGCCTGCCAGGTCGATGTTTTCCGCCTCCGCGACTTCGGCCAGACGCAGGGCGTACGTCGGTGTGCAGCAGACGGCGGTGATTTTGTTGTCGAGGATCATTTTCAATCGGGCTTCGCTGCCCATGCCCCCGCCGGCCAGACAGAAGTTGCCGCGACGAGTGGCCCCTTCGAAGGCTGCCCAGAATCCGACGAACGGTCCAAATGAGAAGGGAAAGAACAGTCGGTCTTCCGGAAAGAGACCCACCATGCGATAAATCTGTGCCCAGCATTCCCCAAACCAGTCCCAGCTGGCTTTGGTGTCCAGCCAGCGCATGGGTGAACCGGTGGTTCCCGAGGTCTGATGCATGCGCGTGTAAGTTTCAAGCGGGTAGGTCAGGTTGGTGCCATAGGGGGCGTTTGAGAGATGATCCTCAACCAGTTCGGCTTTGGTGGTGATCGGCAATTTCTGCAGGTCGGCGAGGCTCTGGATCGAGTTGACGTCGACACCCGCGGCGTTCCACTTCTGCTGCCAGAACGGATTCGAGGCCGACACCTCTTTCAGAAGGTGTTGCAGTCGCTCAAGTTGGCGGGCCTCTAAGGCGTCCCGATTCAGGTTTTCCGGCTGGCTGTCAGATGGATTCATAAACTTGCTTGTCTGGTTGGAGCAGGGGCATGGGGGAGTTTTCTTGCAGGTATCCCTTATTCTGCCGCAACTTGAGTGATTTTCCAACCTAATGAGCAATCTCTGCCGGAAAAAACTGTGCTCTGGGCGGCTGAGGAGAGAATCTGGAACCAGTTGTTATTTCAAGGGTTATTGAAGTGAAACTATCTAATACGACCATTCCAACAACCTCTCAAGTCATGAAATGGTGAGGACGATGATATCGATACAGTAGGTTTTCCTGATTGACGAAAGAAGTACGGTTCAGATGAGAATCAGGATCACCTGATCATTGTCGACAACACAAGAACTGACATCCGGAGAAGAGAACTTTATGGCCGCGGACGGTAACAGCAAAGAGTTGAAACTGGGATTCCTGACCACGATTGAATGCCCGGATGGGGCGTTGATCGGAGGCCTGCTGGTGACGAATCATTTCGGTCGCCCCCTGGAATTTCAATGTACGACTCCCGTCAAACCGAACCGGACACAAGAGGTATTGTATGGACCGACACTGGTTCCGTTCCTGCTGGGGGAAGTGATTGGCCAGACGCTGGTTGACAAGATGAACGTCAAGCCGAGCCTGATCCTTGTAGAGCAGGAACAGGCGCTGGAGCTGCAGAACCATACGTCGATTCCGGTCGCCATCCTGACCGATGTGGAGCAGCTGATCGAAGAGAGTGACGCCTACCTCACAGAACAGGTCGGGCGAAACCGGCTGCGGTTTGATGCTGCCCACCAGATTGGAAAGTCTGCGATTGAAAAAACGAGTCAGCATATCCCCGGAGATGCTGACCTTGGGGAGCCGTTTGAACGTGTGCGTGAAGCCTTAACAGAAGCGGTAAAGATGGGGTCTTCCCGTTAGAGCGCTTTCTGAGGCAGCGTTGAATTAATTTATCAGGCACTACTTCCAGATCAGGCAGAGACGTGGATTTTACCGAGTCATCATTCCAGCAGCAACAGGCACAACACAAGGCACCTCACACGGGGGGACCGCATTTTCTCCCCCCTTCTACAGCCCCGGAGACACAATCCATTTCCGACACGGATCGCGAGGAACTGTTACGGCAGATCAGCAGTGACACGGTCCCGCTGACAGTCAGTACGTCCGTGTTTGCGTCCGGCATGAATGGTGCCCTGACCAGGAAGTTCAATCTCGATGCTTCTGAAATCGAACTGATTGAACGCGCCGGCCTGCAGCCTAAGTGGAAGCCGACCAGGCCACGTGTCAGAACCTTCGGTATGACCTTTCCCGACGGCCTGGAGTTCATTCCGCCCAAAGAGGAGAAAGAAGACAAGCCTGAACTGAGCAAGATGAAGGGGCCGGAAGTCGAAGGAGCCGAGGTCGCCCCACGTAAAAAGTCGACCCGGCTCAAACCGCCGGCTAACGCGCTCTCACTCGAAGACCGCCTGTTCTACCTGTTGCAGCCGCCGTTGGAAACCTGGCTGGCTGGTCAGGAACTGATCATGCCTTTCGAACCATTTCCCTATCAGTATGAGGGGATTGCCTGGTTGTTCTCTAAAAAATCGGCGTTGCTCGCTGATGAAATGGGACTGGGAAAAACCATGCAGACGATTACCGGCGTGCGTCTGCTGCTGCGTAGCGGACAGGTGCGTCGGATCCTGCTGGTCTGTCCCAAACCGTTGATTCCCAACTGGCAGCGCGAGTTCAAATTCTGGGCTGAAGAGCTGCCGGTCACCGTGGTACAGGGGGATACGAACCGCCGTCGCATGATCTGGGAGATGCCTAATACACCGATTCTGATTGCTAACTATGAGTCGATGGCACGCGACTTTGAAGCAATGGGGGAAGAGAACCTGCCCCGCTTCGACCTGGTGGTGCTCGACGAAGCACAGCGGATCAAGAACCGCGATTCACGGACGGCAGACGTCGCACGGTCCATTCCCCGCAAGCGGAGCTGGGCATTAACGGGAACGCCGATCGAGAATCGTCACGAAGAAATGTCGTCGCTCTTTGAGTGGATGGAGATCATTCCGCCCCGGGGCACACCCGACCTGCGTCAGTTGCAGGCGCTCTCGAAAGAATTCATTCTCCGGCGGACTAAAGACCTGGTGATGACCGACCTGCCGCCCCGTCTGGATCGACCCGCCTACCTCGATCTGAATCCGGCTCAACGAATTGCCTATGAAACGGCAGAGAAGGACGGTGTGATTCAGTTGAATGAGATGGGTGACTCGATCACGGTGCAGCATGTGTTTGAGCTCGTGCTGCGTTTGAAGCAGATCACTAATTTTGATCCGGTAACCGGCGACAGCGCGAAACTCGATCGCCTCGAAGCCGACATGGAAGAAATCGCCGCCTCGGGGGGAAAAGCGATTCTATTCAGCCAGTGGACCAAGCCTTTGGACTTCATGGCGCAGCGGCTGGAACGTTTCGGGACCCTGGTTTATCACGGGGGGATTCCCACGAAACAGCGCGAACCGATTCTGGATCAGTTCAAGCACGACCCCGATTCGCATCTGCTGCTGATGAGTTATGGTACCGGGGCCGTCGGATTGAATCTGCAGTTCGCCGGTTACGTCTTCCTGTTTGACCGCTGGTGGAACCCGGCGATTGAGGATCAGGCGATTAACCGCGCGCACCGGATCGGGCAGAAAACGCAGGTTATCGTCACCAAGTTTGTCTGCAATAACACAATTGAAGAGCGGATCGACATGGTGCTTGAACAGAAGCGGGAACTGTTCCGCTCGATTCTGGGTGATGGCGATACGACCTGCGAATCGCGCAGCCTGACCGCAGCCGAAATCTTCGGTCTGTTTGATCTGAAGCAGAAGAAAGGGGACACGACCCAGAAGATCGCCCCCAAAGTTCCGAACTCCGCCGCCTGATCGTTACTTTTCCAGTTTCGAAGAGAGTGGGCTGGAGGTCATAGCGTCCTGTTCATCGGTCACATTGATGAACCAGATGATGGCGTTTTTCGGGGGCGCTGGTCCGGTGATCTTTGTGCCTTCAATCGTCAGAGGCACCGCTTGCCATTTGCGTTCGAGGTTGGGTCCTTCGTCCGTCGTATATTGCAGGACTGCGGATTTCAGTTTGACCGGCTGTGCGAGTTCTGCAGTGATCTGTTCTCCCTGGATGACCGGTTTCTGAACGACGGCCAGCGGTGCTGCCTGCATCAGCTTTTCATTGAAGAAGCGGGCGATCTCTTTTGGTTCCCAGCCCGCCGGGTGGCTGTGCCGCATTTTGACTTCGATGCGAATGTTCTTTGGAGTGGATGCGGGGACCGCTTCGTAGCTGCGCTGATAGGCTTGGAGCCAGTAATGAAAATCGTTGGTACCATTCAGGAATAAGATCGGCATCTGAACTGCCCGCAGATAGTGCCCCGGGTCATAGAGTTGCATCCAGCGTTTGGCGTCCTCGTCGGGGAGTTGGTTGATCGACCGCTCAAACACGGAATGGTTGTTGAGGAAGCCACAACCATAAACGGGAGCAGCCGCTTTAAATCGATTGTCCAGACCAGACACGATGCAGGTCAGATAGCCACCCCAGGAGATGCCGGTGACGGCGGTTTTGTCTTTATCGACTTCGGGGAAGGAGCGAATCAGCGAGTGAGCCAGGATCGCATTGGCGGGGGCGTGATAGCACCAGTGTTCCGACTTGTCGTCTTTGATTGCGTTGAATTTTTCCGCATGAGACTGGTTCGGACCGCCGGCTGACAGACGCTCGCGATGCTCGCGTTTGTGTGGATTCTTCCCTTCCAGCGGTCGACTGCCTGCCAGGTCCATGGAGATCGCTGCATAGCCCTGCTTCGCCCACAGTTCGGCCCATTCACGAAATGCGGTCCCTCCTCCGCCGTGAATCAATACAACGCCAGGGTAGGTTGCCTGCTTGTCTTTCGAGAGGCCCAGTGTGCGGGGAGAGGCGTAGTAAGCGAAGACCTGCGTCGGCTTCCCTTTATATTCCAGTCCCTGATACAGCAGTTTGTGAACCGGACCGGTCTGGTCGATCCATTCATATTCGGGTGCCTGGCTGAGTGCTGTCAGATCCCAGGGAGTCGATTCCGGCAGTCGAGGATCCGGTTTAATGACATCAGCGGCCGAAGCGACGTCGATACTGAGCAGGGTAATTAAGCAGAGCAGGAATACGATGATCGAAGTTCGTTGTTGTTTCATCAGCAGCGCCATCAGTGATATCAGGTTCGAATGGATAAATGTTTCGATGATTATCCGATACGACCGGGGCAGACGCAAGACTCTGATGAAAATAGGGTACTCATTGCTACTGTCTGTTAAAACAGTAAGCGGTAAATCGCAGAGCAGAAAATGATCCCGATGGTGATGATCGAACCAATGATGCTCACGCCTACCGCTGCCGTTCCCACCTTGAATGTATTCTGTGATTCCGCCGGCAGATGACTTCCCAGCAGTTTCCAGATGGACTTCAAGACCTGGTTAAACATTTGCGCGCAGAGCACCGTCGTCATTGCCAGAATGACGATTGCCCAGTGTGTGGCCGACAGGCCCAGCAGCATGCCTGTGGTGAGTACGGCACTGCCTGTGAAGAAGTGGATGAAGAACGAACTGTCCAGGCGCACGCCGAACGTGATACCCCGCTCGACATCGACCAGGCGCTGCCGCCATTCGGGACGGATTTTTTCGGCGTCTGAATTTCCAGCCGAGTTGATGCGAATTTTTCGGGACTGCGTTTCCGGTGATTGTAACACTGTCAAAATTCCTGTTATTGAGGCGGATTGCCAAAGAGTGAATTGAAGGCTCCTGGCCCGGCTCCAAAGTTTCCAAAGCGCGGCATAATGGTTAAGCCGATTCCGGCATTGCCCGTACTCTGATCGTAGTTCATTCCGAGGCTCATGACGAAGTCGGCCCCGGTTCTGGTGATCATGAAGGTCTGCCCGCGGTTCAAGTTTTCGCCCAGGTCGTATGCAGTACTGACGCCGGCGCTCCATTTTTCGCTCATGATGTAGTTCAGCGTGGCAGAGAGGATCTGGCTGTCCAGGCCGCCGCCCCCTTTGATCTGTTGTAACGCCACGTTAACCGTCATGCGGCGGGTTCGCTGACTGGTCAATGACACGTCCCACAACTGCTGTGCGCCATCGAACAGGTCGTAATAGGCGTTGGCTGCCAGTGTGGTTCGGTCACCCAGATACCAGCGGTAACGCCCCCCCAACAGACCAAAGTCTTCGCCAAAGTTGTCACGCGTCGCATCCGGGAAGTAGGACGCTTCCAGATCCAGGCTCATCCAGTCTTTGATCCGTTGTTGATCGGGGGGACCCGTTTTGGTCTGCAGCCGATGCCGCCACGCCATCCGCAGGACCTGTTGATCGTCGACCATTTCGTAGTACGGATCGGTCACACCCCGTGCGGCTCCCGTTCGTACTGCGTAAAAGCGGGGATCGAACTGGGGAGGCAGCGTGCCACCGAAGGTGTTGATGACCAGACGTTCGCGGAATCGTTCCTGGGCGTTGTCATCGAATTCATTGTATTGTGCGATGTTGGTCAGGTTTTCACTCGAGTCGCTGAAGGAATAATCCGCTTCAAGCACCATCTTGTGCGCCAGACCGTTCAGATTGAAAAACGGATTGTAAACCGTGGGGAAGACCCGCTCTGCCATGATGCTGCTCCGCAGACCGGCAGAACCATAGAGACGGTCAATCTGCTGTTGCTGCAGACCCTGTTCCCAGTAAGCCGCTTCCCCCATGACATAGGGAGTCATGATGAAGGGACCCAGATTGAAGGGGGCTTCCAGCTGGTTGCGGGTCATCGCGACCAGTCCCTCTGAATCCGCAACGAAGGGCAGGGGAGTAAAGACGTCCTGAGAGGGGTTGTATGGTGCGGAGCCGGGCTTCAGCTTTCCGTAACCGACGGAGGAATGGGAAGTCCAGTTGACCAGGTTTCCGAAGAGGGGCTCGCCCAGCAGGAACAGATCCGCTTTGGGCAGCCAGTCTGTGGTGGTTTCGAATCCGTTCAAACGGGTTCGTCCAATCATCGACCAGGACCAGTTCTCCTGTTGCTGCTTGAGGTGCAGCAGAGTTTCTACATCTTTACCGGTGTCAAATGTCTCTTCAAAGTATTCGTTCAGGAAGTTCCGGTCTGAGAGCAGACCACCTTCGCCGGTGAGTGTCATCCCGAATGGCGATTCCTGACGATGATGCATATTAATGAAATAGCGGTCCTCAGTGGAGGGGACCAGAGCCCGACGGTCGGCACCCAGGTTGTCGAGACCGGTGTCGTGGATGTAGAACATCTTGGCGTCACCGCGGAAGACATTATCGAAGCCCAGCATGTTGGCTCCCTGATAGTCTCCCGACTGACCGATGCCGACACCACGGTATGAGTAGTAATCGACCTGACCTTCCCACTTCGTGCCGGGCAGACGTTCGAGGCCGAGCAGTTTATACATATCCCATTCGGTTTCGACCTGGAAACCGAAGATACGGTCGTTCCCGAATCTCAGACCTGTGATCGGAAAATAGATGTCCTCGGCCGGACTGGTGACGTAGGGCAGATAAAACAGCGGTACGTCACCAACCTGGAAGGTATTGTTCGAACTGGAAATCCAGGCGCGCTTATTCGGGACTGGTTCATTAGTGAGGGGATCAATTTGCGGTGAGCCTGTTCCCAGCCAGGGAGTCGTATAGCGATCTTCGATGAACACATCCGAGGATTGAATTTTGTATCCGGGTTTTCCAAACTGGCTGCCCGTTGCCCAGGCGTTCTGAGCCAGGTAGGCCCCTTTCGACAACTGACGGATCTGGCTGGCCCGGACGCGGACATCTTCTCCCAGTTCGGGGATATACGTTTTGAGTTCTGCATCCAGCAGCACGCCCCGTTCTTCGCGGGCATCGTAGTAGGCACGGTTGGCCTGGAGATAATAGGTTCCCTGCCGGATCTCAATATTGCCTTCAAGGTAGATTTCGAAAGGCGTTTCTTTGGACTGGCGGATTTCCGAGTTGAAGTTCTGCGTGTCCCGTCCATCGGTCCAGATGATAATCCGATCCGCGGACATGTCGACCATGCCCAGACCTTCCACACCGTCGATGAGCAGGTTGACACCGCCGGTAATCACCCAGATCTGTTCCGGGGGAACGGTGTGTGTCGAGGGAAAACTTTGTACGTTGTAGGGGACCGCGCTACGGGGGAACAGACGAATGCGACGGAATCCGACGTTCATTTCCGGTTCAGGCATGGGAGCCAGTTCCGGTCCTTCGAGCGGTGGTTTCTCGACGATGAACTGAGCACGCTTCAACTGATGATCGTGGGGAATGCCCCGGCGTTGTGTCGCCCGTTTGAGCAGGGGATCATCCTCGGCGGGCGTTCCGTTCGTCGGGCGACGGTATTTGGTTTTCAAGCCGTTCTGCGTGACCAGATTGACGAGCAGACTGTTCTCGCTTTGGGATTCTCCCGGCAGATCGACGCGGACTTCCCCTTCCAGATAGACAGAGATGCGATCCGTCTTACGGGATTTGGCATGCCAGATGACCATCTGTCGCGAGCGGAGAACGGCGTCGCCCTGTTGAATGCGGCAGTTCCCTTTCAAAATCGAAACGTTGACGAAATCCTGTTCCCACTGCTGGGAGTATTCCGCCTCGATCTGGATCGATTCCTGTTCCGATGGTTCGTATTCCGACTCTTCGTAAGACGCTTTGGGAGCACCGAAGAAACTGGTCTGAGCAGGCGCAACGGTGGTGACACCGCCGAGGATTGCAATCAGCAAAATCACTCGCCAGATACGAAGCGAAACATACCGAGAATCGGAATAGATCTCGCCCGACACGGGCACTCCTGAAGTGATAACCGGGTAGGTCAATCTTCTGATGAGAGGATAGGGTCGAAGTGGAATACGCTCTGCTGCCAAGGGTTTAGCAGGGAAGAGGGTAACGGTTTGAGGTCGGCAGGCGGTAACTCAGTCTGTCGACCCGAGATAAATGGGTGCGGATTATAGGTCGATTTCTGAAAGAGTGTCAATAACAATCACTGGCCGGGAATGAGAGTCAGCCTGCTTGTAAGTGATTGATTATTCATGATTTAGGGTGACCAGTGTTCGGGCGGTTCCAGAGTCGGTCGATTTTGCAGAAATGAATCAGATGGGACCAGCCGAAAACGCTCAGCAGGGCGATCGCAGGCACCAGCGGCGCCCGCATTCGCATGTTGGTCCAGTAGAACAGATGCACGATGGTAAAGCTCACCAGCAGCCAGATTAGTGGTGACCAGTTTCGCTCTCTTTTCCAGATTACCAGGCACGCTCCCCAGAGACAGCCCAGCAGGACAACAAAGTAGTAGCTCGCCACTCCCAGTAGCAGAGTTCGAGAGGGTGTCTGTCCCGCACTTGCGAGGGGGGCGATATTCCAGAATCGTTTGAGTCGCAGCAGACACGACTGGGCAAACAGCAAAGGTTGGGATGAAATATTCTGGCGTGCCCGCTGGTACATCCAGCGATCCCGTTCCTGTTCGGTCTCGAGGGCTGGCTGCAGTTGCGCGATGTCCACCTCCAGACTTTTCTGCCAGGCATCCAGGCTCTCACCTGTCCACACCGTTCCCCAGGGCTGCTGCACCACTTCGTTGTAGAAGACCGGATTATTCCCCAGCAAGAGCGTGTATCCTCCATGCGTGGTCGTCAGAATCGGCGCGCGAAACACGACCAGATTACGAATCAGCCAGGGGGAAACTGCCAGAATAATTCCCGCTGCCAGAAATGCAATCTGCTGGCTGACTGATGCGGGCCGCAACTCCTCTCTGTTTGAGAGCAGTCTCTGTTTGAGTGAATCCGCCAGGCGGATCACCAGCCAGATTCCCAGAAACGCCAGAAAAGTGGGCCTGCAGAGAATCGCCAGCCCCCAGACGGCGCCGGTCCAGAACAGCAGTGGTTTGTTGGTTGACGCTGATAATTCCTCTGCACGTGTGGAAAAACTGCAGATCAGCAGGTAGAGCAAGAGGCTGCACAAGAACGTGGCCAGCACTTCGGTCATGGAGTAAGAGGTGTATTGCAGCAGAATCGGATCCGTCGCCACGATTCCCGCCGCGAACAGAGCCGCCCATTTTAACTGTAATCGCTGACCTGTTTTCCAGGTGAACCAGACGGTGGCAATTCCCAGCAGGACCTGGAGGATCCCTGTCATCTGGGGACCTGCATTCAGATAGTAACCCACGGCCAGCAGGCAGGGGTAAAGGGGCGGACGAAAGGCCGTCGGTTCGAGGTCCTGTCCTGCGTCCATGCGACTTGAAGTGAAGCCATTTCCCGCAGCGAGGTTACGGGCAATCGCAATATAGGCATCCCGGTCTTCCCGCAGTTGATCACTCTGCCGCATTACGATTCCCAGACGCAGACCGCCCGCCAGGAGCAGAATCAGTACAAGGGCCGTCGTTAAGAATCCGGTTTTGGTCACAGACAATGTTCCACTGTGGAAAAGAGAGATCCCGAGGGGACAACACGGGAGGATCGGCGTATTTTCGATCTGGTGTTTCGATTCCCCAAAGTATTAACAATACGGCAGTTAACCAGTGGGAAGACAGCCCTAAGTATGCAGATCTGACACGGCAGACACAAGGGGACTCTGCTCACCAGAAAAGGGGTTTATGTGATTTCTGACGGCTGTAGGGACTGAACAGACCTGCGATTCGAAACGATCCAGATATCAGGAAATATCGATGCTGCAGGTTCTGAAGTATGCCCGTTGGAAAAAAACAACACGATGCAAAAAAGGCACACTTTGTCGTGAAATCACGGTTTCCGTGAGCTATAGTTCGACAAGAGTATCTGGGTTGCGTGAGCTGCGGAAGTTTTCCTGCATTATCGCAACGGGCCGAATTTTAATCGTATTGCCTGTCGGGCAGCAGGAAGTGGTTTCCCCTTATGAGTCGTCAACCAGAGAGCTGGCTGGAATCAGGGGTAAACCTGCTCTATAAACTCCGCTGGGGCCTGCTGGTCGTTTTTTTGATTCTGACCGGCTTCGCTTATTTTCCAGCGTCGAAGCTGGACTTCGAACAGTCGATTGAATCGCTCTACGCTAAAGATGACCAGCACCTGCTCGATTACCTTGAGAGCAAACGGCTCTTCGGCGGCGATGAACTCGTTTTCGTCGCATATACCGTACCCGGCCTGCTGGGCGAAGAGGGTTCCCGGGAAACCGATGAGCTGAAAGAGGTCCGTCAATTCTCCCAGGAACTCAGTCAGATCCCGGGCATCAATGCAGACGTTACGCAAAACCTGGCAAATGCACTCAGCCCTCCCAAATTAAACTTCCTGTTGCGGGTACTGATTCGACAGAAACGCGACGAACTGATCGAGCTCTCGCGTGGCGTGCTGATCGGTGACGACAACGAAACCACGGCCATCGTCCTCCGCCTGCTGCCTGAAGATCAATCTCCCGTTCCCCGTGCCGAAACATTCAAACAAATCCGCGAGCTGGCACATGCTCACGAGCCCCGCGCCTATGTGGTCGGCGAGCCCGTGCAGGTCTATGACATGTTCCGTTACGTGGAAGAAGACGGCGATGTACTGTTCAAAGTCTCGCTCAGTCTGCTGGCGGTCGTATTGCTGCTCTTGTTCCGTCGGCTGCGCTGGGTGGCCCTCCCTCTCCTGGTTGTGATCTGTTCCATCTGGTGGACCGAAGCCACACTTGTCATCGGTAATCTCCAGTTGAGCATGGTCAGCTCTATGTTGAATTCCCTCGTGACGATCATCGGTATCGCGACGGTCGCACACGTGGCCGTCCACTTTCAGGCCCTGCAGCGCGAGAACGTTCCCCGCCCCGATGCGATCCGCCGGACGATGGTCGAACTCTTACCCGCGATCTTCTGGACCTGTGCCACCACGGCAGCCGGCTTCCTCTCACTGTTGACCAGTGAAATCGCTCCTGTCCGCAGCTTCGGTATCATGATGGCGCTGGGAACTCTGATGGTACTCATCGCCTCCACTGTCCTTCTACCCGGCGGAATGTCGCTGGGTTACCTGCGTCAACCTTCAAAACAGTCAGACGATAAAGGTCTGGCCCGAAAGCTGAAACAGGTCGCTCAGATGAATGAGCGTTATCCCAAACGGATTCTCTGGGGTTCGTTGATCTTCGTGATTTTTGCTGCTGCCGGCTTCAGTCGCTTAACCATTGAAACGGATTTCAGTAAAAACTTCCGCGACTCCAGCGAGATCGTCAAGGCGCTCGACTTCGTCGAAACCCGGCTCGGCGGTGCTTCCACCTGGGAAGTCAACTTTCCTGCTCCGTCTCAATTGAATAAGGAATACCTGGACCGCGTCCGGGCTCTGGCGGAAGACCTGCAACAGGTTAACCCTCCTGACAAAACACAGTTAACTAAAGTCATCTCCATTACGGACACGCTCGACTTTGTGCCAGCAAAACCGTTCGCATCCGACCCGATTCAGTCCAAGCTGGACCAGATCGAAGACCTGCAGGCGGACTTCGAAAGCAGCCTCTACAATCCCGAACAGGGTCGCATGCGTATCGTCCTGCGGGCCCTCGAACGACAGTCGGCTGAGGAAAAGCTCTCCCTGATTCATAAAGTCGATGCCCTCGCGAAAAAACATTTTCCCGGCTCGGAAACGAAAGAGTCCGATCAGAAATCAAATGCCGTTGATGGCGAACCTGGTAAGGCCGCCGGTATTTTTATTCTGCTCGCTTATCTGATTGACAGCCTGCTGCGAGATCAGCTTTACAGCTTCCTGCTCGCTGCCACCAGTATCTGGTTAATCATGTCACTCGCCTTCCGCAGTCTGAAACTGGGGCTGATTTCCATGGTCCCCAACCTGTTTCCGATTGTCGTCGTGATTGGTGTCATGGGCTGGACCGGATTGACGTTGAATATCGGTACTGCCATGATTGCCAGTGTTTCAATGGGACTCACGACCGATTCGAGCATCCACTTTATCTCGAGCTTCTTAAGAGCACGTTCGCGTGGTGCTTCGACAGATGAAGCGCTGCGATCAACTCAGCACAGTGTCGGCCGGGCAATCATTTATGCCACGTCCGCCCTGGTTGCCGGCTTCAGTGTACTCACCCTGTCACACTTCATCCCCCTGATTTATTTCGGGGCGCTGGTGAGCGTTGCCATGGTGGGTGGCGTCTTTGGAGACCTCGTCCTGATGCCCATTCTGCTGCGACTGACCTATCCCGACAAAGCGGAATCAGCTGCGTAACGGCAGTGGTTTATACTTCCGCTGATCCATTCCCACATAGCGTGAGAGTGGCTGGTACAGGTGATTGTTCTCCGTCTGTTCGACGATGTGTGCCACCCAGCCTGCCATTCGCGAAACCGCAAAGATCGGCGTGAACAGTTCAGGCTCAAAGCCCAGGTAATGCAGCAGTCGACTCGCGTGCCATTCCACGCGGGGATGAACGCGGGAGACTTTTGCCATGACATCTTCGATGGCATCCGCGGTCGCTTCCATTGCATTCAGTCCCAGTGCATCGGCAACCTGCACGCAGTAATTCTTCAGGACCGCAGCCCGGGGATCGCGTGGTTTACGCGGCGAGTGCTGGAATCCGAGTACCCGACGCCCCTTGGTGATTTCCTGGCAGGCCCACTCTTCTGCATTTCCTGAATGCATCGCTTCCTGTAACGCATCCAGAACGCCGGCTCCGGAGCTGCAATGCAACTGACCGTTCAGCGAACCGATGGCGGCATTGATCGATGAATACAGGGGACTCCCCGTCGATGCCACCACGCGGGCGGCAAAGGTGGATGGGGCCAGACCGTAATCGGCCTGCGAGATCAGCAGGGCATTGAAGGCTTCTTCTTCGAGCTGAGTCGGCTCATCACCTTTGAGCATGTACCAGAAACTGCCCGCATAAGAATGCTGGAAGTTAGGCACCACCGGCTTCTTCCCGTTGACGTAATGATAACGGAACGAGATCAGTTGCGGCAGCATCGCCAGCAGGTATTGGGCATTGGAAATGTCCGACATGAACATTCCGTATTCCATCTGCGGGTCGAAGTGTGCCAGCAGGCTGACGCCGCTGCGGACCACTTCCATCATGTCGATGTGCGGAGGAATCGATTCCAGGGCCTTCAACACGGGGTAAGGGAGCTGACCCGATTCGATCAGCATCGTCTGAAAGTCAGCCATCTCTTCGTGGCTGGGAAGTTCACCATGCAGGAGCAGGTAAGCAACTTCGAGGAACATAGCCTCGCGGGCCAGTTCATCTACCAGGTAACCCCGATAAGTCAAACCATCCTGGATTTGTGAGATTTCAGTTTCTGTCGCGACGATCCCGGCTAACCCGGGGCGATAAGGGTGACGTTCCATGTCTCAAACCTTTCGCTCTTCCTGAATACGATTTTGAGAGGCAGTCCATTTGCACAGAGTATAACCCAAGTGAATCACAGAATCGACATACGTTACGGCCTGTTTTTTACAGGAACAGGGAAATAATTTACAGGTCCTTTTTTCGACTTGACGGCCCGTAGGACAGTCGTTCGCACTTTAGAGCGCTTCCGGCGACCCGGGACCGGGCGAAATCAACCGGTCTGCACCCGCTTCCAGCAGTGACTCCGCTGCCTTGATCCCGGTTTCCGCAGCAGCTTCGAGTGCGCCGCTTTCGGAAACGAAAATCCGCTCCTGGCCGTCGCCACTCAACACGACTGCTTCCAATGTCAGTTGATTCTCTTCCAGGCGAGACAGACTACCGATCGGAGCATGGCAACCCGCACGCAGATGCGAAAGCAGACTTCGTTCCGCCGTGGTCGCGGCACGCACCGCGGGATCGGAAATCGCTCCCAGAATTTCAATGGTTTCGGTATCGTCGTCCCGGCATTCGATGCCCAAGGCACCTTGACCGACGGCCGGATAGACTTCCGGCGGACTTAAGAGCAGCCAGTTCCTTTCGGCCAGCAGTTCCAGTCGCACCATTCCGGCTTCCGCCAGGCAGAGGGCGTCGTATTCGCCGGAATCCAGTTTCTTCAGACGTGTCTGCACGTTTCCGCGGACTTCGAGCATCTCCAGGTCACTTCGCTGATGCAGCAGTTGAGCCCGGCGCCGCAGACTTCCCGTTCCAATCCGTGCCTGTTCGGGCAGATCAGCCAGCGACTCAATCGGCTCGGAACCTTCGGGCAGAATCAGCACGTCATACAAGGGACCCCGATCCGGAATTCCCGCCAGGGTCAGACCGGGAGCTGGCTCGGTCGGTAAATCTTTGAGACTGTGAACCGCCAGATCAGCCCGTCCGTCCAAAACCGCTTTCTGCACTTCGCGTGTGAAGACACCCAGTCCGCCGAACTGTGACAGCGGCGAGGTCAGATCGCGGTCACCTTCCGATGTGATATGCACGATTTCAATCGGCCGTCCGCTCCCCTGAGCTTCCAGCAGGGCAGACACATGCTCTGCCTGCCAGAGCGCGAGCTTGCTGGCTCGGGTCGCGATGCGCAAGGGACGGGGTTCCGCTGTCTGATTCATCAGTCAAATCTGCTTTCTATCCTGCGTATTCTGTTTCCATGTCTCTCTTGACCGAATCGATCAACGTCAGACCGCGGTCTATTTCTCTGGTGGCTGCTCGGAACTGTCAGTGGAATTTGAATCGGAAGCATCAGTCGTTTCTTCCGATTCGGAATGTTCGCTGGCGAGTGTGGTGGTCTGAGTCGTGGGTTCGGGCGGAGCGATCTGAACTTTGAAGCCGGCCAGCTTGCGATCGCCCAACAGACGCTTGCCCAGTTCCTCCCGCAGCAGTTCATCAGTCACTTTCTGTTGCGGAGGCACCAGCACTCCGCACGACAGGCAGAACTGAAACGCCTGGTCGACGGTCAGGTTCAAATCCACAATCTCGCTGCGGGGAACACTCATCGTATAACCGGTCACCGGCATCGGTGAGGTGGGAATCAGGATCGCCACCAGGGGTTCACCCGCGGTCACCGTCATTTCAAGCATACTGTCTCCCGTGACGAATCCCAGCGACCAGATGCCGCGACGCGGGTATTCCACGGCGACCACGCGACTGTAATCGACCGTGCGTTCGCTGAAGAAGAAGTCGGTCACCTGCTTCACCGAAGAATAGACGTTGCTCACCACAGGCAGTCTCGCCAGTACGCCCTGTTCGAACTTGTAGACCATCCAGGCGCCAATCCGGGCTGTCACGAAACGCCCCAGAAAGTACAACGCCACAATCGTCAACGCCACGGCGACCGCGCTCAGGTTGAACAGACTTTTGAACCAGCGGGTCGTCGCCAGTTCCATGTACAGACCCATCGCCGTCGTCGGCATGTCGGACGCACGAATTCGCTTCGCGACTTCCCGATAGTCAGTGTAAGGCACCGCCCGATCTCCAAATGGAACCCAGGCTTTGTCCGTAAGCTGCCGACGGGGAATTCGCCCCAGCGTCTGATCGTCAATCGCTTCCAGTTCGGCCGCATCCGTCCTGCTGACGAGGTAATCCTTGCGACAGTATTCCAGTGGAGGCAGTCCTTCCACCTGCACGAAGTTGTCCCGCGGCTGGGAATCGTCGGTGAAGTAGGCGATGCAGTAGCGCACCGTGGTTGTGGTAGGCGTGATGATATAGTTATTCACGATTCCCGCGACCCAGATGACAATCACCAGCGTCAGAATCGGCGGCAGACTGATCGCCAGGCCCCGCAGAAAGAAGTGATGGGTTCTCCCGATCTTTTTCTTCTCCTTTTTTTCAGGCGAATTCTTACCAGGGGGTGGCGGTGTGGTACTCGCATCCATCGAGATAACTTACCTTATCTGTTGTATCCACTGAAACAGCAGCCATTTCCGTGGAGTATCGATCTTAAATCTTTTATTGGCCCAGGGCCCTGGCAATGACTGCCACGTTGATCTCGCGGGCTCCTGCCTCCAGCAGCGCCTGCGTCGCAGCGTTGGCGGTTGAGCCTGTAGTCAGGACATCATCCACCAGTAAAATGCTCTGCCCCTGGATTCGCCTCGCTCGACGCACTCGAAACGCATCCCGTAAATTTCGTCTTCGTTCTGAAGAATTCAATCCGAGCTGCGCAGGGGTCCGTTTTCGTTTCGCGAGTATATTCACGTCGAAAGGGGCTTGCAAGCGGCCCGACAAAGCCTCACCAATCAGAGTCGACGGATTATGAGACCGGTAGAGCCGGGATGTCCAGTGCAGCGGGATCGGAATGATCAGATCAAAGTTCATGTTCTCCAGTGTTTCCTGATGGCGATAGTATAGTAGATTTCCCAGACTCACTCCCAGAGGGGCTCCCGGGTTCTGCTTCAGTTTTAAGATTAATTCGCTTAATGGACCCTGATATTGACCCAGGGCTATCGCTCGCTTGAATAAAAAACGATCTTTCCTGCAGTGAATGCAGCCTGAAGACGTCTCTACATGCGGTCCCACCGGGGCACCGCACCGTCCACACGTGTGAGCCATCAGGGGGGCGATCTGGTCGATCCGGGGCCCGCAGTTCGTTCCCGCGCACAGCCGGTCTTCACCGCACAGTACACACCGGGGCGGATAAACGAAATTCCTCCCCGCCTGCAGCCAGCCGCGGGAAAGTGTCTCAATCAGGGGAATCCCCGAATATTTCATGATTTCACCAAAGTCACTACTGGGATCTCAGCTGATTTTCGATATCCTCACATCTTAAAGCAGCAGTCCCGGAAAATACAGATCCAATGTACAGATGGGGCGATTTCACATGCACGGCACGTTGGTCAGGGAAAGTCATTGGAAGACAGCAGCACAGCAACAGTCATTGTCGGAGGCGGTCTCGCCGGCCTGGCCTGCGCTGCGGCTCTCGCGGAGCGGAATCAGCCTGTCACCCTGCTCGAGTCCCGACCCCGACTCGGGGGGCGCGCGAGCTCCTTTGAAGACCAGCAGTCCCAGTCCCTGATCGACAACTGTCAGCACGTCAGCATGGGCTGCTGTCACGAATTCAATCGCTTCTGCGAGACCGTCGGCATCGCTGATTCCTTCGAACGAGCCGAGCAGCTCTACTTCATCGGTCCCAATCAGAGCGGTCCCGTCAATACCGACACCCGCTTTGAGGTGAACCGCTTTGCCTCCAGTCCGGCGCTCCCCACACCCCTGCATCTGTTTCCCGCCTTCGCGAGACTCTCCTATCTCAACTTCCGCGAGAAACGCGAACTGGCCCAGGGACTCAAACAGCTCGCACGCACCCGCGTCAATCCAGAATACGAACCGACCATGGCCGACTGGCTCCAGGCACACGGGCAGTCGCAAACCGTCATCGACCGCTTCTGGAACGTAGTCCTCGTCAGCGCACTCAGCGAAAGCCTGGACCGCATCAGCCTCTCGCATGCCCGCAAGGTTTTCGTGGATGGCTTTCTCCGCGCCCGCGACAGCTGGCAGGTTCTGATTCCCACCAGGCCCCTCGAACAGTTGTATGGCACCACAATCAGTGACTGGTTGACCACACGCAGTACTGAGATCCGTCTCAAGACCGGTGTCAAGCAGATCCACATCACCGACGGCAAAGTGTCTGGCGTCGAACTTCGGGATGGCACTCACGTCGATGCAGATCGCGTCGTGCTCGCCGTTCCGCACCAGCGCGTGCTCGATCTGCTGCCTGCCGAGTTCCCCGGTCGCGCGGAACTGTCGCGCATCGAACAGCTTGAAGCAGCTCCTATCACCAGCGTGCATCTCTGGTTCGATCGTGAAATCACGCCGCTCCCGCACGCGGTCTTCGTCGATTGTCTTTCTCAATGGATGTTCAACCGTACGCAGTTGATGCAGCAGCAGCACGACGGACGCTGGTATTACCAGATCGTCATCTCGGCCAGTCATCAACTCACCGCAGCCGGACGCCAGGGACGCTCGCAGGAAGAGATCATCCAGGAAGTCATCGCCGAGCTCACCCGGATCTGGCCTGTCACCGGAGAGGCCCAACTGCTGCATAGTCGCATGCTCACCGAACATCATGCGGTCTTCTCCGTTCAGCCCGGCGTGGAACAGCTCCGCCCCGCGCAACGGACGCAGGTCGCAGGTCTGTATCTCGCTGGAGACTGGACTTCCACCGGCTGGCCCGCCACGATGGAAGGGGCCGTTCGCAGTGGATTGCTGGCGGCCGAGGAACTGCTCCACGATCTGGGGAAACCCGAGTCATTATTACTGCCTCCTGAAAATACGGCTTTTCTATCCAAAATGCTCTTCAGACTGTAAACTTTCACGCATGTTTCACCAGCTGACCTCAACCCTGGATCCCAACCGCTCGCAGAAGCAGTCGCTTGCGCACTTCTTCCGCATCATGGTTCTGTTGATCGGCTTTACGATTTTCGGAACGGTCGGCATTCGAGTGATCGAAGGTGCTTCCTGGCTCGACAGCCTGTTCATGATCGTGATTACCGCGACCACCGTCGGATACGAAGACCCGGTGTCGCTGTCTGATAACGGCAAAATCTTTATCATTTTCTACCTCATGTTTGGTCTGGGGATTTTCACCTACAGTGTCTCCCAGCTCGGTCAGTGGATTGTGCGCCAGCAAATGAGTTCGGTTCTGGAGAAACGACGCATGCAGAAAACAATTTCCAATCTGGAAGGTCACTACATCGTGTGTGGCCTCGGTCGGATGGGACACTCCATCTGTGAGTATCTGCACGAACGCGAAAAACAGTTCGTGGTCATCGACAGTAACGAAGAACGCCTGGAGCAGACCTGCACTCCCCGCAACTGGTACTACATCCAGGGCGACGCCACCGATGACCAGGTCCTCAAAAGTGCCGGCATCGAACGGGCGGCTTCCCTCGCAGCAGCCCTCCCCGGCGACGCCGACAACGTCTACGTAGTGCTCACCGCGCGGATGCTGAATCCCGATTTTCAGATCATCGCCCGTGCCAGCGACGACAAGGCCGGCGAGAAGATCAAACATGCCGGCGCGAATCGCATCGTCAGTCCCTTCCGCAGCGGTGCCGTTAAAATCGCCCGCTTCATGATTCATCCCGCGGTCGAAGATTTCGTCGAGGTCGCCAGCAAACATGTGGGTGGGTTCGAAGTCGCCGACCTGCAGATCTCGGAAGACAGCCCCTACTGCGGCAAGAAGCTGAGTGAAACCGATCTGAGTACCAAAGGCATCATGGTGGTCGGCATCTGTCGTCCCGGTCATCAGCCCCAGATGCCCCCCTCCAGTTCGTCGATCCTCAACGCAGGCGACAGCATCTTCGCCCTGGGTTCCTCGGATGCGATCACTCACCTCATGGAAGAATTCAATCCGTCTACCGAGACATCCGCCTGAAAAATACTCGCGGTTTCCCTGCGCTGGTCCCTGCTGCGCAAACTGAACATGACTCACCGCTGTTTCAGGGGAAGTGTATAAACTCCCCTTGATCGCCTCCCGCCGATGCGTATGTTGTTCTAACTTTGGCTCGCGCGCGAGACAGGTAATCTGCACTAAAACATTCGGCACCAGTGACGCAACAACAGCTGAATCTCCGTCGCTTTTCACCGGTTGTTTACTGGAACAGATCGCCCTACTTCGCAAAGTCAGCCCCTCAATGTTCAGGGCAAACCAGGACACAAACCGGTCACAGCAGGACAAAATCCCGGACAGACCAGGACAAAATCCGGGCACAAGCGGACAAAATTCTGTCTTGACCCCCAGCCGCCATTTTACAAAATTCACATCCTCAATTGTGACGATCGAGTGCCACCGTCGGCTCGCCCGACAGTACTTGCACCAGTAGACGAAGAAAAGCAATTCATCCATGACGACATTCCTTTTATGACCGCATCAAGTCGTAGGGGCTGGCCTGTGTGCCTGCCCGCCTGGTGGTGATCTAAGCGTCTCAACTTCCGAGGGAATCACGTTGTGGCCGAGGGACTGCTGTTCCTTTTATTCTCAGGAGTCCAACAATAGATAATCCAAATTAGCCACAGTGCGTTAGCCCCGGTTGTAACGACTTTGGTATAGAGCATCCGAATTAAGAAACACTGCTTGGCGCTGTACCGCTCGGAAAAATTACAGACAGACCACTCACACTGTCCGTCACCAGCGAATGATAAGCAACGGCACCAGAGCCACGCAGATGAAAAGAATGCAGTAGTGAAGATAAGCAGTGTGCAAAGACAATCGATTACTGAAATCAATGGGTAAGCCCGAATGCAATTCGGGCCGAGCGCAGCGAGCAGGAAACAGACAGCTCAAGCCTTCGATTCAGCAACCGCGATCCCACCACCAATCAGCATCGAACCAGATCACCTTTTTCGTGCTTTTCGTGTTTTTCGTGGTAGCAAAAGAAAAATCCGCAGGATCAATCCCGCACCAGCGACCACTGCTGATCCAGAATCTTCGGCGACACCTTCAGCGCCGTCCCCAGTTTCTGGGCGAACAGCGACACCCGGAATTCTTCCAGCAGCCAGCGGAACTTGATCAACTGCGGATCGATAATCTCCCGCTCATGATGCTGCCGGGCCCGCTGGGCGTACATTTCAATGTACCGCGAAATACTGCGAATATTCGCGATGTCCCGCTGCAGTCCGCTCCCGCCGAGTTTACTCAACCGCATTTCAATGCCCTGCAGGTAACGGGGAACCTGTTGCAGCCAGGGGTAGGGCGTATTCACCAGGAAGCGGGCGTTGATTAGGGCATTCAACTGCGCCCGCATGTCGGCCAGCGGTTCATTCCAGGCGGGAACCTTGGTCTTATCCAGCGTAATCTTGATTTTGTGATACTGCTCAAACAGCGTCGGCAACAGTGACGCCAGATCCTGTGCGGCGACTGGAATCTGATTCCGCCATTCCTTGATCAACTGACGATACTCGGCTTCAGACCGCGGCTGGCGTTCTTTCTGTCCGCAAAGCACCCGCTCCGCCAGCAGTTCGACCAGTTGCTCCCGCAGATTGATCCCGCCGATCCCCGCAGCATACAGTGAGATCCGTTCCAGGCCCGGGATATTCTCCACCTGTGATTTCAATCGCCGATGTTCGGCCAGTACAAACAGCCGCCTCAATCCGAACCGCGTCTCATAGGCGGCCCGCTCCGGCGCATCCCGCAGGCAGAGCATCACCGACTTCCCTTCATCGACCAGGCTCGGAAATCCGGTGAGCGACAGATTATCGTGATCAATCTGCACCTCGGCCGGAAAATCGCCGAACGTCCAGTCGGTCAGCCCGCTCTGGCTCCAGTGATCATCGGAGAGTGCCGAGAAACTGCTGGCCGCTTTCGAACCATATTCCTGTCGCAGCTGTGTCAGGTTCCGGTTGACGGCGATCGCATCGCCCCCCTGGTCCAGCACGCGGATATTCATCTGCAAATGCTGAGGCAGCCGCTCCGTTTCAAACATCTCCTTCGTGATCCGCTCTCCCGAAATCTGTGACAGCAGCGTCGCGACTTTCTCTTCAAACGAACCCTTGCCGAACTCCAGTTGCTTTACGACCTGTTTCGCCGTCTCCGGTGCAGGCACCAGCATCCGCCGGACCGACTTGGGCAGCGCCTTGATCATCGCCGCCACCTTTTCTTCCAGCAGCCCCGGCACCAGCCAGCCCAGTCGCTGCGGCGACAACTGATTGAGACTCTCCTGCGGAATCGAAATGGTCACGCCATCTTCCGCGGCTCCCGGCTCCAGGTGATACTCCAGCGGAAACTGCATCTTCCCCATCTTGAGTGCGTTCGGGAATTCAGTCTCGTCAACCTCCTCCGCCTGTGCGTCGAAGAAGTCCTCCAGTCGCATGTTGAGCAGTGTCGGCGTCTTGCGTTTGGCGACCTTCCACCACTTTTTCAGGCTCACGCCGTCATAGACGTCTTCCGGAATCCGGGCATCGTAATACGCGAACAGCTGCTCCTGCGAAGGAATCAGGTCGTACCGCCGCGACTTGGCCTGCTGCTGTTCCAGGTCGCTCATGAACTTCTGATTGTGTGCCAGGAAATCGACGTTGAGCGTAATATCCCCCTCGACCAGGCCATACTGCAGCATCAGGGTCCGCGACTGTTCGGGATCGATCTTGCCGTAATGCACCGAGCGTCCCGGCACGATGGTCAGACCAAACAGCGTCACCTTTTCGGTGGCCATCGCGGACGCTGCATCCCCGTTCCAGCGGGGATCGCTCCAGGTCTTTTTCACCAGGTGCGGTGCAGCGGGCTCGATCCAGTTCGGCGAAATCTTCGCAACCGTGCGGGCATATCGCTTGCTCGTTTCGATCAGCTCCGCCGAGATGACCCACTTCGGCTTCTTCTCAAAAATCCCTGACCCGGGCCAGAGGAAATACTTCTGCCCGCCGGAACCGGTGTACTCATGCGTGTCCGACCGCATGGCAATGTTCGACAACAGCCCTGGCAGCAGCGCCCGGTGAATCGCCGCCGAGTCGTCTTTCCGCGGATGCAGTTTGAGCCCCGTCTCTTCGACCAGCTGACGCAACTGCCGAAAGATGTCCGCCCATTCCCGCAGTCGATTATACGACAGGTAATTCTGCACGCAGGCCCGCCGCAACCGGCTCTGCGACAGATCCTCTTTCAGCTTGTGATAAAAGTCCCACAGCTTGAGGAAGCTCAGGAAGTCCGAATCGGGATCGCGAAACTGTTCCTGGGCTTCGTCGGCCGCCTGCTGTTTGTCGATCGGCCGCTCGCGTGGATCCTGCAGTTCCAAGGCCGACGCAATCACCAGAATCTCATGCAGACAGTTTTCATCGTGGGCCGCCAGAATCATCCGCGCAATTCGCGGGTCGACCGGCAGCCGACTGATCTGCCGCCCGATGTCGGTCAGCCGGTTCTGTTCGTCAATCGCCCCCAGTTCAAACAGCGTGCTGTAACCGTCACGAATCGCCGCCGGCTTGGGAGGATCGATAAACGGGAAGTCTTCAATCGCACCCAGCTTCATATTCAGCGTCTGCAGAATCACCGAGGCCAGGTTGGTTCGCTGGATTTCAGGCGACGTGAATTCATCGCGACTGTTGAAGTCCGCTTCGCTGTAAAGCCGGATACAGATCCCCGGCGCGACACGTCCACAACGGCCGGCCCGCTGATTGGCAGACGCCTGCGAGACCGCTTCGATCGGCAACCGCTGCACCTGCGACCGGCTCGAATACCGGCTGATGCGGGCCAGCCCCGTATCAACCACATAGCGAATGCCCGGCACCGTGATCGACGATTCGGCCACGTTCGTCGCAATCACAATTCGGCGATACGTGGAGGGACGAAAGACCTTGTTCTGTTCCGCCGTCGAGAGTCGACCATAGAGCGGCACAATCTCCGTCTGTCTTCCGCCGTCATCACCGATGATCGAGCGACCTCGCAACAGCTTCGCCGTCTCGCGGATATCCCACTCGGTCGCCACAAAGATCAGGATGTCGCCGTCATCAATCGCCGCCAGTTCATTCACCGCGTCCGCCAGCTGCGACTGTTCATCGCGGTTACTGTTTTTCCCTTTGCCCTGTCCCTTGTCGTCCGGCTCTGCATCAAAGGGCCGATAGCGAATCTCCACTGGATACGTCCGCCCCGAGACATTCAGAATCGGCGCTGGCCCTGTGCTTGATGCAAAGTGCTCGCTGAAACGTTCGGCGTCGATGGTGGCCGACGTGATGATCACCCGCAGATCAGGCCGCTGTGAGAGCAGGCGTTTGAGATAGCCTAAGAGGAAGTCGATATTCAGCGAGCGTTCGTGTGCTTCGTCGACAATGATCGTGTCGTATTGATTCAGAAAGCGGTCGTTCTGCGTTTCAGCCAGCAGAATCCCGTCGGTCATCAGCTTGATGTAAGTATTCGGGTTCGTCGTGTCGGTGAAGCGGATCTTAAAACCGCAGGCGGTTCCCTGTTCGCGTCCCAGTTCTTCGGAGATGCGGGCCGCTACCGAACGGGCGGCAATTCGTCGCGGCTGGGTGTGACCGATAATGCCATTGATGCCCCGTCCCATCGACAGCAGCAGCTTGGGCAACTGGGTCGATTTCCCCGAGCCGGTCTCCCCGCAGATAATCACCACCTGGTTGTCGGCGATCGTCTGTTTGATGTGATCCAGTTCGTCATGGATCGGCAGGCTGCCGTCAAACTTGATTTCGGGTCTCAGTTTGAGCCGCTCCTCCCTTCGGGCCAGCGACTTCTTCAGTTCTTCCTGCAGCCGCTGCAGATTCTTATCGAACGGCTTTTTGTTCTTCTTTGCCTGCCGGATCGACCGCAGCCGTTGGGAAAACCGAAACTGATCCACGACCATCGCCTGCGAGATCAGCCCGGGCAACTCTTTCAGCGCAGCGTTCAGATCCTCACTGGCAGCACCAGCGTCAGCAGCAGCCGAATTCGCATCACCACGGGACATCAGACATCAACAGACAAAACAGGGAAACGCACAATAGTAAGCAGAAGGACCCGCATTATGCAGCGAAAGTTCGGCAGCGCGAAGGGTTTCCACCGGGATTTGTAGGAATCCGCGGGGAACGGTGATGTTTTTGAACCACAAAATGCACAAAAAACACGAAAAGCCTGTGAGAGGAAACAGCTCAGAGGGTGGTCTCGGATATAATCCGAGATTGCCGCAGGCAACAGGAGGTCGCAGAAGAAAGTATCCCATTTTAAAACGGCCATAGTCACTATATTGATATTATGTTTACGAGCGACACCGCAGCACAAATTCCGCTTCTTCCGCCTCGCTGGTCTCTTCCACAACCATCCAGGCTGCGAAGTCAAATCCGATGACCGGTTCATCCGCGGATTTCAAATCTTCGAGCCACTGTTCGGAATCTACCCGTAAGCCTTCCAGTTGGACTTGCTCGAGAATCGTGCCCCGGAAATCCGTGTTTCGCAGTCGTGCGCCTCGCAGGTCAGCGCCTGACAGATCGGAACAGAAAAGAATGGCGCCGCTTAAATCGGCATCTTTCAGATCGGTCCCCTGTAGATTCGCGTCAACCAGGTCCGCGTCAATCAGCAGGCAGCCTGCCAGACAGGCCTGACTCAGATCGGCTTCAGAAAAGTTGCCGCTGGTCAGGTCGGATTTGGTTAAGTCTGCCCGGCTCAAATCTGCTGTGACGAAATCGGCATAGCTCAGATCCGCTTCCCTTAATCGGGCTCCACTGAAGTTGGTTCCCCAGAGTAGAAATTCGCTCAAATCAGCGCCGTTCAGATCCGCGTCTGAAAAATCAAGTTCCACATCCGGGTTCTCCATCCGCCATTCCTCAAAGTTTTCTGCCCCCTGTTGAATCAGCTTCAGGTGTTCCGGGTTCATGAAGTTCTCCGGGCAATATTCAGAAATTGTGAATGAGGGTATTGATTACATTAAAAGAATGTTTCGCTGCTGGTATTCCTCTCGACCATCTGGTTTACTGTACTGATCTGGAGTACTGAACTCAATTGTATCCACATTAATCGGCGAGGGGGGAAATGCAAACCATGAACGACAGTCAGCTGCAGGCGTTATTCAAAATCGTGGAAAAAGAGGCTGCCGAGTTATTTGGTGTCGCTGGCCCAGTGGATGAAGCGAAAATCGACGAAGCAGAAAAGCTGCTGGGCCTGCCCATTCGCGGCAGTTACCGCGAGTTCATTCGGCAGTTGGGGACTGTGGAAGAAGGTTTCTGTGCACTAAGGCCTGACGACGATGTAGCTGAAACGGGCGTCTACGCTTTAACGCAGCTGGGAAGAGAAAAATATGACTTCAAAAAAGAATGGATCATGGTCTATGCTCGATTCGAAGAGGGAATGATTGGCGCGCTGGATACCTCTCAAATGAACGAGGCAGGGGAAGCCCCGGTCCTGATGATGAACGTTGATCCGATATGTGAAGAAGCCGGACATACCAATCTGCAAAAGTTTGCTGATTCATTTTACGAAGCTCTGATGCATTATTACGGAGTCAGCGAGGATGATTTGAAATAAAAAAAAGCCTGAATAATCCAGATTCATCAGTAGTTAACCAGAAATCATTAAAGCCTCCATGACCACCCCCCTCGATCAACTCAATTTCGGTCCCCACAACGAAGCTGTCCAGGAAGTCGTTGCCTTCGTGCAATCGGGCAGACTCCTCGCTACTCCCTTCGATGAGCAGCTCGCAGAGAAGTCGGGATACAAAATCAAACAGATTCATACGTTCGCAGAGATTGACCGGTATCGAAAGTCGATGAATGATCGCGTGGACGATTATGAACCCTACATCAAACGCGCAGACTGGGATGATCTCCTGCACAATGACATCGGCAAGTTGATGAATTACGGAGATACGACCGGAGAATTCAAAGCAATTGAGAAATTAGAACGTTCTCTGACCAGCCAGTTTGATCAGCTCTGGAATCAGTTTTTCATTCTGGTGAATGAACAGCTCAAAGGTATCCTGATCAAAGCGGAAGCAGACAGCATTGCCGATGCGCTGTATCTGATCTGCAAGTGTCGGGCACTCTTGGGCAGAAGTAATTCTTGTCTTCACGAGAACTTGTTTCCCATCTATCAGGCAGGCGGGTATCCCTGCGGCTGGTCGGGTGCATTTCCCCGCGGAGAGATTGCCGTCTTTGTGCCTGATTCCCACGTCCCCTGCATCTTTTCAGAGAATATCAATCGCACGGAATCAAATAAAGCAGAGAAACTCGCCTCGGATTGCTCTTCCGAATTCACAGCTTTGGAAGGCGAATACATCTACGCCGGGATTGACGAAGATATCGAACTGGCACGCGATGATATATTCGATACGATCTGGGGTGATGAGGAAGAACGTGATGAAAAAGAATCAGAGGCCGTCCTGGGGGACATTGCAGGCGAACCGATTTCCTTACCGAAACACTTCATACTGGCACTGATGCCTAAAGGAGAGGAGCGAACTTATCTGGTATCCCATCCCGACTCTCGGGAGATTCTCCAACTGGTTCAAGAGATCGCAGAAACAGCCGAGATCAGCGGTTTCGCCTTCGAACTCAGTAGCCAAAATCAAACAGTCTGTTTTTACCATTACGGTGAAGACGGGGGCTGCGACGAACGATTGGAAGCAAGCCTCGATGGTTCTTCTGAGATTCAGTTCGAGTCCGATCTCAGGGAGCTGGAACTTCCCCTGCAGCAGGAAAACCTGCTGCAGATTGTCAACAACTGTTTCGAATATCACGGACTCTGTGATCTGAAGTTAAACTACAACTCCCTGGTCACCGGTCCCGACGAAGAGGGGCTGGCGACCGTCACTCTCAAGCACATGCCCGACTTCAAGCATGAGATCGATATCATTGATCTCGGTTGAGGAAGCCCCATCAATTTCAAAGCAATCCTAACATATCCAGCATGTGCCCTTCTGAATACCAGCCTGTAACTTCTTCCTTGCACTGGCCTGGATTCACATATACCATATCACTAATGCAAGGTTGCTGAGAGTCCCACCTGATTTTCCTGCCTGCTAAGCTTCTATGTTGCTGTCGTAATGTTTCTCGCCCGTATTACTCCATTTAAAGTGGAACAGCGCTATGAGTCTATCTGCACCCGTCGTCCGCAAACGCGGCTTTACCCTGATCGAACTGCTGGTGGTGATTGCCATCATCGCGATTCTGATCGCCCTCTTACTGCCCGCCGTTCAGCAGGCACGCGAAGCGGCCCGTCGCAGTCAGTGTAAAAACAATCTCAAGCAGATTGGCCTGGCGCTGCACAACTACAACGAAACACACCGCGTCTTCCCGCCCGGATTCATTAACGATCACGGCTGGTTGTGCAACCTGTTTATCCTCCCTTTCATGGATCAGGCTCCGCTCTACAATAAAATCAGCCCTAACAGGCCCATGGATCTGACCAACACCACGGTACTCGCCGATGTGCGAACGGTTCTGCCCGCCTACCTCTGTCCGTCCAGTGCCGATCCCAACCCGGCTCAGAATGCAGACAACAGAGTAAGTGGCGAGGCCATCGGTCTGTCCAATTACCTCGGCTTCAATGGCAACGGTGACTATCGTTGTAACTCATCCGCAAAGCCGAACGGTATGTTCTACCACAACAGTCAAACCCGGATCCGCGACATCACCGACGGTCTCTCCAACACGTTTGCCTTCACAGAAAGAACCACCGTGAACGACGCTGCCGGCACGAACCACATCGGTTCGATCTGGGCAGGAGTCACTCCCTGTGCTGCGACTACCAACAAATTCGAGAACATTCGTTACGGTCTGGTTCAGGCACGTGTCGGCTGGTCCATGATCAACGGAACCGGTTACCAGTTTGGTCCCAGCAGTCTGCATGAAGGCGGCGTGCATGTGCTCATGGCAGACGGTGCTGTTCGCTTCGCCAGCGAAAACATGGATGCTTCCAATAACCCAGGCACCATTTCCTCCGCAACCAGTACTTACTTCCGACTGGCCGTCATCAACGATGGTCAGGTCATCGGTGAATGGTAAGCCGAAGTAACTTCTGCTTGCCTGTGACATAAAAAGAGCTCCCTGGTGTTCAGACGCCAGGGAGCTCTTATCGTTTAACTTGTTTTTGGGAACTGTTACTGGGCAGTCTCAGCCCTCAACTCATTCCTTGTCCAGCTTAAAGGGGAAATCGTTTTCCCCGGGTTTGACTTCCACCGTCAGGCTGGAACTCTCGTTGTACTTGGCAGGGATGACCTCTTTTACTTCGGTCGTGGTTCCATCCGGATTTTCGACGTAGCGTGCTGTCGAGATGCGAACCGTATGCTTGCCGATCTTGGCTCCGTTGGTTGTCGGGTTATAAGCCAGTTCAAAGATCCCCTGGCTGTTTGTGATACCCGTCGAAGGTCGCCCCGCTTCGGGAGCAAACGTCACGACTGCTCCCTCGATCGGTTCCCCTTCCATCACGACCAGTCCCTTTACCGATGCGGTATCAGGCTGATCCTCAGGTGTGCCGGAACAACCTGCCAGTAGAGTACATACCGTAAAAACCAGTCCCGTGCAGCGTAACGATCGCGGAGATAAAAAGTACATTGTGTTCCTGTATCCAAAAGGGGCGCGCTTAAGAAACTTCAGCCGCGGCACAGACTCGAAACAATCTGTCCGCAGACTGCTGAAACAGATTCCATTCTCAGGAATCGCCACGCAAGTGTAAAGCCAGAAGGAAATCTGTTTTCCCGGACGCAGGAAAGATCAGTTACCGGCTTTCTGCCGGGGAGCCTGCTTCACATGCTGATCGAGGAACTTCACGATGCGGTCGTTGGTCTCAGGAGTATTGAATTCCCGACCGCCATGTCCGGCCCCTTCGACGACGATCAACTGCACGGGCACCTTCGCTTTTTTGAGTGCCTTGTCGATTAACTGGCTCTGATGCACGGGTACCAGCGGGTCTTTCGAGCCGTGAATGATCAGGAACGGGGGATCCTGTTTGTCGATGTAGGTGATCGGGTTGGCCTGTGCGACTTTGTCTTTGTTCTCCAGCACCGGTCCGCCCAGCAGCAACGATTCCGGCGAACGGGGGTCGTTGTGTTTGAAGCGGGCGTCGGGCAGGGCATGCGCATCCATCTGCAGAAAATCGGTCGGTCCCCACATGTCGAGCACCGCCTGAACCTGGCTCGATTGATCCGCATGTTTGCCGACCGTCCCTTCCAGCTGTTTGTCGCCCCCGCTGGTTCCCAGCAGGGAAACCAGGTGACCGCCGGCGGATGAGCCGCCCACGCCGATGCGGGTCGCGTCGTATCCGTACTCTTTCGCATGGGCTCTCAGCCAGCGGATGGCGGCTTTGCAGTCGTGAATCTGCGCAGGGAACGTTGCCTCACCACTCAGACGGTAATTGATGCTCGCACAGGCATAACCGTTCTGCAGGCCCAGGGGAACCAGGATCCCACCCCGGCCTTTGTCGCCACTTCGCCAGCCACCGCCATGAATCCAGACGAGCAGGGGAGGCTGTTTGACGTCTTTCGGCAGATACAAATCAAGCAACAAAGGCTTCCCGTCCACTTCCGCGTATTCCAGGTTCCGATGCACGTCCGCATTTTCGCGAACCCAGCGAGGCGCACCACGGCGGGGTTGTTGAGCCGAAGCGGATTCGCTCAGGACGACGGTCAAGGTAAGTAGAATCGCGATGAAAGTCAGGCGGTCTCTGTGCATCTGGTTCTCCAGTGGTTCATGGGACGTGAGTCCCGTTGCAGGCTCAAGTCAGTTTAGATCAGCGCAGTTCCCCATGAAACCCACTTCAGCTGCAACAGTTTCGCGGCAGCTCTCGATTTAGAGAAATCATCCCCGCTATCTGTACCAGACGCGTATCCACATGTTTCGCGATGTGAATTTAACAATAGGTGATATGTGGTGAATGGGATGGGAGTGACGTGGTTTGTCGAAAGTAGCGATCAGCACCCTGCAGGGGACGGTGTTCAATTAGACAGACGGAACGCAAATATCAATAAATAAACATGTTGCGATATGTGTGTTCGCTAAAAAACACCGTCAGAATGTCGGATTTTGAATAAATAAAGATTGAATTGTTAAAAAACATTATTAATATCGAGTTAGATATCTTAATAATTCTTAATAATAACAGCTGGAGTTCTTCCGGCTGATACGAATCACATCCCTGGCTCGAGGGAATGTTGTCTCGTCGGCGATTTTCAATAATCGTACTTATCTATTTTATTCTTCTACCCAACGCGAGAGAATTTCATGCAAGTATCCACAACACGCAGGCGTGCTTTCACGCTCATTGAACTCCTGGTCGTCATCGCCATTATTGCGATTTTGATTGCCCTGTTGCTGCCCGCTGTCCAGCAGGCCCGTGAAGCTGCCCGGCGTTCCCAGTGTAAAAACAATATGAAACAGCTGGGACTGGCCTTTCATAACTACCACGACAACTTCACCATGTTCCCCACAGGTTACTTCCATAGCTCAGGCTATCTGACCGGCTGGGCTGCCCGTATTCTGCCTTATATTGATCAGGCACCCCGCTACAACCAGATGACCTCTCTGGGAGAACTGACTCGGATCCAGCCCTATCGCTTCACAACATCTCCTCACAACGGAGATACAAACCTGTTTACCGATCCGATCGCGGTCTTCTGCTGTCCTTCTTCGGAAATTGGCGAACGGGCTAACGACTACTCAACCGGCTGGGGTGGTAACCCCGGGAATGACGGCTCGCTGCACTACCGCGGCAATGGCGGTTCCGTTGATGTCGGCTTCGTTAACGGTTCCAATTCGAGTCGGCACTACGGAACTTCAGGGGTCCTCTATCCCGGTTGTAAAACCCGGATGCGCGACATCACCGACGGTACCACCAACACCTTCCTGCTCGGCGAACTGTCCAGCTACATTGGTTGGAGCGGCTCCAAAGGGGGCTGGGATGACATCGCACCCTGGACCTGGGCTACCTACTACTACGGCTCCGACGGTTATCTGATGATCGACACCAAGCTGATGCAGTATCCCATCGGTTCGGGAAGTCACAGTCAGTATGGTGTCGGCTGGCGCAGTCAGCACGTCGGCGGCGCGCACATGCTGCTCTGTGATGGCAGTGTCCGGTTCCTGTCTGAAAGCACCAGTCTGGATCTGTTGAAAGGCCTTTCCACCCGTGCCACCGGCGAAGTGATCGGCGAGTTTTAATCGCGCCGCTTTGCTGTTGTCAGGTTCAGAAACATTTATCAGACTCTACAGGAACAGGATATAAATGAACGCAATTTTTTCTTTAAAGCAATATTCACTAGCCACGCTCTGCCTGCTGCTGCTCGCGCAAGCAGGCTGCTCCGGCGGTTCAGACCAGCTGGAGACGGCAGAAGTGCACGGCAAAGTGACTTACAAAGGTGAGCCTCTCGAAATGGGAACCGTCACCTTTATTCCGGTTGGACCAGGGAAATCCGCCACAGGCGAGATTCAGGAAGACGGCACCTACACCCTGACGACTTACAGTAAAGGGGATGGCGCCACCATCGGCAAGCACGGAGTCATGGTCATCTCGGAACGGGATACCTCCAATCTGCCAGCCGAATCGGCAGAGGCGAACGTGGATCTTTCCCTGATCCCGGAAAAGTACAGCATGAGCCCCAAGACTTCCGGTCTCACCGCCGAAGTCAAAGAGGGGGGCAATGAAATCAATTTTGATCTGGAAGAGTAATCTATCAGACCGCAGTGACAGGCAATCGTTGTCCGGGCGCTTGCGTCCCGATCCAGGCAATGGGTCTCTGCAGGTTTGACACGATAGAAGTTGACAGTTCCAGAACAAATTGAAGGCGAGAGGCGATCTCTTTCTGCAGAGGGAGATCGCCTTCTTTTTTTCCTCTTTTGACAGCCATTCAGATCAGCGAGTCAATCGTCAGCATCACCAGGATCACCACGCCGATCGCCAGCTTGCCCACCACGCCCAGCAGTCGTCCCACAAACGCGGCCCGGCTGATCTCCATGCGGTCCACATCCACGTTCCCTTTCCAGGCTTCACCCACGTAAGCGCCCAGGTAAGCACCTACGGCGCCACCCAGAATCGCACCCACGACCGTTCCCACTGGAGGAAACACAGGAGTCGCCACCGTCGCGCCCATCACGCTTAACAGGAACGTGCCCAGTAACGCCAGAATCATCGCCCGCCGACTGGCTCCTTTTTTTGCAGCCCCCGCAGAACTGCCCAGCGCTTCAACCAGTTCTCCCAGCCCCGCCAGTAATATCGCGATCACCAGCACTGTCAGCGAAATACCCTTGCCACTCTCTTCAGGCATGAACAGGTAAAACAGTGCCGAGAGCAGGACCATGATCCAGTTGCCCGGAATCAGAAACAGAATCGAGGCCCAGGCAGCGAAATTTGCCAGAAACAGCAGCAGCGCCATCAGGTAGTAAAACGTGAAGGGCAGCCACTCGGTCAACCACTCAAAGGACATAGGTGTTACCAGATCTGAGTCAGAATAGTGTGTTTAACGGCCCCGGATTCATAAAACGGGAGTTGCAGGGGGCACTCTTATAGTTCGTCAATCGACTGAAATTATTGCAGAATGCAAAAATAAAGACGAATGTAAAGCCTGGTTTTGAGGTTAATCTGGTAGCACGTGATGGGTACGACGTGCAGGAATGTGTACTTATGAATACATTTCTGTGCGGTCTGGAAGGGCAATGATTGTATTTGTCTCCCTTCAGGGGTAAAATCTGACATTTGACGCACCATTGATGGATGGATTTTCTTATAATCATCAATGATATCCGATGTCAGTTGCGGGCAGCGATCTCCGTGCGGCCTGTGAGTGACACCGTTTCCCGTGCAGACGTACAAAAGCGCGTGCTTAAATTACAGTCTCATCCTAAGGAGCAGACCGTGAGTATTGCCAATTCCACCAGAGACGTTCATGTCGAAGAAATTGTCGACGTCGAACAACGCAGCTGGCTCAACATGAAGGAAGTTCCCGCCTGGTTTATCAGTCTCGGGGTCCACCTGCTGATTCTGTTTGTCCTGGCAAGCATCACCCGCATTACGTTGCTCGATTCGGAAAATGCGATTATTTCTTCCATCGAAGAACTGGACGACAACGTTTTCAAACTCGATCCCACCATTCAGGACGTCGTTGGTTCCGCCGGCGATACTGAGATTCTGGCCCCCTCCATGGCGGCCGCCCCTGTCTCAGCCAAAGAGCAACAGGAAGCGTTAAAGGATCAGCTGGAAAATGATATTGAAACTCCCGAACCGGTCTTTGATGACAATCTGACTCAGCCCGCCCAGGAAGAACTGACGGCTGCTGTAGAAGTCACCGGCGAAACCGACCGTCCGGGCGGAGTAGCGGGTGCCATCGATCGTCTGACCCTCGAAATCGCTGCCGCGGTGAAAGAGAAAAAACTGCTGGTGGTCTGGCTGTTCGACGTTTCACCTTCAGTCAGCAAACGCCGTAACGAAATCGCCGATCGTTTTGAAAACGTCTACAAACAGCTGGGCATCCTTGAAGCCGCTGAAAATGAAGCGTCACTCAAAACCGCTGTGGCTGCCTTCGGTTCAACCACACAGTTCGTAACCAAAGATCCGGTCAGCGATGTCAAAGAAGTCGTTTCCCAGATCCGGTCGATCAAAGAAGATACTTCCGGCGATGAAAACGTCTTCGCCGCCGTGAACCAGGTCTCCAAACGCTGGTTGTCTTACAAACGCTCCAGTCGTCGTAACATGATGGTCATCGTGGTGACCGATGAAGCAGGCACCGATGCCGTTCAGAATCTGGAAGAAACCATTCTGCTCACCAAACGTAATGGCATTAAATGCTACGTTGTCGGGAACGCCTCCCCCTTCGGTCAGCAGGAAGTCATCACTCAGTTTGAAATTGAGCCGGGTGTAAGAGTACCTGCCGTCTCGGAAACCGGGCCGGAAACCGTGATGCCCGAGCGTATCAAACTGCCGTTCTGGGGTCAGTCCGATTACGACATTCGCCAGATCAGCTCAGGCTACGGTCCCTACGCTCTGACGCGGCTCTGTGCGGAAACCAACGGGATTTACTTCATCACCGAAGACACCACTCCCAACTTTGAAGCGGCCGATATGCGGGACTACCATCCCGATTACATTTCCATTCGCGATTACGAGCGAATGCTTACACAAAACATGGCTAAGCAGGCGCTCGTCCGAACAGCCGCGGCAACTCGACTTTCTGACCGTCGACTGCCGCAGCCTACCCTGGAATTTCCTGCCAATACCGATAACGTTCTCAGACAGGCCATTACTGAAGCCCAGAAGCCGGTCTCGCAGCTCAGCTACGGGCTGAATGAACTGCAGGTCATGCTGGAGCAGGGTCTCAAAGATCGTAAGAAAATCACAGAACCCCGCTGGCGTGCCAACTACGATCTGGCATTGGGCCGCGTCGTGGCCAACCAGGCACGTGCTCACGGATACAACACGATCCTGGCCGAAATGAAAAGCAATCCCAAAGTCTTCGAGACAAAAGGCAACAACGCCTGGAGACTGGTGGCCGCCAAAGACGCCCGTTCCAGCCCAACCGTACGGAAACTGGAAAAGCAGGCCATGGAACTCCTGAATGGCGTGATCGACGAGCATCCTGGAACTCCCTGGTCCTACCTGGCCGCCAAAGAACTGGAAAAACCACTGGGCTGGAAGTGGCAGGAAATGAAGATGAACCTCGACAACAGCGGTAACCGGGTCCGAACACCGAACCCACGTTTTGAAGAAGAACAGCGTAAGAGAAATGAAGCCCTCCGAAAACGGGGTGTTTCTCCCAACAAACCGCTGAAAATCTGATTTACCTAACTGAATATACTGACGACATTTGAGTTTATATCGAGGCTCCTGAGATTGCAGGAGCCTCGGGTTTCTGACATATCATTTCAACTGATTTTTCAAGACTCGTTTCTGCATCATCCAACGCCGAAACAAAGCAGGCACAACACTTTGAAAGCAGTTCGCTGAGAAAGTGCCGGGGGGATTATTACTGATGGCTCAAGCGCGAGACTATTCAGCCTTTTTTACGTCTTTGATCGTTCACGCTGTGATTCTGGTCGGCATGGGACTGATCCATCATCAGCTCACCGACAACCAGCCCGAAGTCGCCATCGAAACCATCTTCGATGACGAACGCGATCAGGCGGAATTCGAACAGGTTCTGGAAACCAATCTTGAAGTCTCTGAAAACCTGAGTGTGACCTCCGGTGGCATGGTCTCGACGAATGTCGGCGCCTCAACGTCAACCGCCGTCTCCTCTCAGAAAATTGAAACCTCCGAGAGTCTCAAAGAGCCGGAAATCAAAATCAACGCCGGCGAAATCACAGCCCCCGGCGATGACATCCTGGGTGAAGACCTCGGCGTCGGTGAAGTCACCGGTGAAGTCGGTGCGGTCGTCGAAGGTTATGGCACCGCCATGAGCCGCATCTCCAAAGAACTGATCCGCATCATGCGGGAAGAAAAAATTCTGGTGGTCTGGCTCTTCGATGAATCGGGCAGTATGAAAGACGACCAGAAAGAAATCTCTGAGAACTTCAATAAGATCTACAGCGAACTCGGTATCGCCGCCAAACAAGAAAAGAAAACCCGCGAACGGGACCAGACCCTGCTGACGACCATTCTCAGTTACGGGGCCACCGTTCACGTACATACCCCCAAGCCGACCGTCGACGTCAAAGAAGTACAAGACGCCATCGGCAAAATTCCCATCGATGAAACCGGTCTGGAAAACATGTGCCAGACCGTCGCGGCCACGATCGACAAATACAGCACCATGGCGCGTAAAACCGACCGTCGTCTCTGTATCGTCTGTGTGACCGACGAGTCCGGCGATGACGGGGCCGCCGTCGAAGAAGTCATCACCCGTGCCAAGCGGGCCAAGTCTCCCATTTACATTCTGGGACGCGAGTCGGTCTTCGGGTATCCCTATGCCCGTCAGCTCTGGCGTGATCCGGTTTACAATCTCCCCCACTGGATTCAGATTAACCGGGGACCGGAAACGGCATTCCCCGAGTCTCTGCAATACGACGGTCTGCACGGCCGCTGGGATTCCTTCTCAGCCGGGTTCGGACCTTACGAGCAGGTTCGTATCGCCCGTGAAACCGGCGGTATCTTCTTTGTTCTGCCCGGTAAAGAACAGCGTCTGGCCGGTGCCGGCAGCAACCAGGAGCGGCAGTTCCGCTTCCAGGATATGAAAGAGTACCAGCCGCTGTTGCTCTCACGTCGTGAATACGATGCCACCCGTTCAGCCAGCAAGTTCCGGTCTTCTATCTGGAAGGTGATCGTAACGCTCAATCCACACCTGGATAAGCAGTTGAATATCAAGGAACTTTACTACCCACTGAAGAAGAAAGAGTTTTACGAAGCCGGCAGCAAAGAAGTACCCAAGGCCATCCGCGCCATGGGCCTCCTGCAGAAAGCCGTCGACATTCTGGAAGACATCGAACCGCTGCGGGCTCAGGAAAAATCCTCCCGCTGGCGTGCTGCCTACGACCTGACGCTGGCACAGTGTCTGGCCTACCGCGTTCGTCTGTTCCAGTATTGTCTGGCCATGGACTCGCATGCCAAAAACATGCCTGCTCCCAAGGATCAGAAGAGCAACACCTGGAATGTGAAACGTGGTAAAAAGTTATTGCCCCCCGATCCGGTGCAGGTCAAACTTACCAAGGTCAGCCCGGAAGAGCTGGATAAACAGCTGAAGAAATCGGAAAGCCAGTATAAGTTCGTAATCAAAGAGCACCCCGGGACCCCCTGGGCACAACGGGCGCAGTACGAACTCAATCAGGGTTTCGGCATGTACTTCGAAGAACACTTCCGTGATCCACGCTACGACAAAGTCGGTAAGGAAATCAAAGTTCCCAAACTGTAAGCAGGCTTGAATTACTAAAGATACTTAACACAGGCAGAGCACTTTTCGGAAAAATGACCGGGAAGTGCTCTGTTTCCTTTTAACGGGTGCAACGCCTGCGTAGCATATAGAAACTGAGCAAAGAACTGTCTCTGATTTCTGATCCGCTTCCAGGAGTGATACTCACAATGAACAAATACCGCTCGCAGTCTTACTTCAATGTCTTCACCGGTCTGATGGCAGCCCTGGTGATCTCCTCCGTTCTGGGCAGCACAACTGCTTGCTCTGGAGATGACAATGCAGCCTCAGCTGATGGCTGGGTTGACCTCTTCAATGGCAAAGATCTCACCGGCTGGAAGATTGCAGAAGGGGGCCCTTTTGAAGTCAAAGATGGCGTGATCGTCGTCACCGGGAAGCGTTCGCATCTCTTCACCGAAGAAGAGTTCAAGAACTTTGAATTCAAAGCTGACGTCAAAACCACCCCGGGCAGCAACTCCGGCATCTTCTTCCACACCAAATTCCAGGAAGAAGGCTGGCCGACTCAGGGATACGAATCGCAGGTCAATGTGAGTCACAAAGATCCGGTCAAAACCGGCAGCCTCTACAACCGCGTCAAACTCTTTAAGACACCTGCCAAAGATAACGAATGGTGGACGCAGCACATTATCGTCAAAGGTCGTCACGTGATTGTGAAAATCAACGACGAAACCGTGATCGATTACACGGAACCCGAAGGGGCCACCGGTTCTCCCTCACTGGGAGACAAAGGGAGCTTCGCTATCCAGGCACATGATCCCAAGAGCGTGGTTTACTACAAGAACATCAAGGTGAAGCCACTGGCTGACTGAACCTGATCGCGTTATATTGAAAGTCTGATACCGGCCCTCGTTTTACAACGAGGGCCGTTTGCATTCGACTGACATCCGCTGCGGAGAACTGAGACGTGAAACCGGGATTTAACACCAACGGTCTGGCCTTCCATCGCTGGGATGATGCCCTCCGCCTGATTGCCGAGACCGGTTATACCTCCGCTGCGATCACCGTCGATCATTACACGCTCAATCCGTTTGCTCCCGACCTGCCTCAGCAGATGGCAGCGATGCAGCACCTGCTGCAGGAGTGTCAGCTCTCCACGGTCATCGAAACCGGCGCCCGCTTCCTGCTGGATCCCCGCGTCAAACATGAGCCGACACTCGTCAGTTCCTCCCCGGAAGAGCGGGACCGCCGCATCGACTTTCTTAAACGCTGTGTCGATCTGGCCGCCGCTCTGCAGTCCGACGCCGTTTCATTCTGGGCCGGTCAGTTAAAAGCAGACCTGCCCCGCGTCGAAGCACTCAACAGGTTAGCCGCCGGCTGTCGGGAGGTCATCGACTACGCTGCAGACAAAGAGGTACGTCTGGCATTCGAACCGGAGCCGGGTATGCTCATCGAGACGCTGGCTGATTTCGAGGAACTACTCACGCTAGTTGACCATCCCTGTTTCGGACTGACTGTCGACATCGGTCATCTGCAATGCATGGGAGAACTGCCCATCAGCGAATATCTCAAACCCTGGCGTGAGCGCATCTTTAACATCCACATCGAAGATATGCGCCAGGGCGAGCACGATCACCTCCGCTTCGGAGAAGGAGAGATCGACTTTGACGACGTATTCGCCGGCCTCAGACAGATCGACTATCAGGGAGGACTGCACGTCGAACTCAGCCGCCACAGTCACATGGCCCCCGATGTCCTGCGCGAGTCGTTTGCCTTCCTCCAGCAGCATCTGCAGACAGGTTGACGGATCGACACCTTTTCTGTGTTGCTGCCCGCTTTTTGAGGCTTTCCTGCCGCAAGTGTAACGGTTATGCCGCATAGCAGGGTTAAAACACTCTGGTTACAGCGGACCGCCCCTGATTCTCGATATTGAAAGATAGCGGGCAGGAAATGCGCAGTTGCTGCGCCGGCGACGGGCAGGGGATAGACCCTCGGCTCACAATCCCGGATTTGCGCTGCGTTGGCAGATCCAGGCACTTAATTCGATCTCAAGTCAGCATGGCCTCCTCAATTACAAAAACCTTTGACTTGTTGGCGCAGAGCAGAAATTCGCATGCGATCAACGCCTTGATCCTGGCACTCGACGTCGAAGACGAGTTGATCCAGGAACAGGCTGTCTTTGCGCTGCTCCAGCAGCAGAGTGCCCGTGGTCTGGTCGAAGTCATCCGGCGGTACGCTACTCACTCGCCGTCTGTCCGCAAGCTTTTGGAAACACATACCAAAGCCCTCGATGCCGCCATCCGACAATGTCTGCTGCACGGCAATCGGGAACTGCAGTACTGTGGCCTGGAGTTCGTCCGCGTCAACCACGACTTCAGACAGATCCCCGCACTGATCGATCTGTTTGAAAACAAGCGACTGGTCAACCATCAACCCGACCTGGCCACTCAGACACTCCGCCATCTGATCGGTCTGTTGTACGAGCATTTTCTCGATCGCAGCGTCGACTCGGCTTACTCCCGTTCGTTTCTGAAGAACGCCAAAGAGATCCGACGCGAGATCCTCAGTTCGCTGATGAAAGCTGCCGAAAATCTCCCCGAATTCGATCGGCCGGAAGAGATCATGGAGAGCCTGCTGATCCTCGGCAATGTCGATGATGCCGCCATCCGTAAGATTCTCTGGCACTCCGATCCGGAGACACGACGACTGGCAGAAGAAGTCCTCCACGAGAGTAAGCATGTCGGCGTAATGCAGCTCATCTGTGATTTCACCGGCGTAAGCTATCCCAACACCAAAGCCCTCGAAGCACTCGCGAATCGCGAAGATCCCGAGTTCATCGCACACCTGCTCCGCTGGCTGCCCGAGCATCCGTCGGAACTGCAGCAGACCAACTTCCGACAGATCGGCAAACTGGCCTGGCTCGAAGCCGATCACCAGGACTTCACCCGCATTCCACCTGTGTTACAGACCAGCGTCATTCGGTTGATCAGTCTGCTCGATCTGGATCTGCCGAGTAAGAAGCAGGCACAGCGCTGGATGCTACAGCACGGCACCCCCGCCGCTAAGGAAGCCGCGATCTCGATCCTTCGTAATCCCGATCGCGCCGAGGTTGCCGAAATGGTTCTGGAAAACCTCGACTCCGAAGATCCGGTGCAACAGGCCTGGGCAACCTGCCAGCTCCGCGCGCAGCACGTTCCGGATGCCATGAATCTGCTGGTCGAAAAAATCGACAGCCCCATCGAAGAAGTTCGGGAAGCCGCCCGCCGCGAACTCGCGAGTTTCGACGTCGATTTCGTGCTGGAACACTTTGAAGAATTCAGTCCCCAGGTCTGTCCCTCTGTTGGTAAACTGTTGCTCAAACTCGATCCCCGTTGTCTGATCGATTTGAGTCGGGCCATGGCACATCCGTTGAAGAAACGCCGGATTCAGGCCGCCCGCTGTGCACAGGTCTTACAGTTACACGGAGAAGTGGTTCCCGCTCTGAAAGCCCTTACTGAAGATTCGGATGAACTGGTCCGCCGTACCAGCGCCGAGATCCTGGGCACGCTGTCGACCCCCGAAGCCCGACAGGCACTGCTGCACCTGGTAAGTGATGAGAAAACACGGGTCCGCGAAGTCGCCATTAAAGCACTCCGGGTTCCGGAAAAGTCAAAAGAAGTACCCGCTGACCAATCAGCAACTGAGAAGGGAGAGTAATCGATGTCCTATGATTTCTTTCTGACCCTCGCCGGTCACACCGATGATGTTTCGCGTGCCTTTCGTAATCGCGGAGTCCTGCAGGAGAACTGGTTGCTGATCACCGCGACGATTGTCATCAGTTCCATCTGGCTCGGACTCTATCTCTGGGAAAACCTGCAGATTCAGCGGAAGGCCAGTGCCGATACTCCGCAGGGACTGTTTTACGATCTGTGTAAAACGCATCGATTGAGTCGTACGGATATCAGCTACCTGCTCAAAGCCTCGGAAGAACACGCACACGAACAGCCCGCGCTGGTGTTTATCGATCCCGGCATCCTGCACCTGCATGCCTCGGATGGCGGGACCGATGCCCGCTATTACGAAGAGCTTTCTAAAAAGCTGTTTCAGCGCTAAGCGACGTTTCTGCAGCCACACCAGGTCGCGCGATATAATACTCGTGCAGTACATCCTCGGGCAGCAGGCGATATTCCAGATTACCCAGACCTGCTGCTGTCAGACTGTTGCACAACGCTTCTCTGCCGCGTGCGTTACCCGCTGCTGGACGTGCGGCTCCGGTCAGATTCCGCAGACTGCAGATGGATAACAGCAAAGCCGACAGCGGGTGCTGCAGATTTTCTTCCCGGCTGCGCGAACAGGCCAGTTCTCTCAGCAGCAACGTACCATCGGGTCTGAGTGCCGTCCGCACTGCCTGCAGCAGCTCTTCCCGTTCCTGCGGCGCCACGGTGACGTCAAACACGGTGATCAGATCAAAGGCATTGATCGCATGAATGGCTGTCAGCTCGCGTTCGATAAACGCGACATTCTCCAGACCCTGTGTTGCGGCACTTTCGCGTGCCTGTTCGATCAACTCGGCCGAAGGATCGTAGCCCACAAACCGACTCTCCGGAAACGCGGTCGCCAGTTCCAGTAGCAGTTTGCCGTCGCCACAACCCAGGTCCAGTACATCCAGGCCTTCGCAGAGTTGCATGATCAACCCGGGAATCAAAGGCAGGATCTGCTGAAACAACTGATTTGTAAATGACGTCGAACGCTCTGCGCTCTGTGCCTGCAGGATCCGTTCGCGGGTTTCGTCGGATAGCGGTGCTCCCGCGCGCAGACTCTCTGCCAGCTCGTCCTCCAGTTTCCCCAGCAGTGTCAACCAGCGCAGGCTCTCTTCGTATTGGGCGGAGCCGGTCAGAACTTCCGCATGCTCGCGTGGCAGTCGGTATGTCTGAAAGATCGGATCGTATTCCACCAGCCCGCCTCCCTGCATGGCCGTCAGCCAGTCGACGACATACACTTGTTTGAGACCAGCTTCCGCTGCAATCTCACAACTCGTGGCATGTTCCAGCAGACTCATGACTTTCCAGAGTCCCGTCCGGTAACCCAATGCGACCAGCAACGCCAGGCTTCCCTGGTTAATCTTGTTTTGCAACTGGTTTTCAAAAGCGACGGTCCGATCTTCAGAAATGGTCAGTGTGGTATAGCTGGTTGTCATTCAAAGTCTCCCCTCAAAGAAAATGAATTTGTGTCCTCTACTGACTACCAGGCGCAAAACCGCAGCGGCTGTTACAGGGTTTTTCAAAAAAAGCGGAGACGGAAAAAGGAGGGGAATACCTCGCAGTGGGGTTTGCTGATGTGTCATTTGTAAATGCTTGATTTTGAACAGGATACGATGTCTACCGTTCTCACAGGACATCTGTGTGAAAAAATCTTTAAACTCTGGGCGGACAACAACTGTTTTGCTGTGTACAATCAGTTAGTGAAATGAAGTAATTTGAGAAGACATTCTTAATTGACGGGCTCCTGCAAAGGAGCGGTTCAAAACGGTGCCGGAACTTTCTGAGACAGGATTCAGAAGCAGGCAGAGGGAGAGCGGGCTATGTTTCGACAATTGACTTTAGTATCAACGATCGTGGTAATTGCGCTGGCAGGAATCGGCTGTTTTCTGTTGAGTTCTGATTCAACACAAAATGCCGTCGCCGACAAGCAGCAGGATTCTCCTGCGCCCCCTCTCAAACTACAGTCCGATCCCCGTGTGCTGGAACGGACCAGGAAACTCGAAGAGATCAATCAGATTCTTGCGAGCCGGGTTCCTCATATCACGGAGACAGCTGGTACCTCACATACGCATGAAACAGAAGCCTGGCAGGACCCTGCGCTGGAACGGATCTATCAGCAGATCCGCAATCAGAAACTGACAATCTGGTTTCCCCGGAATGATGAGCCATTCTCGATCTGGGTCGGCAATCCACAGAAGACTGTCGACGGGAAGAAAGTCTTTAACCACACCGAAGCACTCACCAACGCGATTCCTCACATTAATCAACTCCCGTTCCCGGTACGTATCTGGTTCTATGGAACCCGGGATCAATCCAATCCGGAACTGGGAGCCTGTGTCGAAACACTGACAAAGATTGATAAACTCCACGGCGTCAAATTTTCCTACTGCCGCATCAGTCAGCGCGGGTACGAGGCACTTCACGATCTTCCCCAACTGACCGATCTGGAAATCCTGCATTCGCATCTCGATGAAACCGCACTGAAGCACATCGCAGAACTCGCGCAGCTCCGTCGCCTGCACCTCAGTTTCGGCGATCAGAAGATGTCTACCATCGCTGCAGAGCAACTGCTCAATCTTTCTGAACTGGAAGACTTCAAACTGCAGATCCATCTGGAGCCCAAAGAGGTCGGACGCTTCTGGAAAAAACTGGCCGGCTGTGAATCGCTGGTCAAACTGGAAGTCGACTGCGGAAAAGTCAGCCAGGACATGATGTATCACTTCCTCACAAAAGGGGATCATCAGCGTCTGAAGAACTGGACGATCCGGGAACGCATTCCCCGCCAGAAACTCGCGGATGCCCTGGCCCTGGCCCCCAACCTGGAAGTGCTTAAAGTTCCCTCTGGCTCTCCGGAAGAGATGGAATATCTGCTCGAACGTCTCGCGAAACAGAATACGAAGCTCCGCTCGCTGACCATCGGCTGGGACACGGGAGAGCATCTCAAAGGCAGACAGGCTCGCAAAGCACTGCAGCTGCTCTCTGCCTTTCCGAATCTGCAGCAGGTACACATTCCTGTCAAGTTGCCTGACGTTAATGCACTGGAACCGCTCACGCGTCTGCATCAACTCGAATCTTTTTACTGTCGTAATCTGAATCTCCATCAGTCGACATTGATCTACCTCGCCCGCATGCCCGCGCTGAAACATCTCACCGTGCGAACGCTGTCATTCTCTGATGAATCAGCGCACCTGCTGCCCTGGCTCTCTCATGTGGAGACCCTGGAAATCGAATACCCGCAGTCACTGACCAATAAGCGACTCACACTCCTGGCCACCATGCCCGAGTTGCGCGAGCTCAAATTGTGTGATATTGGTTCAGAACAATCCGCTGTACTCACCGACGAGGTCAAAGCCCGGTATCCGTTTATCAAATACAGTGTCTGCGGAAAGTAGCATCAGCCAATCCTGAGACCGGTGAGTCAACCACGCCCGGCAAATCAACCACGCATTGAAGTTCCCGGCTGCCCCGTCTATTCTGAAAAAACGGGAACCTGCGTCTTTACGGGGCGTACTCCGGAAGGGACTGCCTTGTATGCAATCAACCTGACCAAACTGGGACCGCCGCGCAGGCTGGAACCCGGACAGCAGGATCAGAAGCTGCTCAGTCTGTCGATGTCACCTGACGGACGTTTCGTCCTGTTCTGCAGTGATCGACCGGTAGAAGAAGATTAAAGAGCAGTTGAAAAGCGTGACGCGCTCAGGCCTGAATTGACTTCACAGAAAATTCATGCAGCGATTCCGGCCAGATGGCGCGAAATGTATTATCAGTCACATTACGATAGCCGGCACGCACGCGTTCCATCAGTGGATGTTCAATTTTTCCACGGATGCGGCTTAAGACGTTCTCCGGATCATCCACGGTCAGAAACAGATTCATCTGCGAACTGCCGAAATCGTGTCCGTCCACGGTCGCTTTGCCGTCTTCCTGAATTTCTTCAATCAGCACCGACTCCAGGTCTACCAGTGAATCATAGTCAGGAATTACAGTTCCCGTGAATTGCAGAACGAGTTGATACTTCATAAGAGAGCCCCCTGTTCAAAAGAAAGAAACGGCGGGTCACAGAACATTGGACCGATGTGCCTCACTGAATTGAGGCTTAAGACTGGTGTTAATATATTATAACGGTGAGACGACGAGTCTTCACACAAGGTTCGATGAATTTCCTGTGATTATCCCAAAGCGGATTTCTCTGTCAAAATAGGCAGTTCTATCCGCTTGAATCACAAGTATGATGACAACAACAGGTTCAGATGAAAATGATTTAATTCGGGAAGCTTACAAAATGCCCAGTCGGAACTCATTTTTTTATCACAAAAATCTGCTGGTCTGTTTTCTGGCCTGTCTGATTGCAGTTTCGGCTCTCTTTGTTCTGGTTCCGCCCCCTCAACAGACTGAAATCGCCTGGCAGGAATATTCCCTGCCGCACATCCAGCGTGACATGGATCAAGGCAAAGTCATCCTGATCAGCGCCATGGCGAGTTGGGATCTGTCGTCTGCATGTTTTGAGTCCTGGTACTCACGCGATCCCGCCATGCTGCAGTTCCTGCGCACGCATCCGGTTGCCTGTTATCGCATCGATCTCGCTGGCCTCTCCGAGGAACAGTTTGAGGCCTGGCGGGGATATTTTGATTCGCGTTCCCCTCTGGGAGTCGTGCTGCTGGTTCAGACGCCGGAGAATGATGCGGTGATGGAAACCATCGAAGCCGACGTCGATCAACTCTCTCCGCGGAATCTGATTTCACGTCTGGAAAAACTGCTCGCCCGGCGAAACACCAAAACAGGAGCCGGCGTCTAAAACGTGCGCTCCATCAGGTATTTCTTCCAGTTCTCTTTTTCCAGCCGCTTGAATTCGCCCTCGATGTCGGTTCCGGTATAAAACGTGAGAATACCGTAAACCCGTTTGATTTCTCCCGGCGGACAGTCAGGAAAAATCGGATCCGAGTGCAGGCAGGGACACTTCTGATTGCCCCACGCTTTAAAGCAGGGAGTCCACCCCATGATCACCCAGTGGTTGCTCTTTGCAGACCGACAGGCAGCATACGGTGCGCGAAATACCTTGTTGTCATTGCTCTGTTGAGTGAAGCCGTCCATCATCTTCAGCATCGCACAGTTCTGCACCCGCAACTTGGAAAGAGGCTCATCGGTCCCATTCTTCAACCACATCTCCATCAGCACCGCTTTCTGAAGAGGCAACACGATCGTTCCGAATTCGATACCATTGGGCAGTCGACGCCGTGCTGTCATGGATCCGTCTTGATGGACTGACCATTCCTGCGGGGGCAGTTCCTTATTCTGCTGCGTCCAGATGGTAGGCACATGCGTGTGCGCGAGGTACGTCAGTCCCAGGTTCGACCAGATCGCTTCCGGGATATCCAGCACGAGATAGCTGTCTGGATCCCAGGGGGCAAACACGGAAATCTTCGTCTCCCGCTGGGGGTTGATCGCCCCTTCCAGAAAACCGATCCGCGGATGCCGACCGCCCGGATACGGCTTCACCGTCAAGATATCCGCAGGCTTACGCTCCGGCGCGAGTCGCTCCTGCAGTTCAAACCGTTTCAGTGCCGACTTGATCTCCGGCTTCGAAAGCCCCATAGCCTGCTGCATTTCATCCAGCGAATAATGATGATACAGCGACATGTTCTCCAGCCAGTATTTCAGCTCCTCATCCGTTGCCGGCTTCCGTGCATTCGGAAAAGTTTCCTCTGCACTCAGGGGCACAGCCAGACAGCAGCAGATCAAACTGAAAACAGCAACGCGACAAATCCACAACATCGGAGCACCTCGTGTTCTGCAGGATCGGTTCGGGGGCACATATCTTGCCAATTATATTATAGCCCAATTCACATCTCACCCTTTCATTTGAAATCGGGGATGTCCGATTGAAATTTGCGACTGGCCAGCATCTACCATGCACGAAGTCTGGCTAAAGTGGTTTACTGACCTTCACGTTTCGGCATGCTTTATTATCCGCAAGACGTCAGTACCAGTCCTCACGGTTCCTGATAATTCTTTTGAGGTTGTGACTATTTCAATCATCTTCATCAAACAGGAATAAATACACTGCTGAATGATGTCAAAGGTCTTTCCTTGTTGTCTTCAAATCATCACAATGTTTATTTGACACACGATGCCGATTCCGGCTGCAAGTAAGAAAGTAACTCACATGCACGATTACCACATCTACCAGGATGACTCAGGGACTCTGAGAACAGACCTCTTTTATGAATTCTCCATTCCCTTGGATTCCGATATCGCAGATCTGGATCACCCAAAGGCAGACGGCTGGGAGTATATCTCCAAGCGTTCGCCGACCGAGCTCGAGCTGGCTGAAGCAGCCGATGTAGCTGAGGCAATGGAGCGGGCCTGGCTGGAAGCGGGGATTACCAAAGCCAAACGCGTCAAACTGGAACGTTGCCCCGCCGATCCGTCGCATGTAACGCAAAGTGGTTTTGCCAGCCTGGAAGTCGAAGTCTGGAATTCTGCAGATCAGAAAATTCTGCTCTCCGAGTTTAATCTTACTAAACCCTGGTATGAAATGCCGTGTGAAGTAGATGCGTTACTGGTGCCCCAGACGTTTATGGAGCGAATTAAACAGAGTGGTTTGACCGGGGCTGTCTTCGTTCCGGTATCCATCAAGGATCCGGAAGGTCCCCTGGAAAAAACGCTACCGCCTCTGTTCGACTTCCAGTTTCGAGGCAAATCATGTTTGCGCCCCTCCCGGGTTCAGGGTGCTGAAAATGCCTGCCCGTTTTGTGGTCACAAACCATTAATCTGTCAGTCATGTGGACATGGCAATTCGATCTGCCCTGCATGCGAAAAAAGCACCTGGACAATCAAGGAAAAACATGGAGGTCCCGCCGATCAGCAACTGATTGTCTCACCACTCTCACAAAGAGAGATTCCCGTTCTGGAAGGCAGCCGCTGGGATGGATCCGACTTTGTCTACGGTGCCGGAGACGACCCCATGGCGACCAACTTCATTTCCAAACGCGCCCTGGACTGGTTACTCCAGGTTCATGCAACTCCCTTTTGCGCCCGACCGGTGAAGTTTTGCATCGATGGAATGAGCGATCAACAGCAGAAGCAGCTCGCTGAAATCCAGAAGTCCATCCCTTCCTGAAGCGAAGAGAGACACTGCTGACTCACCAACAGTCATCTCAACACCATATCAGTTTTCCTACAAAACGGGTGGGCTCGGATGCAATCCGAGCCGAGCGCAGCGAGCAGGAGGTCTCAGTGAAATCGCTCAATTCCAGGTGCAACAGTCAACCTCTCTCATTCACAAGGTGAGGTTCACCCGCCTGCAACAAAAGCGTGTTCCGCAACCTCCTGTTGTCTCCGACAACCTCGAATTTTATTCGAGGCCACCCAATTAAGATTGATACGAAATATCAAAGGGTGGGCTCGGATGTAATCCGAGCCGAGCGCAGCGAGCAGGAGGTCTCAGAGGGTTCAGCCATTCCAGCAACAGCGGACCTCACCAGAAAATGTAGGGTGCGGACCCATGTGTCCGCCCGCCTGGCGAGGCCCTGATCAGCTCAGACATAACAGGGACCACCACGAACCTCACAAATGAGAAATAATCCCATCAAGTACAGAAAGAACCTGCTCAAAAACGTCACAAAACCAGCACGAATCACAGAAAAACTGAGCAGACGTTACCCCCTGCGAATGATTTCCTCCCTGCAAACCCCATCACTATAGACACGATTGCCCAATCCCCCTAGAATCGGCCGGTTTTTTATTGGTACTCCACACTCTGACAGCATCGGTCTTATTGAATGAATTCCCAGCAGACACTCGTGCCCCCTCCGGAAACGGATCCTCTTGTTCCTGAAAACACGTCTGCTGAGATGCCTGAGTCGGGCCGTTATGCAACACCTGACTGGGCAAATATCGGCTGGGTCGTCGCCATTCATCTGGGCGTCCTCGCAGCACCGTTCTGCTTCACCTGGACCGGTCTCTTCACCTGTATGTTCCTGGGCTGGCTCACCGGCGGCATCGGTATCTGCCTGGGCTATCATCGCCTGCTCACGCATGGCAGCTTCCAGACCTATCCGTTCATGAATCGGCTGATTGGATTGATCGGCTTGCTGGCTGGGCAGGGGCCTCCAATCCAGTGGGTTGCCAATCATCGTAAACATCACCTGCACAGCGACCAGCCCGGCGATCCGCATTCCCCCCGCGATGGTCGCTGGTGGAGCCACATCCTCTGGCTCGTTCCTTTTCACAGTGCAGAGGAAATTCAGGCGACCCATCAGCGGTTCGCCCCCGATCTGCTGAAAGACCCGTTCATGCGTCTGCTGCAGCGAACCTTCCTGTACTGGCACCTGGGACTCGGCGCACTCCTCTACGGCATCGGCTACTGGGCTGGCGGTTCAGAACTGGGCCTCAGCCTGCTTGTCTACGGCATGTTCGTGCGTCTGTTCTACGTCCTGCACGCAACCTGGTTCGTGAACTCCGCGACGCACATCTGGGGCTATCGCAACTATGAAACCACCGACGACAGCCGCAACCTCTGGTGGGTGGCTCTGCTGACCTACGGCGAAGGCTGGCACAACAATCACCACAAATACCAGCGGATGGCAAAGAACGGCCACAAATGGTGGGAACTCGACATGACCTATGGCGCAATTCTCGTCCTCGAAAAACTGGGCCTCGCCTGGAAGGTCGTCAAAACCATTCCCCCCAACGACAAAGCGACTGCCGTCAAACCACCCAAATTCGCAACGCAACAGCAGACAGTCCAGGCACAGGTCGACTGAAGTCACGGCTTTACGGGTGGGCTCGGATGTAATCCGAGCCGAGCGCAGCGAGCAGGAAACTGTCAGGGAAGTCGAGCTATTTAAGAGCAAAACATTCCGATGTCCGTTACAGTAGGGGCTGGCCTGTGTGCCAGCCCGCATGTTTCGGGGATGTATCCAAAGGAATTCTCAAAAGCGGACGAAAGCTCACTCCGTCCCCAACTGCTCCATCGCCGCGGGCATCCGCTGGATATTGCCTTCCCGGTCCACGCACGCAATCACCGATTGGGCCACCGCTACGCTTTGACCATCGCGAAACAGCTCGTACTTGTGTACCAGTTTGGCCCCGGTCACTTTTTCCAGGGTCGTTCGCAGCGTCAGCACATCATCGTAGCGGGCCGGCAGCCGGTATTTGCATTCGATCTTAGCCACCACCAGCAGGTAGCCTTTCTCTTCCATCTCGCGGTAGTTACCACCCTGGGAACGGAAGAGCTCGGTGCGGCCCATTTCGAAGTACGTGAAGTAGTTACCATGATGCAGAAATCCCATGGCGTCCGTTTCGTTATAACGGACCCGGATTTCGATCTCATGCGAGTTAGACATCAGTCAAAACCATCCTTTGTCGAAATCAGAAGGCGTCTCAGGAGCGAACCGGACTGCTGGAGAGAGTCACATCGTAGGTCCGGTGTGCATTATCGCCGTTATCGTTCAGCGAATTCTCCACAGCGATCTGATACAGCTGACGACCCGATTCGGTCGGGTAAGTCGTATCGATACAGGCCTGGCAGAGAGAACTACCGGGCAGACCTACGGCACGCGCGATCGAAGCCTTAGGCAGATACTTCAGCGTATCGGCACCAATCGCCTCGGCCATCGCTTCTTCCACTGCGGGGCTCATCTCGCCACCGTTCAGGAACTTGGGAGCGAACAGCTCGTTGATCGTCGACATGTCGATGCCGTAAAAACAGGGAGCGATGATCGGCGGACAGGCTACGCGGACGTGTACTTCCTTCGCCCGGCCCCGTTCCTTCAACTGGCTGATCAATGCCTTCATCGTGGTTGAACGGACGATGGTATCTTCTACCAGCAGTACCCGCTTCCCTTCCAGAACTTCCGGCAGCGGCGTGTATTTCGCCCGTACTTTGTCTTTGCGGTTGGCCCCTTCGATAAAGGTTCGCCCGATGTAACGGTTACGGATCAAGCCTTCCAGACAGGGCACGCGCAGCGTATACGCCATACTGTCGGCGGCCGCTTTCGCGGTGTCCGGCACAGGTACGACGATAGTATCTTCATCAATAGGCACGGTTTCCTGCTCGGCCAGTTCTTCACCCAGGCGTTTACGGGTGATGTACACACTCTGGTCGTCCAGGGTACTGCAGACATTCGCGAAGTAGATCCATTCGAAGAAGCAGTGTGCTTTCTGCGTCGGCTTCGCATATTCGCGGATCGTCAGCTCGCCATCCTGAATCACAATCGCACAACCCGGGGGCAGACTCTTGATCTGCTCGGCTTCGAAGCCCATGTTGGCCAGCGCCACACTTTCAGATGCGGCTGCGAACAGCGAACCATCAAAGGCATAGCACAACGGACGCAGTCCCACTGGATCGCGGGAAACGAACATATTCCCCAACGCATCCAGGAAGACAATATTATATGCACCGTCCAGGCGTTTGCTGAGCGTAGTCAGCATGTCGAACAGCTCGGCAGGATTCTCTTTGGAAAGTTCCTGCGAGATGAGGTGCATCAGAATTTCGGTATCGGTTTCCCGGGCCAGATGGAAGTCGGACTCGGTCAGGATTTCCTTGCAGAGTTCCTGGTAGTTGGCCAGCTGACCGTTAAAGCCGAAACTGAACCATTTGGATTTCTGGATATGATGGCGTTCGAATGGTTGCGCGTAGCTGCGGTCATCTTTACCACAGGTCGCATACCGCACGTGACCGATCGCCGCGGGGCCCTCGTACTTCTTCATCAGGTTGTTGAAGGTCTGCTGATGATTCAGCTGAAACACCTCGGTGACGGTTCCCACATCTTTGTGAGTATCGATCAACTGATTCCGGCCAGGGTTAAACGTGGTCATTCCCGCAGCCAGCTGGCCACGATTCTGAATATCCAGCAGTAACCGGGAGATGAGTTGCGATGTCTTTTCAGGGTCGCCCAGGGGAGCCAGAGGACTGGGATCTCGGTTGGGAAGATGGTAGACGGCTGCAATTCCACATTCGTGGTATAGTTCCGACATAAATTGCCTTAGTTCGTGAAATAGAGTTTCGAAATCAGTGTGAACCGGGTGAACTATGCGGTAAATTGTTCCCGAGCCCTGCTTGAGCGTCAAACAGAATCAGCAAATTGAGAGAGAAAAACGCCGTTTTACAGGAAATCCCTTTGATATACGACATGCTCGCGCTGATGATTGTCTATGCTCCGGCCCCGGACTTCTATATTATATAAATATTAAGAAATAGGGACCCGGTGGCGAGTACCTCTTTGAAATTTTTTTGTGATTCCCGGAAAAAGTGCAGACTGTGAGTCTAACCCGTCGCGAAGTCATCGACTCAGCGGAAACGCTGGTAATTAAAATTGGAACAAACGTTCTCTCCTGCCCGGACGATACACTCGATCCCGCACGGATCGAAACGCTGGCCGAACAGATTCACCGTGTCAAAATGACCGGCCGCAAAGTCGTCGTCGTTTCCAGTGGTGCCATCGGTGCCGGCATGGGATTACTCGGACTCAAAGAACGCCCTCGCGATCTGGGGCACCTGCAGGCCTCCGCCGCTGTCGGTCAGGCGCACCTCATCCGTCGCTATGACCGCTACTTACGCAAACACGGCTATCACGCCGCCCAGCTCCTGGTCACCGCCAACGATTTCAAAAACCGGACGCGTTACCTCAATGTACGTAACACCATCCATACGCTGTTTGAGTATGGTGCAGTCCCGATTGTGAATGAAAACGACACCGTCAGCATCCAGGAAATTAAGTTCGGCGATAACGATCACCTGGCCGCCATGGTCACCAGCCTGGTCAAAAAGCCGCTGCTGGTGATCCTGTCCATCGTCGATGGTCTTTATAATGGCGATCCAAAATCTCCCGACAGTACCCGCATCTCCTCGGTGCAGGACTGGACACCCGAATTACTCGCGCTGGCGACCGACGACAGCAGCTCGCGGGGAACCGGGGGCATGAAATCGAAACTGCAGGCCGTCCGCTCGGCGACCGCCGTCGGTGAAAATGTCATCATTGCCAACGGGACTCAGGAAGGGATTCTGGATCGCATCCTGCAGGGCGAGGATGTCGGTACGCTGTTTCACGCCCAGGGAGCTTCGGTCTCTGCCTGGAAACGTTGGATCGGTTACACCATCCGTCCCAAGGGGCGCTTTCATCTTGATGAAGGTGCCACCCGCGCTATTCGCGAAGGGGGTAAGTCGCTCCTGGCGATCGGCATCCGCTCGATTGATGGCACCTTTGAAAGCGGCGAAGCAGTCACCCTCGTCAGTCCCAGTGGAGAGGAATTTGCCCGGGGCCTGACCAATTACAATTCCGCCGATCTGGCAAAAATCATTATGCACCGTTCCGATCAGATCGCTTCCATACTGGGATCCGTTCCCTATTCGGAAGTGATTCACCGCGACAACCTGGCCGTCCTGGAAAATCATCCTGCAGTCTAGGAGACAATTCAATGTGGTTTACCGAAACAGCCATTCCCCCCATTGCCATCTGCTCCGTGATTGCAACCGTCCTGTTTATTCAGTGGTACCTGAGGCGACAGTCAAAATACCTCGTGGGCATGGCAATCGCGCTGGTCATGCTGGGGGTGTCCTATCTGGTTGAAATCAGCATCGTAACTCCCCGCGAACGCGTCGAGGCTGACCTCTATGCTCTGGCCGATGCATTTCAGCACAAGGAGGTGGATACGACGATGGGCTACATCAGTAAAGGGGCAGCTCCTCTGCGTACCCTGGTCATGCTGGCCCTCACTACGGTCACCATTGAAGGTGACCTGCGGATTACCGACGTTGAAACAGAAATGCTGGCAGATGACTCGATCGCCAAAACGCATTTTCGTGCCAATGGCGCGGCCACCTTTAAGGGCATCACCGGTCGCGCCCCCACCCGCTGGGAATTGACCTGGCAGCAGATCGGGGGTGAATGGAAGGTTACCGAAGCCCGGCGGCTGAATCCGATCACCGGCGACGAACTGCAGCCAATGGCCGTTCGCTGAGCAGACCGAAGATTATCTCTGGGCCACTTTGTAACCCTTGGGATAGCCCAGGGTCCGGGCAAAAAAGTCTTCCATCATCGGGAACGTCTGGGTCTGGTCTCTTAAGAAGACCGCGTGGCCGGCATCGTCGCTACGATAGTAAGTCACATCCCGGGCACCGGCAGTTTTCAACGCAGCCACGAACTGGTCTGCCTGGCTTACATCTACGAAGGGATCCAGTACGCCATGCATTACCAGCATCGGCGGGGCATCCGCACGAACGTAAGTGATCGGCGAGATTTTCGCGACTTCCGTTTTCAATTCGTCTTCGTTCTTCCATGTCAAATGGATCATCCGCGGGAGATGCTCGATGCCATCTGCCCAGCTCAGGTAGTCTGTCGGCGTCGCGGTCACGCAGATCGCATTCAGCTCGCTGGACTTGTCATGCCAGGGGGCACTCGAATCAACCTGCTGACTCTGTTTCATCAATCCGACCAGGCAGACCATGGAACCGCCGTTCGCATTTCCAAAGGCACCAATTCGTTCCGGATCAATCTGGTATTTGTCCGCATGTGCCCGCATCCAGCGAATGGCGCACTTCAGATCTTCCAGGCATTCTGCAAAAGGGGTGTCATCCGAAAGTCGATGATAGAGGCTGACACAGACGTAACCCTTGCGAGCGTAATGCAGGGGACCTGTTCGAGAGTGTCGAGTCGTGTTGTTTCCGCCCGAACCACCCCCGGCATAAACGAAGACCAGGGCCGGCCGTGGTTGAGTTTCCACCTGCTGAGGCAGAACCAGGTTCATCCGCCAGCGGGTCTTTTTGCCGGGGTGATAGACAACATCATCGATGACTTTTAAGTCTTTGGGCAGGGGCACAATATTCGAACGGGGAATCGAACTCAGCTGGCGCGCCGGTTCTTTCTCCTGTTTTTTTTCCGCGTCCGGGATCAGGCAGGCAACGATTCCCAGAAAAACGATTCCCAAAACGACACGTGTTACGAAAACCGGCATTGCGCCCCTCAACACTTCCTGTGAAATTGAAACTGAAACTGAAAAACAGTACTCAAACAAACCCCAGGTCCGGCCAAAAGTGTTCCTCACTTTTTTGAAAATAGAAAATATTTTTTCCGCCCCGCTTCCGATCTGCCTCAGAATTTCGATTTTTGATTTGCAAGATTATATATAATTTGACAGAATAATAGATTATCCGGGCTTGCCAGGACCTCCCGCAAAGGGACCATAATGAGTGTATTCGTCTCCCGCCTGAGTCTCTGAATCAATTAACACAAAGATGATCTGCCATGTTATCGCGTACATGTCTGCTCTGTCTGATTCCTCTGGTATTGGTATCACCTCTCGGTGCTGCGGAAGCGCCGCCTGAAGCGAAGCAAAAGGTCGACTTCGAGAAACAGGTCCTTCCCCTGTTGCAGACGAAGTGCTTCGACTGTCACAACGCCGACACCCAGGAAAGCAAATTCCGTCTAGACCGGAAAGCGGGCCTGCTCCGAGGGGGCGATTCGGGTGAACCAGCCATCATTCCCGGCCAGAGCGCGAAGAGTCACCTGCTCAAACTGGTGCGGGGAGAAGAGGCCGGCCTGCTGATGCCCCCCGACGAATCCGAACGACTCACCGCAGCACAGATCCAGCTCCTGGCGGACTGGATCGATCAGGGAGCCCCGTGGCCCGGACCAGACGGCGTCGTCAAAGAGGAAAAACGGACGACCGATCACTGGTCCTTTCAGCCCCTGGCCAAAGTCACGCCCCCGGATACCAAAGATGCCTGGGTCCGTACCGGCATCGACGCCTTCATTCTGGGTCGTCTCCAGCAGAAACAGTTGACCCATAATCCCCGCGCCGATCGCAGAACACTCATCCGCCGGCTCTACCTGGACCTCCTCGGTCTCCCGCCAACGCCCGCTGAAGTCGAACGCTTCGTGAATGACGAGAGCCCCGACGCCTGGGAGAAACTGGTCGACACCACACTCAACAACCCGCACTACGGCGAACGCTGGGCTCGCTACTGGCTCGATCTCGTCCGCTTCGCCGAAACGCATGGCTTCGAAACCAATCGCGAACGACCTCATGCCTGGCCTTACCGCGACTATGTCATTCAATCACTCAACGCTGACAAGCCCTACAACCAGTTCATCAAAGAACAGATTGCCGGCGACATTCTGGGTGACCCGACCGGCACCGCCTATCTGGTTGCGGGCCCCTACGATCAGGTCAAAAGCCCCGACATCAACCTGACCCTTATGCAGCGTCAGAACGAACTCGACGACATGATCAATACCACGGGCACCGCTTTCCTGGGCCTCACCCTGGGGTGTGCCCGCTGTCACAATCACAAGTTCGATCCCGTGACCCAGGCTGACTACTATTCGATGCAGGCCATCTTCGCCGGCGTCAAGCACGGCGACCGCAGTCTGCCAATTCCCGCATCACAACAGAAAGAAATCCGTAAGAAACAGACGCGTATCGCGAAACTGAAATCCGAACTGGAACCCTATCGCCGCCGACCCGAGTCCCGCCGCTTCGTTTCCATCGACGATCAACTTCCTCCGGAAAACACGTCTCTCCGTCTCGAAGTCCTGCAGACGCGTGCCGGTTTCGGCGCCAATCCCGCAGGCACAGATCCAGGTGCAAAGGACGATCCCGGCAGCCCCACCCGCTCGCCCAACTTGAGTGGCGGTAAATACAGCTGGTGGAAAAACGAGCCGGGCAAACCCCTGGTTGCCTGGAAGCCCGGGCAAACCGGCGACTATCGCCTCTGGCTCTCCTGGGGCTGTGGATACGAGTCGCACAGCACTGATGTCCGTTATGTTCTGGACCGCGATGGAAACCCGCAGACCACAGATGACTGGCAGGAAGTCGCCCAGGTCGATCAGCAACGCTTCGCCGATGGAACGAAACCAGCCCGCAGAGCGGCCCTCTGGAGCGGTTTCCACGATGCAGGGATCGTCACACTCGAACCACAGAATGCACTGCTCCTGGTGGGCGGCAAACACGGCACCGCTGTGACCGCGGACCTCATCCTCTGGGAGTCGGTGACTCTCTCCCCCTCCGACCAGAGCCTGCCCAAACCAGCCTTCCGGAAACCGGTGCAACCGACCCACAATGTGGAACGCATCAGCCCGGTCGAAACCCGCTTCGTGCGTTTTACGATTCACGCCACCAATAGCAGTGCTCCCTGCCTGGATGAATTGGAGATCTTCTCCGGCGGGCAGAACGTCGCCCTTGCTTCCGCAGGCGCAAAAGCCACCTGTTCCAGTGCATTACCCGGTTATCCGATTCACAAGCTGGAGCACATCAACGACGGCAAGTACGGCAACAGCCACAGCTGGATTTCTCACGAGAACGGCGGCGGCTGGATTCAGATTGAACTCCCGCAGACTACGACCATCGATCGCATCGAATGGGCCCGTGATCGCGAAGGCAGATACAGCGACCGCGTTCCCGTCGATTACGTCATCGAAGTCTCAGAGACCGGTACCGACTGGCAGACGATTGCCGGCTCAAGCGATCGACTCCCCCTCACGCTGCCTGCCGATACACTCCAGGCCGCCAGCACCACCTACCATTTCGACCATCTGCCTGCGGAACAGGCCCAGGCTGGGAAACAGTTGCTTGCCGAGTTGAAACAGCAACAGAGCGACCTAAAACGTCTGCAGAAATCAGACATGGTCTACGCAGGTAAGTATTCGCAGCCCGGGCCAACCCACCGTCTCTATCGAGGCGAACCTCTGGCCAAACGCGAACAGGTTCCACCGAACGCCCCCAAGATCTTTACCGATCTGAAACTGAGTACCACTGCTCCCGAAAACGAACGCCGCAAACGGCTGGCTGAGTGGATCGCTTCTCCCGAGAATCCACTGACCGCCCGCGTCATCGTGAACCGCCTCTGGCAGTTCCACTTCGGTAAGGGGCTGGTAACAACGCCCAGCGACTTTGGAGCAGGCGGCGTACCACCCACGCATCCCGAACTGCTCGACTGGCTCGCGCAGGAACTGATCGCGCATGACTGGTCCCTCAAACATATTCATCGTCTGATTCTGACCTCCGCCACATATCAGCAGTCCGGTCAACCCAATCCCCGGGCACTCAAGGTGGATGCCGCCTCCCAACTCTGGTGGCGGTTCCCGCCTCGCCGTCTTGAAGCCGAACCGATCCGCGATTCGATCCTCGCGGTGACAGGCGTATTGGATCTCAAAATGGGCGGACCCGGTTTCAGTGCTTTCGAAGTCGAAGCGGAGAACGTACGGCACTATCACCCCAAGAAAACCTACGGCCCCGCTGACTGGCGCCGCATGATCTACATGACCAAAGTCCGCATGGAACAGGATTCCGTCTTCGGTCTGTTCGACTGTCCCGACGCCGCCACCTCCGTCGCCAAACGCAGTCGCTCCACAACGCCGCTGCAGGCTTTGAATCTGTTCAACAGCCGGTTCCTGCTGCAACAGGCCGACCTGTTCGCCCAGCGTCTGGAACGCGAGCATCCCGGCGATCAACGGGCTCAGGTCAAACGGGCCTTCGAACTCTGCTATTCGCGTCCCCCTACGGAGTCCGAACTCAGCGATTCGGTTCAGTTCATCAAGGCGGAAAAACTGCCCGCCTTCTGCCGGGCACTGCTCAACAGCAACGAGCTTCTGTTTATTCAATAGGTCAACTTCACCAGGCATTGAGAGTCAGATATGAGCGCTCCTCAAAACCCGTTTCCCGCGAATCGTCATCTGCTCAACCGCAGAAATTTCCTCGGTCAGACCGTTAGCGGTTTGAGCAGTATCGCCTTCTCGGCGATGCTCGCCGAACAGCATCTGCTCGCGGCGGAGAAGGAACCCCGGTTGACCGTGGGTGGCAAAGCACCCATCCGGCCCGAAATCGATCCCGGCAAGCCCTTCGCCCCCCGCGATGCACATTTCCCGGCCGCGGCGAAAAATGTCATCGTCATTTTCTGCTCCGGTGCCTGCAGTCATCTGGATACCTTCGACTACAAGCCGTCGCTCGTCAAAATGCATGGCAAGCCGATGCCCGGCGGCGACAAACTCGTCACCTTCCAGGGGCAGCAGGGGAACCTCACGCAGAGTCCCTGGAAGTTCAAGCCGCGAGGCGAATCGGGCAAGATGATTTCCGACCTGGTGCCCCACCTCGGGGAACTGGCCGACGACATCTGCTTCCTGCATTCCATCAAAGGTAAAACCAACACACACGGCCCGGGCGAAAACTACATGTCGACCGGCTTCACCCTCGACGGCTTCCCCAGTATGGGCGCCTGGACCAGCTACGCTCTGGGTAGCGAAAATCAGGACCTCCCGTCCTACGTTGCGATCCCCGATCCCCGCGGCACGCCGCAGGCTTCCGTCAATAACTGGGGCCCCGGCTTCCTCCCCGCTACTTTCCAGGGAACCGATTTCAACGCCGCCCAGCCCATTCGTAACCTCGATCGCCCCGCGTCCATCGATGCGAAAACCGACCGTGCCACCCGCGGTTTTCTGCAAAAGCTCAACGAACAGCATCTGGCCCGTTTTCCCGGCGATTCCGAACTCGCGGCCCGCATTTCCAGCTACGAACTGGCCGCCCGTATGCAGCTCAGTGTTCCCGAAATCAGCGATCTCTCGCAGGAATCAGCCAGCACGCTGCATATGTACGGCATCGATGACAGCGAAAACCAGCTCAAAGCGGCTTACGCGAAGAACTGTCTCCTCGCCCGCCGCTTAATCGAGAAAGGCGTCCGCTTCGTTCAGCTCTTCAACGGTGCCTACCAGACGGGCGGAGAAGGGGTCAGCAACTGGGACGGACACAAAAAGATCAAGGATCAGTACAGCATCCACGGTCCGGTCCTCGACCAGCCTACCGCGGCCCTCATCAAAGACCTCAAACAGCGCGGTCTGCTCGAAGACACGCTGGTCGTCTGGTGTACCGAATTCGGTCGCATGCCCACCTTTCAGAAGGGGGCCAGCGGTCGTGACCACAATCCCGAAGGCTTTACCTGCTGGCTCGCCGGTGCCGGCGTCAAAGCCCCCTTTACGTACGGAGCCACGGACGAATTCGGCTACAAGGCCGTCGACAATGTCGTCACCGTCCACGACTTCCACGCGACGATTCTCCACCTGCTCGGACTGGATCACGAACGCCTGACCTTCTATCACAACGGCCTCGAACGCCGACTCACTGATGTAGAAGGGACCGTCGTGAAAGAGATCCTGGCCTGAAAAGTGTGAGCGAGTCGAGTTTTACGACCGAAAAGTAAATTTAATTTCAAAGAGTAAAAGTGAATGGCTGCAGTTGTTTCAAAAGAGTTAATGCATGGATCCCGTCGCCAGACCCTGGTTCAGCAGGTCCTGCTCAAGTTTTTTCAGGGTGAATACCAGCCCAACCAGCGGATGACCGTCCAGTCCCTCGCCCGCGAATGGAACGTCAGTGCCACCCCCGTGCGCGAGGCACTAGTCGAACTGGAAGGTATCGGCATCGTCGAAATCTATCCCAATCGGGGCGCCGTGCTGCGGAACTTCGGTGCCAGGGAACTTCGCGAAATCTGTCAGGTCCGCCGCATTCTCGAGAGTGAAGCCGCCCGCTGTGCCTGCGGCCACATCACACCCCACGAACTCGCCCAGCTGGAACAGATCTTCACCGAGCTTTCCACGGCCAAGCGAACCGTGGCCTGGTCGGAAAAGACCCAGGAATGGGACGACTACCTGCACGAACTCATTTACCGTGCCTGCGACAGCGAACGGCTGGTGCTCGAAATCAGCCGCTACAAAGCCCTGCATCGCACACTCAGACAGGTCCGTCACAACAAACGGCAGAACGTCAAAGACTACGACCGCATGGAAGAAAACGCAGAGCACCTGCGGATCGTTCAGGCTCTCGCCTCCGGAGACCCGGAAGCAGCCGCCCAGGCAATGAACGATCACCTCGCCCAGACCCCCATCGGCCTGGTCCGCGATCTGTTCGAACAAGAGGCATAAAGGGCGGGAAACCGTTTTCCTACCCATTTATCAGGTGAAAAGGGGGCCCAGTTGGTGTTCGCGGGAATTTCATTAAAGATCTGCCCGCTGAATGCTGATCTAGTCTTAAATATTCGTGTCATTTCCGTTGGAATCCTTCCAACCGATTCAGCCGGCCTATTTTATGAAGAGAATAGTGAGAACCATTGACGGCTTCTCCGTGTCTCTCTAAACTGTGCCACTGACAAGTCACGGGGCGTAGCTCAGCTTGGCTAGAGCGCTTGCTTTGGGAGCAAGAGGTCGCACGTTCGAATCGTGTCGCCCCGACTTTTAAACCCTTTCTGATACAGGGTTTACGAGATTGTATCTCGCACGCAACTATCAGAAACCGGGACCAAAAAAAATCGCGATTCACTCGCGATTTTTTTATGCGCGGTGCCTCACACAGTCCGCAGCTGGTCATAATATCATCTACGGGTGGTAGCATCACATGCTCAGTTTCTGGGACGCCTGGCTTTTACCTGAATTTTCTTGCGTGATTCAGTTCTCAACCGACTTTCGGGAGAATGACTTTCATGGGCGTCTATTACTACTACGTCAACGAAACCAGATCTCAATATTTCTGTATCGATCCATCGGGACGAGACATCAAGCAATATGCGGTGGGACATAATATTGGTTCTCGGGCATTCAGTTATCTGTTACTCGACAAAAACGAATACGCAACCGGTGTGAAAGACCATCCGCTGGTAGGCAGCTGGATTGGCGATCGCTGCTATATCACCGGAGATGATTACTGCACCAGCTTCGCAAAAATTCAGACCGAGTATGAGGATATTGGCCAGCAGGTTATCGAATTAATGGTCCACAACGATCCCTGGGAACTGCTGCAGTATGGAGGCGTCGACTGGCTCTTGGATCTCATCCAGCAAAGCGGGCAATTCGTCACGATTACCAACGAAATGCGCAAGCGGATGTCTCACGTATTCCGCTTCGCCCGCCAAGAGTCACCAAGTGAAGATCTGGACCGAATCTGTGAGGCATTGAAACGCTGACTGGGCTTAAAAAACGGACGCCTTGATTTTCGAGACCTTCGTGTTTTCGTGGTTTATCATTTCGGAAAATCGTAGCAGTATTTGAAACCACACAAAACGATTGCTAACCTGAACCAGACAGGCCACGCTCCCCCTCAGAAGCCAAAGGAACTCCCATGAGTTTTGATATTTTCTTCCAGACGTCTCGCCTCAGTGATCAGACCGAGGAAGCCGTGAATCCTTTTACTGGCGAAGTCATGCAGAAGCCGGTGGGGGAGTCTCTTTCACCGGCCGACCGTGATGCGTTACGTGAATTGCTGACGTCTCATGGAGCGACCTTGCCACTGGACTCCAACTGTTACCAGTTTGATTTCTCCGATGGTTCCGGCTTTGGACTTTTCATGGATCACCTCGACTCCGATGCAGATGTCTCGGGAGGCATGGCTGCCTTGCGTGAACTGACTACGGAAATACTCAACGTGCTTTATGCTCTGGCCGAGGCAGGGAACATGGTCATGCTTCCCGCGATGGAAGAGACACGCCCTCTGGTCACCTCGCGCGAAGTGGCAGATCGGGTTGCTTCCCGCTGGCCTGACGTGCTCGTTCTTACTTCTGCTGAAGAACTGGGCGCCTTTTTGCAGCAAGGTTTCGCAGGTTGGGAAGCGTACCGGGATCGTGTCACAGGTGAAGACTGAGAGACAGCGATTCCTATTCCCTCAGTCGACTTGCACCGGGTAGGGGACCGGGTCGATATAAGGTTTGTTCTGTCGCTCCGGATCCGTCAGTCGGGAATTCAATTCAAATACGCGTTTCTTCTTTTCCGGATTTTTGGCCCAGTTTATATCCTGGGTCAGCTCGATCAACTCGCGTGTCACCGGCCCCATTCCCCGAATGTTCTTATTCGCCGGTATAAGCGTGACTCCTTCTGCATCGACAAAAATCAGGTGATTTAACAACAGCAGCAGACCCGTCAGAAACGCGAATAAAAACGCGCATAAACCTGACGGTCCGTGTAAAATCGACCCTGACAAACGTAACAAACGCGAAAGCATAGAGCACCCTCTTTCTGAATTGACAGGAACCTGCCAATACTGTTCGTAAAGTTTAGGAAGAAATGTATTGTGTCTGTTTTTTAGAGCTTTTGGTCTCGGTGTGAATCACATCGAACGTGTTGGGGTGAAGGGTGCCAGACACGGAGAAGACCATGTCTGAGATTAGTATGTGAATTTGTGTATTAGTGGTCAACCTGATTATTCGTTTAATCCCATTAATTATTAATAATGTTTAATATTGAGGTCTGCTGCCAAATTTGATTTGAATCCGCTGGATTCCCGTTATCTTCCAGAGACACGCTGTGATCGCTGGTGTTCAATCAGTAAGCCGCTTACTTTTGCCAGGTAGATGTTGTTTCCGTCGAAAGAGAAGAGCATGAAAGTCTTACGATCCTCTCTGTGGTTGCTTTTTTCAGGGCTCCTGTTTTCACTGATCTCTGTCACGCAGGCGGCACAGTACGATCCCCTTAAAACAGAGTCAGGCAAATCCGCGGCTCCCATTGATCTCACCATGCAGGATCAAAGTCGAAATCGCGATATCCCCCTGCGAATTTATCTCCCCCGGAAGAAACAGCCGGCTCCCGTTCTGTTATTCAGTCATGGTCTGGGTGGCGCCCGTACCGGCTCACAATACCTGGGAGAGCACTGGTCGGCTCGCGGCTCTGTCGTGGTCTACCTGCAACATCCCGGCAGTGATGAAGCAGTCTGGAAAGACGTTCCCATATTGCAGAGGTTGAGGGCACTCAAGTCCGCGACCACCCTGCAGAATACCGTCGACCGTTACCAGGATGTGAGTGCCGTCCTCGATCAGCTCACTCGCTGGAATGCTGATTCACAACATCAGTTTCATCAGCGAATGGACCTCAGCCGGGTTGGCATGTCGGGCCATTCTTATGGAGCAGTCACCACGCAGGGCGTCAGCGGTCAGTCCTGGCGGCTGTTGGGAAAACGTTATACCGATCCCCGCATCAAAGCCGCTGTCATGTTCAGCCCCAGCATTCACGGCCGGGCGGAACCTGCAGACTCCTTTGGACAGGTTTCGATACCCTGGATGTTACTGACAGGCACCAAAGATACCTCACCGATTAACGACACCACCGTCGCCGACCGCCGCGAAGTCTACCAGGGGCTGCCGGACAGCATCGACAAATACGAGCTCGTCCTGTTCGACGCGCAACACTCTGCATTTTCTGATGGACGACAGCGCCGCGGTCTGGCACGCCGGAATCCCAACCACCACAAATCGATTCTCGCCGTCACCACTGCTTTCTGGGATACCTATCTGCTCGACAGCAAACAGGCACGCCAGTGGCTGCAGGGCAAAGCCTGTCGCGAGCAACTCGATCCCGAGGATGAATGGCAGTTAGAGGTTTCGAAAACCGGGCCTGTTAAAAATTAATGGGGCTGGCTTACTGATCGTCCAACAGTTTTTTCTTTTTCCGGTTAAACGGATCCAGCAGAAAACCTTCACCGTGCTTAAATCTGTTTTTGGGGTCGGACAACACTTTGGTCCAGAGTTTGAATAGTTTTTCTCGGTCTGCCTCGTCATAGATTATTTCACCGGAGGCCTGCAGTTCTGCCGTCAATCCGTACCAGGCGGAGAGTGAGTGCTTGATCTCACCCTCTGCGGCAGGAGGCCCCCAGTACTCGATCAGCAGCAGATGACAGATCGCAGTCCGGTCTTTATGTTTCAGATTCTTCAGCAGCCATTTTTTATCTTCCGGGGAAATGTGTTTCGCAAACCGGGTCGCCCGCCGGGAAATGCGTGGATAAAACCCAAAGAAATTGCCTTCCCATTCCACGTCCGAATTATCCAGTTTCGGCTCGGTGATCTTCAGCTCAAGTTCAGATTTCTTCTCCGCATCTGCCACTACAGCAGCGTTGTCTACCAGCAGGATCATCAGCAGCGTTAAGAACACAGAACGGAAATGAATCATGAGGAGCCCGTTGAATAGGAGAAACTGGGTTTGAAACTGAGAGTTCCCGTTTGAGCACTTGAGGGAAAGGTACATTCATCATACCGGGGCAAGGCTAAAGATCCTAAGAGAATTCTTCTCGATTCCCGGGCAACTCTTCTTTGAGAATGAGCAGACACAGGGGATGTGCACAGCTATAATAAGGGCTATTATCAGACACCTGTGAACGTTCTTCAGAGTCCTCACTAACGGAGATTCCCGTGCTCAAGCCAATTTCCACCGCGCGTCACCCCTTTGTTTGTTTAACACTGGTCTTCAGTCTGTTGACCCTGATCTCTTTGACGTCTCTCACTCACGCAGAGGAACCCGCATCACCACAGTGGCAGTTCTCAGAGGAACTGCTCGAACCGGTCTGGAAAGGCGATACCGTTCGCGGCGAATCGGTGCTGTTTATTCGTGATTTGAGAACGGGTCAAACGAAAGCTTCGCTACTGTTCCCAGCACAGAAAGTGCTCAAGATTACGAACAGCGCGGGAGACATCACTTACGAAGAAGGTCGCGACTACCACTGGAAACCCGGTTCGCGCGAAATCACACTCCCCGAAAACACACGCATCGTCTGGAAGTTTCCCACCCAGATGCGGCGCCCCGCGAACTCACAAAGGCACAAGCTGACGCACCGCGATGGCCACGGCGAAATCTTCTTCGGCGGACAACTCGAATACCATGACCTGCAGACCTGCATTACTTATACCCACGTACCCGTCGACTGGAGTAAGATTACTCCGGTCTTTGATGCCAAAGTACTGCCCCGTACGATCAAGAAACTACAGAAACACGACACAACCTCCATCGTCCTGCTGGGCGACAGCATTTCCACCGGCTGCAATGCCTCGGGCTGGGCCGGGGGGGCTCCCTTCCAGCCGGCATTCTTCGGACTGCTTCAGGAGAACCTGCAGCACCACTATCAGAATCGGATCGCATTGACCAATCTTTCCGTCGGCGGCAAAGACACGAAGTGGGCCCTGACCCAAGTAGACGAAGTGGTCAAGGCCGACCCCGACCTGGTCATCATCGCCTTTGGGATGAATGACTCAGCAGGTCGATCCGCGGAAGAATTTAAAGCCAATACCAAAGCGCTGATCGAACAGATTCAGAAAAAACAGCCCCGGGCAGAATTCATTCTGGTCGCCCCCATGCTGGGGAACCGGGACTGGATTCGACTCAAACATGAACTGTTTCCCCAGTATCGCGACGCACTGGCGGAGCTTACAAAAAGGGGAGTCGCTCTGGCCGACATGACCTCCCTCTGGACCGAGTTCTTCAAACACAAACAGGACTGGGACCTGACCGGTAATGGCGTCAACCATCCCAACGACTTCGGGCACCGCGTCTATGCCCAGGTGCTCTCAACACTGCTCATTCCCGAAGACGAAACCAATGCCGCCTCAGAAACCAGTCTGCCCCCCGAAGTCTTTTCCCTCTGGGACGGCAAGGCCCCGGTTGGTGATGACCAGTTCGAAGAGGCAGACGTGAAACTGACCCTGCATCGCCCGGTAAAACCGAACGGCGCTGCCATCGTCATCTGTCCCGGCGGCGGATTTCAACGCGTCGTCACCGGCGGAGAAGGGCACGGCATCGCTGCCTGGCTTAACAGGCATGGCGTGACGGGGATCGTCCTCGAGTATCGCATGCCCGACGGTCGCTCCTTCGTTCCGCTGATGGATGCACAGCGGGCGATCCGCATGGCCCGCGCGCATGCGAAAGACTGGGGCATCGATCCTGCGAAGGTCGGCATCATGGGCTTCTCCGCAGGCGGGCACCTGGCCTCCACCGCCGCCACACACTTTGATGCCGGCGATTCCCAGGCACAGGATCCCATCGACCGACAAAGCTCCCGTCCCGACTTCGCGATTCTCGTCTATCCCGTTGTTACCATGGGAGAAACCACGCATGGCGGCTCGAAAAAGAATCTGCTCGGCCCCGAACCTACGACAGAGATGATCGAACTCTTCTCGAATGAAAAACAGGTTACCGACCAGACACCGCCCATCTTTCTGGCCCACGCGGTCGACGATAAACCGGTGCCCATCAAAAACAGCCAGGCACTGTATGCAGCCCTGCAGGAAAAGCAGATTCCATCCAAACTGCTCGAACTCCCCGATGGCGGACACGGCCTCAACGGCTACAAAGGTCCCTCCTGGGATGCCTGGCAGAAACAGTCCCTGGAATGGCTCGCGGAACTGAAATTCATTCCGCAACAGTAACGAACGGCGTGAAGTAGATTGCTCAGCAGGCGATCCGACTGTTATCAACATGAGAGATTCATAGTATGACCACCCTCGTTGTCGGCGCTACCGGTGCCACCGGACGGCTGCTCGTGGAACAGTTACTCAAACGGAACGAACCCGTAAAAGCCCTCGTGCGCCGGACCGGTACGTTCAATGAATTCATCACCACACATCCCGACTTCACCGAAATCCAGGCCAGCGTGCTTGACTTGAGTCCCGATGAACTGGCGCGGCATGTCGCAGGCTGTACCGCGCTCGCTTCCTGCCTGGGGCACAACTTGACCTTCAAGGGGATCTTCGGCAAACCGCGGCTGCTCGTCACCGATACGATCCGCAGGCTGTGTGCAGCGGTTCCTGATTCAGGCACAGCGCAGCCTGTCCGCGTGGTGCTCATGAATACCGCAGGCAACAGTAACCGCGATCTTGAGGAACCGGTGTCGTTCGCCCAGCGCTGCGTGGTGGGTCTTATACGCACTCTGGTCCCCCCGCATCGGGATAACGAACAGGCCGCTGACTACCTGCGCATGCAGATCGGTCAGAACCATGACCGAATTCAGTGGGCCGCCGTCCGCCCCGATTCCCTGATCAATCTGGATGAAGTCACTGCGTATGACATTTTCCCTTCACCAACGCGCAGTGCAATCTTCAACCCCGGCAAGACCAGCCGCATCAACGTAGCGCATTTTATGGCGGAACTGGTGACCCAGGACGAAATCTGGCAACAGTGGCAGGGTCAGATGCCTGTGATCTATAACCGGGGAGACTGACTCGGGTTAGATCGGAGAGTCCCGGTAACCCGAGGAACGCATCTCACACTTGGAAAAATGTATTCGCTAAAAAATTAGCTTTTCGTATTGACGCCGCTTTGTAGAAACGCTAAAAAATTAGCGTAACAATTGCTGCCATGCACAGGGAACAACCCATGTCACAACAGGCCCAACTCAGTCGGCGGGAACGCCAGATCATGGATTCGCTTTATTCGCGCGGGGAAGCGACCGTGCTGGAGATCCAGAGTGATCTGCCCAGTCCGCCCACCCCCACTGCAATTCGTACCATGCTCCGCATCCTGATGGACAAGTCGCTGATCCAGCGGCACAAGCAGGGCCGTGAATTTGTTTACGCTCCCACGTCTCCCAGACGTCCGGAAGGCACCAAAGCCCTCAAACATGTCGTTCAGACTTTTTTTGATGGTTCCTTCAAGCAGGCCCTGGCAGCACAACTCGCCAGTGATGACGAAGCCCTCTCGGACGACGAATTACGCGAAATGGTCAAACTGATTAAAGCAGCTCGAGAAAAAGGAAACTAAGCGATGCAAACGATTCTGCAATACATTCCGTTCATCGGGCAGCCTGATTTCCTGCTGGACCTGATTATCAAGTCGACCGTTGTCTTGTTCGTCGCACTGGTCGCCACGCGACTGCTCCCACAGGCCAGTGCAGCCGTTCGTCACACTGTCTGGAGCGGCGCCCTGCTGGCGGTGTTCGCCTTAATCTTCGTCAACGGAAGTATGCCCAAGCTGCCGCGACCGGCTCTCGCGACTCAGGAAACAGCAGCGACCTTCGCCACACCCGTGACCAGCAGCATGCAACAGACGCTCCCAGGATCTTTACCTGAAGTCTCAGCACAGCCTGCGATCCATTCGACGCTTCCAGCAGCCGACAATACACAGCTTCAGAACGCTCAAGACCCCGCTGCATCGCTCCCGCGTACTGGGATTCACTGGAATGCCATCTGGCTGACGGGAGTTCTGGTGATGCTGGTTCGGCTGGCGCTGCTGCAGTTTCGCCTCCACGCTTTCAGCAGACAATGTAACATCATTACAGAGGGGCCGCTCTTTGATCTGCTGCAACAATGTCGCGGTGAACTGAACTGTTCTCAGCCCGTCACTCTGTTGACGACCGATCAACGTTCGCTCCCCATGACGTGGGGCGTAAGGCGTCCATCAATTCTGTTGCCCCGCGAAGCACAGAACTGGACCGAACAGGAAGTCCGCTGTGCCCTGCTGCACGAACTGGCACACGTGGCCCGTCGCGACTGTCTCTGGCAACTGCTCGTGCAACTGACACACGCCTGCTACTGGTTCCATCCCCTGGTCTGGTTCGCCTCACGGAAACTCTATCTCGAACGCGAGCACGCCTGCGATGACATCGTCCTGCAGCACGGCACCCGGGCATCTGACTATGCAGATCAACTGCTGCAGGTGGTCTCCGCGTTTCGATCCAGCCGCAGTTTGAAACTGACAGCGGTCTCGCTGGCTGCAGAGAGTGGGTTTTCCCGCCGCCTGAAGTCCATTCTGCAGGAAACCCGCGACCGACGTCCGGCCAGCTTCCGCACGCGGCTGGCACTCAGCTTCACCTTTATCGCGCTGACGGGTCTGCTGGCTGGCTTTCCGATTGTCTTCACCGCTCCCGTCCAGGCGCAACAGTCGAGTCCGCAACCACCACAGGTCGAGTCTCGTGCGGAATCGCTGGTGCCTCCCATGCAGACAGAGGCGAAATCCGCCACTCCCGAGAAATCTGTTCCGGGCGGACCAGCGGATGTCCTTCCGAAGCTTCCTGTCCAACAACAGTCCCAGCCGAAGGTCAGCATTCAGGAAGCTCTTCCTGAGCCTCCCGGCAAGGTCATGCTCAGAAATGGAAAACAGGAACCCCGGGTGTTAGAAGCGAACCGTCCTGCGGTCCGTTCACTGAATATCGTCTTCGCTCACGATCCGGGAATTGGAAACTACGATGGCGTCGTGGGGCGTCCACAGGATATCTGGAACATGGTTGACCTCGGCACGACCGCGGTTGACTACACGCGGTATAGCGATGCCACACCCAGTACCGTTCGCCTGCGTGTCACCCGGCACGATGGTGAGTGGGGCATCCAGGGACAGTCCAGCATCTTTCAGGGTTACATCTATCACAACTGCCGCTGTGTCGATCTGCAGACCAGGGTACTCGATCTGCCAGGTGGGAAGTACAAGATCTATGTCTTCGCGCACGGCGATGCTCCGAATCAGAACGCGAAAATCGAACTCAAAGTCGGTAATCGCGTCATCGGTCAGAAAGCGACCGCCAGTGACGGCACCTGGAACTATCGCAATCAGCCCTACCGCGAAGGGGTGCAGTACGTCAGCTTTGATTTTGACATCAAGACGGGCCAGCAACTGACCCTGACCAGTTTCCGTGCGGACAGTGATTATTCCATGTTCAACGCGATTCAGATTGTACCGCAGACCAATCTACCGCCCGCTCCTCAGGCCCGGTAAGTTGTTGACAGGTATCGGCTTATCGAAAGATGTAAACGGCCGCCGTTGATTTTTCTGGAAACCCGGACAGGGACTGCCTAAAATAGAAGTACGCCAACTCAATCGTACAAATGTAATTCATACGCGAATTCTGTTTGCTGCAGAGAGGGAGGTCCTGTCATGTCGAAACTCACAGTCAAACGTGAACCCGGTTGTGCCGACAAGATGCGCAAGTTTTCAATTCTGGTGGACGGCGTTTCCATCGGCTCCATCGCAGAGGGCGAAACGCTTCACTCCGAAATCAATCCACAGAAACATCGAATCGAAGCCCGCGTCGATCTGTGCGGCAGCCGCACCCTCGAAATCGATGGCACCCACGATCAATGTCTGACGGTCCGCAGCGGACTCCCCAGCTGGCATGGCGCTCACAGCCTCTACAAAGTCTTCATCGACCGCAAAGGCTATCTCGAACTGGAAGTGAATAACGAGAACTGACGCGGGGAATAATTAAGTACCCCGGTCTGTTTCATTCGTCTGTGTGACTTCCTGTCGAACCTGTTTCACAGCCAGCCAGAGCAGCGTTTCCAGTGTTTCCATGTAGAGAGTAAAATCAGGATAGTGCTGCGCTTCCGTCTGCATCCAGTTTCTCAAAGTTTCAGACTGGTGAATTGAGGCCTGCTGAGGTCCACTGACCACTGCCCGAAGATCCCGGCTGCCATTGTAGTCTGGTTTCTGCAAGGCAGATGCATAACCGGCGATCGTAGTAGATCGCAATTCCACTTCCCCCAGAACGGTATGTGCAGCCTCCTGCTTCCATTCCCAGTCATGCAGTCGCGTTCTGTCTGCCTGGCAGGACTGATACAACTCGGGGAGCGCTTCCAGTAGCGTTTTCAAAATCAGACTGTCTGAATCTTGTATCACCATCTAATTCCGAATTCTGATCACCGTCTTGTGTATTACTTCCGCCCCAGTTTCCCGTCGCGGCCTTTAATCTGGTTCAACTGTTTCGACAGCGTTTGACTCTCGTCGGTTCGTTTCTCCGCCACATTCCGGTTTTCCAGCGGATCAGAGCTGTGATCGTAGAGCATGCGTGACGTCCGTTTCCCTTTGGGATTGGTGTATTCCGTGTAACGCAGTGCGTCGGTGCGGATTGTGTCGCCGTTACGGAAACGACTCACAGCAGCCTCTTTCCATTTCGTATCCGGATTCCGCATCAGTTCGACAAAGCTCTGTCCCGCCAGATGTTCGGGCAGTGGAATTCCTGCCAGCGTGCAGAGGGAAGGGTAGACGTCAATCGTTTCGATCAACGCCGACCGCCGCTGTCCTCCCTGGATGCCCGGCGCCCGGACGAGCAGGGGAATCTGCAGCGAACTTTCGTAACAACTGTGTTTGCACCACAGTGTATGATCGCCCAGGTTCCAGCCATGATCGCCCCAGAGAACGACGATTGTGTTGTCGCTCAGTTTCAGTCGATCCAGTTCCGCCAGCAGCTTACCAATCTGGGCGTCAGTATAACTCACACAGGCATAGTAGCCGTGAATCAGGTTACGGGCGGTCTCTTCGGACACGGGCCCTTTGCGGGGAATGCCCGCGTAAGCCCGCAGCTCACCCGAATTGTGAATCGATTCCTCCGGTGCGTCCTGCGGCACTTGATAATTCTCGGGCAGCTGGATCTTATCATGATCGTACAGGTCCCAGTATTTCTGGGGCGCGATAAAGGGCAGGTGTGGCTTGAAGAAACCGACGGCCAGAAAGAACGGTTGCTCCTGCTGTTTCAACTGCTGCAGTTTCGAAATCGCCTGTTCGGCGAGCACGCCATCCGCATAAGCGTTATCGGGGACGTCGGCTGATTCCCATGCGGGCCCCTTGGCCTTCCGCTTGCCTTGTTTCTGTCGCTCCTCGTGCAGTTTCTGATTTTCGGGCCGCTGATACCAGGCAACGCCTTTGGGACGCCAGGCCGGCTCCGACCAGCCCTGTGCACTGTCCTGGGGATGATGGAAGATCTTCCCCATGGAAACCGTGTAATAGCCGTTCTGTTTGAACTGTGTGTTCATGGTTGTGATGCCCGGCGCATCGCGGTCGGCCCAGGTCAGAAAGTTGACGAACCGGTTACGGGCCGGGCGAATTCCGGTCATCAGACTCGCCCGCGAAGCCCCGCAGGTAGGGACCATGCAGTAGCTCCGCTCGAACAGCGTGCTGCTTTCCGCCAGCTTGTCGATGTTCGGCGAATGAATGTGCTGCTTCCCGTAACAGGCCAGTTCAGGCCGCAAGTCGTCAACGGCAATAAACAGCACATTCGGCTTATCTGCAGCAAAAGCAGGAACAGCGAAACAGAGTACAAACAGGAACAGCAGCGAGCGTCTTTTCATTTTGAATTCCTGAATCGAAAAACGGGATCAATGTTGCGTGGGGACGGTGCGGACCGTCAATCTTTTAATTTCAGCAGATTACTTAGTGTATCAGGTGCCAGTGGTAGTGTCTTCCATCTCCTCTAGACTCAAGTCATGAAGATCGAAATGGGATCGGTGGAATTCTCACTCTACTGGTTGCCTCTCTGTTCGCACACACCAGCGATTGTAACTGTTTCGATTGGAGATCCGTCGATAGTATTCTGTCTCAGGGTACAACCCGGGTGCTACATCACTGATTCCAATCGACGCATGAAATTGGGTGTAATTGTAATCCTTAATCCTGTTAAGTGAGTGCTGAGAAGCGAAACCCACCACAGTCAGCCCGAGCAACGCCCCCTTCTCAGCAGGCAGAATCTCACCATGAAAGTTCCCGCCGGCGTAAATGTCTGTGTGAGGCGCCCCGGTTTTCAGAATGCCATCGAAGTCGGATTCAATCCAGACTTTCAGCGAGTCAACAGAGTGAAGTCTGCCGGTGAAACGCCCTCCGATAAAAATGTGACAGATCCCATCCGCTCTGATTTCCGCCTGTGGTCCCGCATCCCCGGTGATAATGATCTCCGTAATGCCTTTGACTTCAATCGTCGCATTCAGGTTTCCGTAGATATGGATCAGGCCTCCCTCATCTGCCTCGAGGTCCTCATTACAGTCTCCTTCAATGACCATCATAGGGACACCTCTGAAACTGGTAGTGTCGTGGCGGCCTGGAGTTGCCTGAACCGAATATTCCTCCCGATTCTGGCGTTGCCAATGATCCAGGGATTGAGAGAAGAGCATATCCTTCATCACGCTTGCATGTGCAATTCGTATCAGGGTCTCGTTGGAAACAGGCATGGAATTCACAGTCGATCTACGGTGAAGGGGAAATGAAACAGCAGTTCGTCAGGAACAGCTGCGAATGTTGCTCTTGCCTGTCAGCCCAGGAACTTCACGGGAATAATCTCTGCCCAGAAACAATACACAACCAGACTGAGGGCACTCACCACAAACAGGTAGAAAGTTACTTTCTCCAGTTTATGAATAGATGACTCCGATACGCCGGCCAGCAACCTCCCCGCAACTCTGAAGATCCCATACAGTGCGAACGTGATTGCCAGAATCAGCCAGGCATCTTTTCGGAACAGGGCGGCGAAATAGATCACAGTGACGCCGATGACGAAGAAGACGCCATACATCACGCGTGCGAACGGTTTGTCAGAACTCGGATGAGGAATCATGACAGACTTTCAGGGAGTCGGGGCCTTAAATGCAGACAACAGCAACACCAATGCTGTCATCATAAAGCAGAGCGGGCCAAATACCAGATGAAAGTAGATCTTCTTTCTGATGATCGGATCGACCTGCGCACGCTGTTTCCAGAAATGCGCGAGACTTCCGTGAAATCCCCAGTTATAAATATCAAAGCCAAATGCCTTCACTGGTTGCCAGCAGTCAGCCTGTTTCAACAGTGCTAAAAGTCGGAACGCAGAAAGGTTTGCGATAACGATCATTACCACAAATGCGGTTTGTAGAACTTCCAGGGAGATCATGTGACAACTCGCCGGCAGGAGGCATGCATCATGTCATCAGCGTTGACGAAACATGAGACCAGGCCCGGTCTCATGTTACTCTGTTGTATTATATAAAGACAGCGTTGCCTCAACCAAGCACGGAATCTGAAAACCATGATGAGCAGCAAGTTTTGTGATTTAAAGTCTGACTAAGCGTCAACCGGCGTGCGTAATTGTGGATGAGTGGCCAGCAGCAGGGAGGCCGCCGATGCTGTCCAGACAGAGAACGAGAGCGGCCCCTCGGGGCCGGTGCCGAACGTCATGCACAACGCAAAGGTCAACAGTAACAGGCAACTGCCCAGGGCAACGGCGCGGAGCTGGATACCAGTAATCAGCCCGAACGCCAGGACGATTTCCAGAATCGTCGCCGTCCATCCGCTGAATACGACCAGGGGCTCTGGCAGGAACCAGAGCAGCAGGCTGGTATATCCGAGGAACGATTGAAACTCGCCCCAGGCGACTTCACCTGTGCCGGCAGCGCCCCACAGGCCAAAGCGGTCGGCGACGGCGGACAGGAATGAGGCCGCCAGTGCAAAACGGACAAAGTACAACGCAAAACGGGGTGTGGAAGTCGGAAGCTGTGGATCGTGGTTCACGAAATTACTTTCTGTCACAAATCTAAGGTCTGTTTTTTTCGGGTGATTCGGGAATCATCAATTGTCTCGCATCCGCAGGATGTACCATCGTGACGATAATCCGTGCCCGCTTCTCGGGATCCGGGTTTCGTCCGACCCGATGCAGGATCATCGCGGGTTCAAAAAACGTATCACCGGCATGGAACGTCTGCAGCGGCCCGTCGCCAACCTGGAATTCGAACGTCCCTTCCACCACATAACCAGAGACGGCACCGGGATGCCGGTGTGGCGGGCTGCCCGCACGAGGATCCAGGGTGACTTCCAGCATGGTCGCCTTCGTCGGTTTCCCCTCCTGGAGTACTTCCAGTTCATCGCTGCGTAAGACTTTGACGTGCACACTGGGTTCGGCTGCCATCGTCGCTGATGCTGTGCAGACAATTATCCAGCAGGCACAACAACTGTAAATGGTCGTTCGAAATAACTTTTGTAAACTCACGGTGGTTACCTCTTATCTCTTTAGCTATTTAACTTCAGTTGGATATGCATCTGGTTCAAACGCCAGCTAACTGGGCCCGTTTGGCCTGCATTAACTGGTCAATAAAACCATGGTCGCTATGGAATGCGATCCCCATCCGATTCAAAGTATTGATATTGCCGACCGCCACTGTCAGTTCGCTGATCCCGGCTTCGCCGCAGGCATCAACGGTCGCCTCGTAGAGCTCGTCACTGATGAACCGTGTGTCGGCGATTCTGGTCAGTGTTTCCGCCCAGCGGAATGCGGCTTTTTCCTGCTCGGTGAAGCAGGGGGCTTCTTCCCAGACCGCAGCCTGACAGATGCGTTCGGGCGTTTCTTCCAGCAGATTCAGTACCTGCGTGTGGTAATTCACACAGAAGGAACAGCCGTTGATCTGCGAAACCCGCAGGCGAATCAGTTCCAGCAAGCGAAGGTCCAGGGAAGAGTGCTCTACCAGAGCTTCAACGGCCATGAGGTGCTCGGCGGCTTTTCCGACATATTTAAAGTAATTAACGCGTTTTCCGGACATGTTTGTCGTCTCCTCTTCAGGAAAGTGCATTGAGTTGGCTGCTTGTGATGCACTGATTATACCGCTACCATAAAACCGTCAAAGAACCACTTTGGGTGATTTCAATAGAGCCACTTTCATGGGCCGTCGCGCTAAACAACACTTCGAATTTGAAGCAATCTCCATCGATCGATCTGCCAGCGAGAGCCAGTATCGCCAGCTGGAAAATCAGATCCGGGAAGCGATTTCAGGTGGCCTGTTAACGGCAGGCTCACGCGTCCCTTCCAGTCGCCGACTTGCCGAGATTCTGGCAGTCTCGCGAAATACCGTGCTGACCGCATATGAACAGTTGATTTCAGAAGGCTATCTGGAATCAGAAACTGGTTCGGGGACCCGCGTCGCTCAGTTCCTGCCCGAAACATTCGATTACGTGGAGCAGCCAGAGACTCCCCAGGCGACAGACGGCTTTGAAGAACTGCTGTCGACTTCAGGCAAACTACTGGCCCGCTATGCCAGCTGGATGCCCGATTTTGCGCCGCTCCCACAAGCGTTCCGTCCGCATCTGCCCGCAGTCAAAGAATTCCCCACCGCAGCCTGGAACCGACTGGCAAGCGAACAGGCCCGCTGGTCGATGCGTCACCTCGATCAATGCGATTCACAGGGGTACGAACCACTCAGGCAGGCGGTCGCCGAATACATGGGCGTTTCGCGGGGTGTTTCCTGCAGCAGTGAGCAGGTCATTATCACTTCGGGAGCCCAGCAGGGATTAAACTTGGTGACCCAGATTTTACTTGAACCCCAGGATGCGATCTGGGTGGAGGAACCGGGCAACGCCCCCGCGAACCAGTTGCTCGAACTGCTCGGCTTTCGCATTATCCCCGTCCCCGTGGACCAGTCAGGTATCGATCTCACACGGGTCCCTGAGCCGAAAACCTCTCCCAAACTGATCTATGTCACCCCCGGCGGACAATGGCCCCTGGCTATGACGATGAGTCCGGATCGACGGCAGCAACTACTGGCAGAAGCGGAACGACATCAGAGCTGGATTATCGAAGACGATTACAACGGCGAGTTTCGATACACAGGGCGCCCGTATCCGACTCTGAGCAGCCTGGACCAGCGCGGCCAGACAATCTATATGGGCTCATTCAGCAAGCTGCTCTTCCCCGCGATTCGGCTTGGCTTCCTGATCGTTCCCGAACAGATCGCCGGGGCCTTCGCGTACGCCCGCTGGCTGAACGATCGCTTCTCCTCTCCTTTAACGCAGATGGTGCTGCACCGGTTTATCGAGTCCGGCCAGTTTCTCAAACACATCAGGCAGATGCGCTCGTTGTATCAGGAGCGTCAGACCTGTCTCTATGAAATGCTCATGCAGGAACTGGGAGAGGTAATCGACGTCGATCTACCCGAATCGGGCATGCACCTGGTGGTGCAGGGTAAGACACCTCAACTGGACCAGGAACTCATGGCCGCCGCCGACCGGGCCGGGATGGAATATCACTCCGTCCGCATGTATGCGCGGGAACCGGAGCAGGTCCCAGGTATGGTCCTCGGCTTCGCCGCCTTCGATCAGAAGCAAATCAAAAAAGCCGTCCGCAACTGGGCCCAGGAATTCAACCAGCGCTGAGTGTTGATGATTCCCGGACGATATTCAGGTGCAGTTGAGGTTGCCTGGTCAGTTCTTACTTTCAGCCCCACTCATCCTCCATCGCGGACTGTAAATCTTCAACGGTCTGAATCGAAGTTAATTCGATCTCAGCAGGTGCGGCAGGATGTCCGAAGATCAACGGGAGATCGTATTGACTCTGAAACCAGAGGGCAAATTCGAGTATGGCATCTTCATCACCTTCAAGTGAAATCAGCGCAGTAAATACGCGAACTTCGGCGATCTGATCCATCCTGCTGCGGAATTCACACGTTCCTTGAAGGTCGGGAACCGTTGACACCAACTCCCACTGCACGATTGACTGACCGGCAGACAAAATTGATTCCACTCGATCAGGATCAAGGGGAGCCTCATCTGCCCGAGAAACAAAATAAGCCATTATGGTCTCGTTCTGATAGTAATGAGACGTAAAAAGTGCCAGGCTCCACACGGGAACCTGGCACCGATCATAAAATCAGTTACTGACTGCCGGCTACTCTTTTTCGAGCCGGAAGATTCCTTCGCCCCCTTTGACGGTTTCGACGCAGTAGTACAGATTACCGTCTGCGTCGGTGCCGAAGGCCATCACGGGAACCGTGCTCGTGGAGAGACGCAGGTTCTTGGTCACTTCTCCCGCTTGCTCATCATACTTGAGTGCCCAGATTTTGCCCGAGACGAAGTCGGCATAAACGTACATGCCGTCCAGTTCAGGCAGCTTCTTGCCGCGGTACACGGTACCACCTGTGACAGAGCGACCGATACCATGATCGTATTCCCAGATCGGGGCGATCGGCTTCTCCTGCGCGGTCTCGGGACGATTACCAAAGTTGTGTGTGCCTTCACGCACACTCCAACCATAGTTGCCACCTTTTTTAATGATGTCGATCTCTTCCCACAGTTCCTGTCCGACTTCACCTGCGTAAAGTGTTCCGGTCTTGGGATCGAAATTCAGCCGCCACACATTCCGCAGTCCGTAGGCATAAATTTCCGGGCGGGCTTTGGCACGATCGACGAACGGGTTGTCCGCGGGGATCGCATAGTTTTTGCCGTCCTCTTGGTGATCGACGTCGATTCGCAAAATAGAACCGAGCAGGGTTTCCAGGTTCTGACCGTTACCCAGCGGATCGTTCCCCGAACCGCCGTCACCCAGACCGATGTAGAGATAGCCATCGGGACCGAATTCAATCGAACCGCCATTATGGTTTCCGAACGGTTGATCGATTTCCATGATCACGGTTTCGCTCTTTGGATCCGCCTTGTTGGGATCACTGGCGGAAACCTGGAAGCGGGAGATCTTTGATTTTCGCGGCATTCCTTCAGCCGTGTAGTAGACGAAGAACTGTCCGTTCTTATCAAATTCGGGATGGAACGCCAGGCCGAGCAGACCTTCTTCGTTGTTCTTCTTCCAGGGGGCGACAGCCTCGCGGATGTCGAGGAACAGCTTCGCCTGTTTGGGGGACTTGGTATCGATCGTGTGGATCATGCCTCGCTGAGTGGCGACGAAGAGACGGTCGGTGCCATCACCGGCACTCTTGACGACGATGGGCCGTAGTGGCACAACCTTACCGGTCTCCTCATTGACGGCTTCCCAACCTTCCCATTTCAGACCGGGAAATGCGGGAACCCCTTTGATTGCCAGTTCGCCATCACTTGGGTCAGGCGCAGAACCATCGTCGGCCAGCTTCCGGATTTTAATGTTGCGGAAGGAGACGAGGTCGTTATGGTCCTGCAGACAGATGTGTCCTTTCTCTGCTTTGCCGAACTTCGGGAACTTGGAAAACTTGCTGGCAGCCACCCGTTTGTCCCAGTCGGCACTCCCTTTATTAAAGCGGAAGTAGCGAATGCCGTTCATCACGACTTCGGAACGATCGGGGCCGATTCGCAGGAACAGGTTGTTCCACTCACCGGCCGGACGTGTGGCATCGGCTGGCTTACTTTTTTCCTCTTCGGTACCTGTCCGGGGAGGAGCCGGTTTGTACAACTGATAGAGCCACCCCGCTTTCTGAGGGTCGTGTCCGTCAACGTTATCCTGGATCTGCACTTCGGGACCGGTCCGCCAGGGAGTTTTTTCTTCCTCGGTGACGTGGAACATCAGTCCGCTGTTTCCCTCTGGGGAGATCTTGTAATCCAGCGAGAGTTCGAAATATTTGAACTCATCTTCAGTGATGATGTCGCCGGCCCCTTTTTCAGCGCGGGTCAGTACGCCGTCCTTGACCTTCCAGCCATCACTGACGCTGTCTTTCTGATAATTTCTCCAGCCGTCGGTGGACTTGCCGTCAAACAGCAGCTTCCAGCCACTTTTCTTTTCCGCGGTGGAAAGTTTATTTGCGTCGTCAGAGTTTTCCGCCGCCGAGACTGTCGACAGTGACAGACAGGCAGACAACATGAGCGTCAGCTTGGTCTTTAAGTTTAGCATCACAGGTGCGCTTCCTTTATGAATCAGCAATTTTAATGGAGGGAATGAAGTTGCAGAACTTCAGGCGAGAATGTTTGAATTATCCCTGTTATCCAATATTTCACAGGCAGAATCAACAATAAACGCACGCCTGTTGCAGATTGGATGTGTATTTCAGCATCGCAACAACAAGCTTCACAGCAGATCAGTATCGCAGGACACCAATCATGTTATTAGTGCTTTTCGTGGTTGAAATCATATCTGATCTTACAAAGAGAGTCTGTCAGTCACGCCACGCAACAGGCAAACGATACAGAATTAATTTGGAATCCGATTGGGAAGACGGTGCCTGTTCCAGTCGGTCCAGCAGTTCCACCTCGACCAGGCATCTGAGCGTGCGGTAGACCGTGGACAGGGAAACCCGCCGCGGTGTAGCGACCTTGATCGATTCCGCGACATCAACGTCGGTAAAGCTTTCCCGCTGGCGGTACTGCTCATGGATGTGACGGACAATCAGCAGCCGTTCCCTGGTTGCCTTGAACAGGTTGTGTTCGCGAATCCGGATAGCGAATTCTTCGAGGTAACTTCGATTGCGGCGGATCATGTTTCCACAGGCCTCGGATACGATTGGGCTGTCTCAAGTATGTCCTGATATCAGACGGCTCTCAATCGTATCGTGATCTGACGCGTGGTTCCAGCAGCAGCGACAATCGAATTCACGGTTATCTCGACTGGGGACGCTGTTGAGATGGCATGCCTTTGTGGGGTACCTTCATACTGAAAGTTCAAGAAACACGGCTGTCAGCAGAGTCATTTTAAAGTTCATGACTGTTCCCCCATGTTGATTTCAGAAACGCAAACAGGCCGGGACTCTATAAAAAAGCCCCGGCCTGTTCGATGTTATTATTTTACGCCCCGCTTTAGTAGGTCGTTGCATTCTCTTTGGAAGCATAGTAGATGCAGAGCAGGCTGTTGCGAATGCCCGATTCCCCTTCCAGAGGTTCGCGGCCGTGCCAGCTCTTTTTACGAACGGAATTGATCACGGAAAATGCGAAGGCGCTGTTTGGTTCGAACGGATACTGATTCACCTTTTCGAATCCGCGAAATCCCTTAGGACGGTTGAGCAGAAACTTGGGTGACAGGTTGCGTTTGTAGATCATGGTGCCCAGGTCCAGCTGCGAGCGATCGCGGGGCAGGGCAATCTGAAACGTGACCAGCTTTTTACGGGTGTCAGGGTGCGGCGTAATGAAGTAGCCCGGCTTTTCCCGCATCAGGCTCAGACGGGGAAACGCTTCTACCTGGTTGACATCTTTGGGATCGATACCAAACCGGTAACCGATGCCTGCACTCAGACGATTAAAGACCGCCTTTTTCAGTTCGGGAGCATTCAACGCATTCCGGATGCCGGTCCAGAGTGTGTGACGGCTGTCGGTCAGGTTCGCGTCGATGTTCTCCGCGGACAGCTGAAATTCAAAACGATTCGATTCCCCGTTTTCCATGATGTGCCGCTTACCCATGGTGGTGTAAACGGAATCTTCCGGCAGCAGATCAATCAGATCGGCATAGACGTCCTGCGGGAATATATCGCGAACGCTGATGTGGGGATAAGGATCTTCACACGGATCGACGGCACTCAAACGGTTGATCATATGCGATAACACGTGCTGGGTAATCTGTGAACTGGCGGACGGGGATGCAAGCTCCATCGGTGACTCTACTTTCTGACGCTGATCCAGAAGGACCAGTATAATTGTGGGTTTAACACGATCAGATCCGGGAGTAGAGAGCAGCCCGGTGAATGCAGACCAGAGATCGATTAAAAATCGCCTCCAGAGAAGGTGAATCCATTCACTGTGTCGTTACAGAATCAACTGGAACGAGCGCTCGCCATCGGGGACTGACTTGAATCAGGGCCGCGATATTAAGTCATTTGCCCAAAATCACAAATAGCAATTCCCCACAAAATGAGACAAACAGGTCGAGAGGATTCGGACTATGAGATGCAGATTGCAATAGAGCCTTGAAACAGGCCTCAAAATGAAATATCAACTCGCTTTGATGGGACGCGCGGGGCCATTCACTGAAAGATTCAGTCGTCAGACTGGGGTGGCTCTGTTGTCAGCTTCTTATAGAGAAAGATTCGTTCCTGTCCGCTGGGGAAGTCTGCCAGCGTCCCAAACGGAGCATAGCCCAGTTGCGTGTAAAACGCGGGGGCTTGAAAAGTGAAGGTATCGACCCAGGCAGCGTGGCACTTTCTGTCGCGGGCGATCCGTTCCGCTTTGAGCACCAGCTGGCGTCCCAGCCCCTGTCCCCGCAAATCCGCTTCGACTGCCAGCGTCTGAATGTAGAGCCATTCCCAGAGCGTGAACCCAACCAGCCCCGCGACCAGCTTTCCTTCCCGCTCAATTTTGAGTTTCAGCGGTTCCGGCGCGTAGGGAAATCCCGTCGTCTCAGCATTCGCAGACAGGATCCGGCTGACCTCGGCTTCAATCGACTCGGCATGGGCTTCTCTGATTTGGGCATCCACTGTGAGACCTTCTTGTTCAGGACTCAAACAAAATATCGTTCATTTCCCGAGCATGGTATCAGATCAATGCACATTACAGTATCGAGAATTCTCGCTGGATTCGGAGACCCCTTATTGTCCCTGACGGAAATGATCAGAGTCATCCAACCCTGGTTCAACTCGCGTTACGGCGGTCGAGATGTTTTTTCAGCAACCGGGAATTGCGGCGGTTCGATTTAAAGAACACATCAAAAATATCTCCAGCGATTGGAATCGAACCCAGCAGAAAGTCCAGACCCGTGTTACCGACCATCCGGGCCAGCACCCAGTTGGAAGCGCCGAGTTGCTTTGCCTGGTAGATCAGATAACCCGATAAAGCCGTGGAGATCATGTCCCCCAGCCCTGGCACAATGCCGATGATCGAGTCCCAGCCGACGCGGATACTGGTTCCCGGGATGGTAAACGAATCGTCGAGCAGGCTGGTCAGCTTTTCAAACCGGGCAAAACGATCGACGCGTTCCGCGCGATACGCACCCTGATCTGCGGAGGGAGGAAAAAGATATTCGGCCAGGGAACGGTTCTGTTTTATTTTCTGAATCATGGGACTCGCCTTTCAGTTCGGTAAGTCGTGTAATGATGGAGTAAGAGACGGAGTTAACTTTTATAGGACAGATTCTTGGTTTCATTTCGGTGATAGATTTTCTCAGCAGTCACCAGTACGGCTCCGGGGGCCGGCTTCAGGCCGTCACCAAATTCGATGGACCAGCTTTGAGTGAATTCGGCACCCAGTAAAATGATCAGGGACGAGTAATAGACCCAGATCAGAATCCCGATCATGGATGTCGCTGCACTGCCCCAGCTGGACCCCGCCTCAGAGAATTGCAGATACCAGGCAATGCCACTTTTACCAATCGTGAATAGTATGGCTGTCACTGCCGCTCCCATGAATACATCTCGCCACCTGATATTCGCGTCGGGCAGGACTTTAAAAGTCGCAGCAAACAACAGTGTCGCCAGACCCAGCGTCAGCAGAGTATTCACAATCATGACTGCAGACAGAATTCCCACATCCAGATATCCGTAGTCCAGCCAGCGCGTAAATTCATCGACAAAGGTGGTCAGCACCAGTGAGATCAACAACAGCAGACCGACAACGATCAGAAACGCCAGTGAGATCAATCGTTTTTTGATAAAAGCCATGATGCCACCCTGTTCCGGATCCGGTTCGACATTCCAGGCTTTATTCAATGCGGACTGCAACTGGGCCAGCACACCACTGGCTGAAAAAATTAGAACCACTGCTCCCAGAAGTCGGGACCAGAGGGGCCGCTCCGGTGTCTGACCTGACTGCACACGTTCCGCAACACTGGTCAGGTCGAATCCTGCAGAAGTATCTGCGTCATCCTCCGCTTCTACACTCTGTTCGACAGGGAGCCCCAACTGGGAATTGATCACTGAGGAGACCTGTTCCGCAGACCAGAATTGCGTGGTCAAAGCGAAGACGATCGCCAGCAGAGGCGGCAGCGAAAAAATGGTGTAGTACGCAATCGCAGCGCCGCTGGACATGCATTCGTCATCAAGGAAGTCAGAACCGGTCCGTTTCAGAACATTACGTAATTTTTGATAATCCATGGGTCATCGCTCCTGTATGAGATACGGAGGTACGTCTATTATCAGTCGCAATTCATATGCCAGAGTTTTTAAGGTGGTGTTTTAGTGAAAATGGCACTGAACATGGGTGTCTCAGCCTGCGGTCTGGTCTGTGGGCTGCCAGTCTTGTGAGAATGAGCAAATCTCTGACAGAGCCTGTTTCCGTGGTAAAACAGGCACGGAGACTCACAATTCTGGTATGATGGCTATTGCAGACATTTTCCGCCTCTGAATTTCAGAGAGAACGGAAAGCGCTATATAGGATCACAAACGGAGCGCCCGAGTGACACGACGCATCGATCGCACAACGCAGAAGATGGGTGACAAGTACCACGTCTGGTATACGGAGCGACTCTGGAAACGGGCGGCACAGTTGCCAGTGATTACGATCGAGATCGAATCACTCAAACACCTCGATGGCGTCTGCTGGTTCGATGACGATTTCCCGCCCACTCTCCGTAACGTGGTCGAACATTTCATAAGAATGGAACACGTCGATTCTGACTACCCGATCATTCTGGATCCAGACGGCCAGCTCTTCGACGGCGCCCATCGCGTGGCGAAAGCACTCAGCCAGGGAGAAAATACAATCCAGGCAGTGAAACTTCTGGAACTGCCACCCCCCGATGAAATCGTGGACTCGATCTATTAATGCCAGCGGCAGCAAACCTCGACCTGTCTTTTGTCTGCTCAACGTTTCATCTGCGTAATACGAGCGTTATCATAAAACGCAGGCAAGCGTTTCGATTTGTTTCCTGTCTCAGTTGAATGACCCCCGATCAGAGGAACTTACATGGTCCGTCTGCTGCAACGTGTCTACTGTTTCAGTATCGTCCTGCTCTTCACTTTTGGTAGTTGGACTCCAAACCTCACAGCAGCTGAGCGTCCGTGGAATGTGGTTTTCTTTCTCGTCGACGATCTCGGCTGGACCGATCTGGCCTGTTACGGTAGTGACTACTATCAGACGCCGAATATCGATCGTCTCGCTTCAGAAGGGATGAAGTTCACACAGAACTATGCGGCCTGCAATGCCTGCTCACCGACCCGCGGTGCCCTGATGACGGGCATGTATCCCGCCCGCACTCACCTGACCGATTGGATTCCCGGCTGGGCGAAGCAGTACCGCGACTTTCCACTCAAACCACCCGAGTGGCAGCAGCACCTCGCACAGAAATACACCACGCTTCCTGAAGCGCTACACGGGACCGGGTACAAAACTCTGCATGTCGGCAAATGGCATCTCGGCGGGCCAGGCAACCTGCCCGAAGATCATGGCTTTGATGTTAACATCAGCGGTACGAACCGGGGACTGCCCCGCAGCTATCACTTTCCCTACGGCGGTGATGCATTGAAGTGGGACAGTCGACTGACCGAGGAACAGCGCGCGGGACGCTATCTCACCGATCGGCTCACCGACGAGGCAGTGACACTCATCCGTGAGCAGCAGGATAATCCCTTCTTCCTCTACTTTGCCTTCTATTCGGTACATGCGCCGATACAGGGGCGACCCGACCTGGTGCAGAAATTCAAACAGCAGCCTCGTGGCAAGTATCATCATAACCCCGAGTATGCAGCCATGGTCCACTCCGTCGATGCAGCCGTCGGTCGTGTCCGCGCTCAACTGGAACAGAGCGGCATCGCAGATCGTACGTTGATCGTCTTCACTTCTGACAATGGCGGCGTCTGTCGCAAGACCAGCAGCAACCTTCCCCTGCGAGGTGAAAAAGGCCAGCACTGGGAAGGGGGAACCCGTGTGCCTGCGATCGTCCTCTGGCCTGGTGTCACTCGTCCCGGCACTGTCTGCCAGACCCCCACGATCACGATGGACTTCTATCCCACCATTCTTGAAATCACCGGCGTTCAGGGAAACGCCGCCCACAATCAAAACGTGGATGGCATCTCGCTGGTTCCCGTTCTCAAAGATCCGCAGGCTGCACTCAACCGCGATGCTCTCTACTGGCACTACCCGCATTACAACGTCTTTATCGGGGTCCCTTACAGTGCCGTCCGTGTCGGCGATCATAAGCTGATCCATTACTACGAAGACGATCGCAACGAACTTTACAACCTGGCTGATGATCAGGGCGAAGCGCGGGATCTGTCAGCCGAACAGCCAGAGTTGACCGCTCGCCTCAACCAGCGGCTGCAGACTCACCTCAAACAGGTGGGAGCCCAGATGCCTGTTCCGAATCCGACTTTCAAAGTGAACCGTCAGTAAATCGCGGTTAGCCCGTACATCGGGAAAATCCCTATTGGAAAGCAGTGGTTCTGCTGCTTGACCACTCGATATGTGTAACTGATAATAATCGGATGTTTTAGTGTGATTTATCGTTACCCGCCAGGCTCTGAAGTCGCCATGGAATGCGGTTTGCCTATGCTGCGGTGCACTTTTCATGAGGCCATTCTGACACCTGAGGATTAACTGCCATGCGTTTCCAGCGATTCGTATTTGCGTTGTTGTTTCTCCTGTTTATTCCTACTCTTGCTCTGGCGCAGGCGCCTCGGAATGTCTTTGAATGGACACCCGAAAAAGTACTCCAGTATGCCTGGTTGTCGGAACGCGATGACTTGGCTGCGAATGTCTATGTGCATTCGCCTGAGCGTGGTTATGTTCAGACTGGTCGGGGAAATTACTGCCTGCCCAATATCGATTTCGTCATTCCCGTTGAGACAACTGAACTCCGCATCGAACGTCTCTATGCCAGCGATTCCCGATTTCGCGGTCGCTTTGGCCTGGGATGGCACAGCAGTCTTGATGCCGCGTTGAGCGTGGGAAAAAATAAGATCACCACGGTCAGTGTCGGTGGTGTTCCTTACCGGTTTCAGACCGATCCAGCGAACCCCGATATTTTCAAACCGCTGCAGTCTTCCACAGCCAACCTGACGAAAGTCGCTGATGGGTCATCTCTTTTCAGCACTGCAGTAGGTACATGGAATTTTAACGCCAGCGGACAGCTCAGCAGCTGGCAGAAACTGGGGACGACCTTCTCTTTCCAATACCAGGGGCAACTGCTGACCCAGATTCTTTCTGGCAATAAGCCGATATTCGAGGTCAAAAGTAATTCGCAAGGGATGGTTGAGCAATTGACCGACAATACCGGTCGCACCTCACAGTACCAATATGATTCTGCGGGACATCTCCAACAGGTGAATCACTTCGATCGCACCTCCGAGAGCTATCGCTTTAATACGGCCGGCCAGCTCTCCGAAGTGCGATTCCGCAACGGCAGTCGGCTCGCTCTGGCCTGGGACTCTCAGGGGCATCTGCTGGAACTGAAGGGGCCTGGCCTGAAACGCTCCTCGTTTGCGTTTCGTCAGTCAAAGACCAGCCGTGAAATGGTAGTGACTCTTCCGGGAGAAGTAACGCCCCCGCAAATCACGGAGCCCGCGCAACCGGAGCCTGTTCCAGCGATCCCTGAGCCTTCGCGCTCACTGCCCGAACCGAGCCCTGTGCCGGAACCTGTCGCACAGCCGCAGCTGGAAGAGACGAAAGAAGAAACGATTTTTTACAACGCCAATGATCAAGGCGTTCTACCGCAGCCCACCCGGTCAACACAGTTCACACTGAAAACGCCGATCCGACTTACCTACATGATGAATTATCATTGGACTCAGAATAATCAAGGAACGCCTGGTACCATTGCGCTGAAACACGAAAATGGCACCACGTATGGCCCCTGGCAGACTCGCGCCGCCCGTAACGGAGGACAAGTCAATAATGCGATCTGGGAGTGTATGCCCGATGTTTTGCTGATTAAGGGGACCTATACGGTACTCGACAGTCAGCCGGAAACCTGGGCACAAAATCAGGAAACCGGCGGGAGAGGGATTACCGAAATCCGCGGTATTAAACTCAAGGCAACGCGACTGGTACCAGCGACCGACCCAAACGGAATATTTTATCAGCATGGTGAAAATGACTATCGCTTCCGGTTACCTCCCGGCTGGCATGTGGAAGAAAACAGACGGAATACAGTCGCTGATGAGACCTTCGATACGGTAGTCAACCGGGATCGTTCGTTAGTTCTCATCTGCTGGAAAGGACACGAAGCGGTTACAGACGCCCAGGCGGCACTCAAGCAGTTCGTCAAAGAGAAGGAACAGGAAGTTAAACAGAATCCGCAGATCGCACCCACTGTAGGGGCGCGTTTCTATCAACTCGTCAGTGTCCCTGCAGCACGCGTTGGCTATTACCTGCCCGGACGAAAAAGTGCCATCTTCCGCATCTCATTTGTCACAAACAACAGGCGACATGTAATTAACGTCATCAAAACGGGATCGGCCCGTCTGGATGAACCTTCTCCCGAGCTGGCAACACTGTTTAACTCATTCGAGTTTGATCACAAGCAACAGGTCAAGCCAGCACCTCCAGTGTCACCACAGCCATCTCCTCCCGCAGTGGACCCGGTACCACAGCCAGATCTGACTCCCCCGCCGGTTTCACCAGCCCCACCCACTCAACCAACGGCCCTGGCCGCAGCTACGCTCACCTGGAAATTTAATGACCAGAATCAATCAGTGGAGATCACCGACTTCGAACACAATGTTTCTAAGAAGTATTACGATCCTGCTGGTCGTCTTGTTCGACATGTCCGTCCTGATCAGTCACAGATGACATTCGCTTACGACCCACAGGGCCGGCTCATCATCAAAACCCGTTTTGATCAGACCCGGGAACAATACTCCTATGACGGGCAGAGCGATCGCCTGGCATCTGTTTCTGATCAACTGGGGAAAGTTGATATTCGCTATAATGCCCAAGGCCTGATCCAGGAATTCATTGACGCCCATGGCGTCAGTTCTCGATATGACTATGATGCCCGGAATAATCTCACCGGCATCCAGAGTTCTGATGGAGAATCGGTGGCCTTTGCGTATGACAACCAGGGGGACCTGCAGCAAATGACCTTCGATGGAACAGAGACGCTGCAGTTAATGACCTCCGACAAGGGGCTTAAGAAAACACTTCGTGAACCGAATGGTGCTACGGAATCTCTGGAGTTCACTACGCGGGGGCAGTTGCGTCGTCAGACAGACGCCTTGGGGCAGACCACTTCCTTTCAGTATGGTCCAGGGGGACAGATGACATCCCATATCAATGCCCTGGGACAGACCACGCGTTATGCCCATGATAGTGCTGGTAACCTTCGTGTTGTCAGCTATCCGGGTGAACGAGGCAAGCTGCTGTTCAGCTATAACCGGGCAGGGCAGCCTGAATCCATGACTCTGCCGGGAGGTCAGAAATACCAGTTCGAGTTCAATCCTGTTGGTCGGATGACGAAAGCCACCGATCCGCTGGGACGGAGTTTCGGCTATGAATTTAACCAGCTGCAGCAGCTCTCGAAAATGACTTTCCCCGATGGCACCTCTCGTAACCTGGTCTATGATGCCGCCGGTCGGCTGGTCTCGGATCAACGGAGCAGCGACCCCGCTGTCAAGTATCGCTATGACGAACGTGATCGTCTGGTCGAGATGACCTCCGGTTCAGGGTCCCTGCGTTATGAATACGATGCTGATGACCGACTGGTGCGGGTTGTCGATCTCTGGTCAGGACAATTGACGGCCCTCCGCTACGATCAGCGCGGTCGACTGATTGAACTCAATGATTCCTTCCACGGGCAAACCAGCTATCAGTACGACGCTTCCGGCCGTTTGATTGCAGTACAGAATTCCGAGGGGCAGCAGGCTGAATTTGCTTATAAAGATACGGAGCTGCCCACCGAACTTCGCCAGATCGGCGGGGAAACGGTTCGCTTTGAATATGATCTCGCCGGGCAGTTAAAGCGGGATGATTCCACGGTTACTGGAATCAGACGCTATGACTATGATGCTTTGAATCGACCGAAAGAAATCATCTCTCCCACTCGAGGCGCCAGGCGCTATGAATACGATATCGCCGGGAATCTATCACTGGTACAGACAGGCCAGAGCGAATATCGCTATGAATACGATACGGCAGACAACCTTAAGGTTATTAATTCCCCGGGAGGAGGACAGACCCGCTTTGAATACGACGATGTCGGTCGCGTCTTAAGCCGAACCAATGCCCTGGGGCAGCGTCGCCAGTATCGCTGGAACACCGCCGATCAACTGGAAGAACTGACACGCGAAGACGGAAAACGGCTTTCATACAAATATGATAAGACCAGGCAGCCGGTGGAGATCAAAGAGGGAGAAACCGTGATTCGCTCCCACGAATACAATTCGCAGGGGTTGCCTGTCACCAGTGCTGTCAAAGATGAGGCATATCGCTTTCTATATGATCGTGGGGGCAAACTGCTCGAAGTACGAAATGATACGCAACACACTGCGGTGGGCTACACCTACGGAAACGGCGAGCGTGTTTCCTCGGTTCTGTTACCGGAAGGGAAATCGATCAATTATCGCTACGATCAGCAGGCCCGGCTGACCGGCGTGACTGGTCCTTCAGGGGCAGAGGTAGGCATTGAATATGACGAGTTCGGCAGACGCCAGACTTTGATCACCGGTCAGTCAGCCCGCATCGCATACACCTATCATCCCAATGGGCTGTTACAACGAATTGAATGCAGACAGAATAGCGGCAAGGTGATTTACCAGGCCACGTATGATTATGACTCCGCCGGCCGCATCATTCGGGCGGTCCTGCAGGGTAACACCTTTTCTTATGCCTATGATAACCAGGGACGACTGAGTGAAACCGTCTATCCTGATGGCCGACGTGAATCATATGAGTATGATCTGGCTGGTAATCTGAAAAAACGGGACAATCAGGAACGCAAATTTAACGCTCTCAATCAATTGCTGAGTACGGGTGAAACTTCTCTGCAGTACAGCACTACAGGCAACCTCATCAGTCGCGCCAACCAGCAGGGCACAACCCGCTATGATTATGATGCGCTCGATTTGCTGCAACGCGTCGATCTGCAGGGCAGCAAATCCATCGAGTATGCTTACGATCCCGATGGTCTGCTCGCCTCGCGCAATGATGGCGGCAAGTCGACTCAGTTTTTGCAGGATCGGAAAAACATCGTTGGCGAACTGATTGACGGCAAACTGGATCGCGTCTATCTCAACGGAGAGAACCTGGATCAACGATTCGGCCAGGTGATTGGCAAGGAACAATACTATTTCATCACCGCTCCCGATCACTCCGTACTGGCAGTGATCAACCAGAAAGGGGAACTCGTCAACAGCTATAACTATTCGCCTTGTGGTGAAGTCAACGTTATCGAGGAGCAGGTTCCCAATCGTTTCTATGCCAAGGGACGCTACCTGGATCGGGAGACAGGCCTCTACCACTACCGCAGCCGCTGGTATGATGCCGCTTTGTCTCTCTTTATTTCTGCGGATACAGAGTCAGGTACACTCGAAGATCCAATCACTCAAAATGCCTATCTCTACCTGAACGGTGAGCCTGTCAACCAATTTGACCCGGAAGGCACGACAGGTATTCCGGCCCCAGGTTCGGCTGGAGCCATCTGGTTGGAAAATTTACCATCTCAACCCTTTAATCCGACACCTCCACCCATGGTCATGCCCAGGATGCCGGTCAATCAGTGGATACCCCCCGGGATGAGACATCCATTTGAGCAGATGGAAGCGGCGCGTCAGGCTGCCTGGGCGGCGCCCGTCGAATCGGGAGGGACGGCTGCGATGAACGCTGAGCAGCAGGCAGCATTCCAGTCTCTGAAATCGTCGGGCCTCCCCAGCCGGATGACCAGATTCGGCAAGTTGCGAATCCTCGGCAGTAAGGCGGCTCCCTGGTTGGGACGCGGACTGATTATCTATGGAGTCTACAACAGCGCAAAAAACATCTATAACGCTAAAGATAGAGTCGATCAGACCAAAAGAGAAGTCAGTGTCTGGGGAGCAGTCTGGCTCGGTGCTAAGCTGGGTGGTGCCTGGGGGGCCACTGCCGGGGGGATCGGTGCAGTGCCCGGTTCCATCATTGGTGCCATCACTGGTTATCTCGGTTCCAAACTGGTGACCGACCCTGAGATTCTGTTTGATGATGATCCCCCCCTGACAGGCGTGAATCTGATTTATTCCATTCCCATTCAGAGTAAAGAAGGTGAGAAGCCTAAAACGGTCTTGATGGAATTCATGTTGACCGGTGAAGAGCAGAAGATGGCAGCCAAAGTCACCCTGCACCTGCCTCTGAATGCGGAAGAGAGAGCCGATTTCAAGAAACACTTTGGTCTCGACAGTAAGCTCACATTCTTTGCTGAAAAAGGAGAAGATGGATCGTATGTGATCGCCGACGAACGATTGAAAGAAATTGTCAGTAAGTTCTACAAAGCAGTCACTTCAATGGCAGTCGCCATGGGTATGGGGTTTGCCGAAGGATTTAAGGGTTTCGGTGGTATTGCTCCTGGAGGAGGTGGAAGGCCATCGAAAGAAGAGACTCAAAAGAAAATTGAGGAGACCATCGCCGGGATACGCGTGACGGTTCATGAAGCCGAGATCTGGATCAAACCAGGCCAAAAGGGAGTTACCGGAGATATCAGGCTGGATGTCGAAGTGGAAATCCCCGGGCAGAAGGGGTCGCGTAAGTCGGTTGATGGATCATTCGCTGGAAAAATTGCGATTCCTAAATAGACACCTGACAGGCATTTCCAACTGAAGTCGCGGGATCAAACAATCTCGCGACTTTTTTTAAGTCCTTACCAGAAAAATGGTTATTCTGTCGGGATGATTCCGTTTCCCGATTTTTCAAAAAATACAGTAACATACTCCCTGTTTTACCGCTCTGTCATTCAGATGGAAGGACAGCGGGCCTGTGTTTGTCCCCCAAAACAAATTGCTGTCACATTACTGCAAAGGAGTATGAGCGACCATGTGTAATAACTGTAACCTGAATATTGATGCTGAGCGGACAGACGAGTTCGGGCAGAAGCTGCTGCAGATCGTCAATCACAGCGGACTCTCTTTCATGATTTCTATCGGGCACCGCGCTCGACTGTTCGATATCATGAGCGAAATGGAACACGCTACCAGCAGTCAGATCGCCGAACAGTCAGGGCTGAATGAACGCTATGTGCGAGAATGGCTGGGGGCTATGGTGACCGGCGGTATTGTGGAGTACGACTCGGTGCTGAAGACGTACTTCCTGCCAGCAGAACACGCGGCCCTCTTGACGCGGGCGGCCGGCTCCAACAATTTCGCGACGACGATGCAGTGGTTCTCGGTACTGGGGAGCGTCGAAGATCAAATCGTCGACTGCTTCCGCGAAGGGGGCGGGGTACCCTATTCCGAATTCGCCCGCTTCCATGAAGTGATGGCGGAGGAGAGTTATAACTCGGTGGTCTGCGGACTCTTCGAGCATATTCTGCCCCTCGTCCCCGGACTGGAAGAGAAACTGCGGACGGGCATCGAGGTACTGGATATCGGTTGTGGCAGCGGGATGGCACTGATCGAAATGGCAGCCGCATTTCCGAACAGTCGCTTTTCTGGCTATGACATCTCAGAAGAATCAATCGGCCGGGCGCAAGCCTCTGCGGCGGAACGCGGCTTGACGAACATCACCTTTCGCGTGCAGGACGTGGCCCGCATGAACCAGCCGGAAGCCTTTGATCTGATTACCGCTTTCGATGTAATTCACGATCAGGCCCAGCCCGCAGTAGTACTCAGTCATGTCAATGCTTCGCTGAAACCGGGCGGCACCTTCCTGATGCAGGACATCGCCGCATCGAGCAATGTGGAACAGAACATCAGCAATCCACTGGGACCCATGTTCTATACCATCTCCACCATGCACTGCATGACCGTTTCGCTTGCCCAGGGCGGGGCAGGGCTCGGAACCTGCTGGGGGAAAGAGCTCGCCTGTGAGATGCTGCAGACCGCCGGCTTTGAGAAAGTGGATGTACAGGAATTGCCCCATGACATCATGAATTATTTCTATACGACCACCAAGGCAGCCTGAGCCTTTTGAGGCAGTGATGTGTCCTCTCCGACAGCAGAAATAATGACGTTTCTGCTGTCGTTTTTTTATAGCTCTTCCCTGAATCCGTTGATTTAACTGAGCTTAAAGTCATCCACCCAATAAAGTGGATAAATATGTGCGGTTTAGTTTGGATCTGTAACGGTTATGACTATAATTCCGGCAGGGGAAGTCGCTTGAGTACATTCTCATGGAAATTCTCAAGAAACACGCAAGAATGTGCTATTTCAAGGCTTTCCCTGTGGTGAATTTGGTGTAAAAATGCCGATTATAAGGAATAATTCTATTTCATTGGGTTTGCCGTTTGATGGAGCGATGGTGAACAGTCAATGAGGAATATATGGAAGTCTGAAGCCGAACTTCAGTCCCTGACGGGGATTGAATCGATTTCGCTTGCCAGACGGAATGATTCATCAAATTGTGAAATCAAGTGTGAAATACTCCTGCGTCTTTCCCTCCTCATCAGGGTCATGCTCAACCGGGCCCGTGTCATGTCTGAGAGACCACTTCGCGTTTTCCCTGGTTTCATTTATTCAGTGATGGACAGTCTGGTTTTTGCGTTATCAGAAACAGGGCCAGACCAGAGGAACGGACATCCCTGAGACGGGCTACTGTCGAATAGACAGGCTGCTGTCAGGAATAAAATCGCAGCAAAAACTTACAATACAATTTTCTTTCAACTGAAACAGTCTGAACTGGCAACAGAACAGACTGCCAGGGAGTAACAAGCAGAATGGCGACCACAGACGTGTCTGGTGCTAACGGCAAAATCAGCGAACAACTGGATGCTGTTGTTATCCGTTTTTGTGGAGATAGTGGAGACGGGATGCAGCTGGCTGGCACGCAGTTTACCAACGTGTCAGCCGTCTTCGGTAATGATGTCAGCACATTGCCGGATTTCCCCGCAGAAATTCGCGCACCCGCCGGTACGCTGGGGGGCGTGAGTGGTTTCCAGATCTGCTTCTCCAGTTCCGACATCTACACGCCGGGCGATGAAGTCGACACCCTGGTTGCCATGAACCCCGCTGCTCTCAAGACGAACGTTGCCGACCTCAAGCGGGGCGGAACCCTGATCGTCAACGAAGATGCGTTCGAGAAGAGCAATCTTTCCAAAGCGGGCTATGAGAGTAATCCCCTTGATGATGAAGAGTCGCTGGCAGCCTATCAGGTCCAGAAAGTGCCGATGACCAGCCTCACTCGTGACGCTGTTGCGGAACTGGGACTGTCACCTCGTGAAGCAGAACGTTGCAAAAACTTCTTCGCCATGGGCCTGGTCTACTGGCTCTACCAGCGGGATGCGACACCGACCGAAGAATGGGTAAAGAGCAAGTTTGCCAAGAAACCCGAACTGGTCGAAGCAAACCTCAAGGCACTGCATGCCGGCTATAACTTCGGGATTACCACCGAAGCGATGACCGTGCACTATCGTGTTGATCCTGCGGAACTGCCACCAGGTAAATATCGCAAAGTCACCGGTAATGAAGCGATCGCCTTCGGTTTCGTCACCGCAGCCACACTGGCCGGTAAGAAGCTGTTTTACGGCGGTTACCCGATTACACCTGCCAGCGATATTCTGCATGAGCTGTCCAAACTGAAAAACTTCAACGTGGTCACCTTCCAGGCGGAAGACGAAATCGCCGCCATCACCAGTGTGGTGGGAGCCTCCTATGCCGGCGACCTGGCGATTACCGCCAGCAGTGGTCCCGGGATTGCCCTCAAAGGGGAAGGCATGGGACTGGGCGCCATCATGGAACTGCCGATGGTCATCGTCGATGTCCAGCGCGGCGGACCCAGTACCGGTCTGCCAACAAAAACAGAGCAGTCCGACCTTTATATGTGCATGTTCGGACGTAACGGCGACTGCCCGCTGCCTCTGGTTGCTCCTGCGTCTCCAGCAGACTGCTTCCACATGGCACAGGAAGCGATGCGGATTGCTGTGGAATTCATGACCCCCGTCATGCTACTCAGTGACGGTTACATCGCCAACGGTGCCGAGCCCTGGCAGATTCCGGAAATGTCCTCGCTCAAGCCGATCAAAGTCTCACACGAGAACAGACAGAAGGATGGCGAGCAGTTCATGCCTTACCTGCGGGATGAAAAGAAAGCCCGTCCCTGGGTTGTGCCTGGTACACCCGGCTGTGAACACCGCGTGGGTGGCCTGGAAAAATCGGATGTCACCGGTAACGTCGATTACTCTCCGCAGAACCATCAGTACATGACGACTCTGCGAGCCAATAAAATCGCCGGTATCGCGGACTTCATTCCCGAACAGGAAGTAGAAGGCCCCGAGTCTGGCGACCTGCTTGTGATCAGTTGGGGCGGAACTTACGGTGCTGTCCGCACCGCCGTCAAACATTCGATTAAAGAAGGACTTTCGGTGGCACACGCTCACCTGCGGTATCTGAATCCGTTCCCCAAAAATCTGGGCGATGTGATCAAAAACTACAAGAAAGTCCTGATTCCGGAACTCAATACCGGGCAACTGCGAATGATCATTCGCGGCACTTATCTGGCAGACGCCGTTGGTTTGAACAAGGTCCAGGGAAAACCGTTCCTGATCAGCGAAGTCAAGCAGAAGATCAGAGAAGTGATCGAAGACAAATAAACCATCGTTTTCACAGACCAACAGCTAAACTATTTTAGAAACGATTGATTGCGTTTAAGGATAATAAAATGAGTGTAGACACCTCGCTACCTGTCCTCTCGCCAAAAGATTTTGCCAGTGACCAGGAAATCCGCTGGTGCCCGCGCTGCGGCGACTATTCCATTCTCGCCCAGATGAAAAAAGTTCTGCCCACCCTGGGAATCCCCAAGGAAAAATTCGTATTCGTGTCCGGTATCGGCTGCTCCAGCCGGTTCCCGTACTACATGGATACCTACGGCATGCACAGTATTCACGGTCGTGCACCGGCAGTCGCGACAGGCGTAAAACTCGCCAACCCCGATCTGCAGGTCTGGGTCATCACCGGTGATGGCGATTCGCTCTCCATCGGAGGGAACCACTTCATGCACGTCCTGCGGCGGAATGTGGATGTCAAAGTCATTCTGTTCAACAACCAGATTTATGGTCTGACCAAAGGACAATACTCACCGACCAGCCCCACGGGAACCAAAACCAAAAGTACGCCGTTCGGCTCGGTAGACCGTCCGTTGAACCCTCTGTCCGTCGCCATCGGCGCTCGTGCTACCTTCGCCGCCCGCTCGGTCGATGTCGATATCAAGCACCTCTGTAACGTGCTCGAACGGGCTGCCAACCACAAGGGAACCGCCTTCGTCGAGGTCTACCAGGACTGTAACGTCTTCAACAGCGGTGCCTTCGCATTCGCCTCGAAGAAGGGTGAAAAGGAAGAGAACGTGATTTACCTCGAACACGGCAAGCCACTGATTTTCGGTAAAGATCGTGACAAGGGGATTCGGCTCAACAGCCATGATCAGCCCGAAGTCGTCGAACTGGGTAAAGGTGTTACCGAAGACGACCTGCTGTTCCACGACGAAAAATCGGAAGACATGAATCTCGCATTCCTGCTGGCCAGCATGCGATATCCGGAAATGCCCGAACCCATGGGCGTCTTCCGTTGTGTCGAACATCCGACCTATAACGAAGCCGTTTACGACCAGGTCAAATCCGCTACTGAACGTAACGGAGAAGGGGACCTGGAAGCCCTGTTCAACACCGGGGATACCTGGACCGTGTAACCGGCTCGAATCAGTCCATCAAAAAAGGCGTTACAGTTTCTGCTGTAACGCCTTTTTCATTGAGTGAATTGTTGCTCACGTCTAGTCCGACGTTTTCTCTTCGCCGAAAGAGAGTCGCATCTGGCGATTCTCGTTGGGATCCAGCTCTTTGAACAGCAGGCTGGGTTGAATGCCTTTATTGTTCTGGTACTTGTCACTGTTGTATTCGACGATCTCACCTTCCACGGTATGGTAAATGATCTGACAGATCGGAATGCCTGCATAAATACGGACCGGCTGAGCCACGGTAATTTCCAGTGTCCAGTAGCCGCAGAATCCGATGTCGCCTACCCCTGCAGTGGCGTGAACAGAAATTCCCAGTCGTCCGATGGAAGAGCGTCCTTCCAGCAGCGGAACCAGGTTGTGCGTCTCTGTCCGTTCTGTGGTTCGTCCCAGATACAGCTGTCCGGGGTAAAGAACCATCCCCTCTTCCGGGATGACATATTTCCCCAGCCGGTTCGGACGGGCCATGTCCAGCACGATTTCCTCGTAGACCATCAACTCATTGTGGAGACAGAGGTTATAGCTGTTGGGATTCAGATACTTTGCATTATACGGCTCAATGACAATATCAGTTCCCAGGCGTTTTTCGATTTCTTTCCCGGTCAGGATCATCGGCGACTCATTATTGTGAAGGTTGAAGGAAGACTTCGCATACTGGAACCATAAACCGCGGCGAACCGGCTTTCAACAGTTCGGGCGGACGTTTTCAGAATCGGGATCAAGTCGTTAACCAACAGCCAATTATTGGTCCAGGGGGTTTAAACCGATTCGCGGACAGATTTTCAGCAGAGCACATTCCTGGCAGCGCGGCTTGCGGGCGACACAGGTTGCCCGACCGTGCAAAATGACCCGATGCGAAAAGGCGATCCATTCCTTCTTCGGCAGGACCTCCATCAGATCTCGCTCGATGATCTCCGGGTTCTTACTGGTCGTCAGTCCGAAGAGATTACAGATCCGTTTCACATGCGTATCAACGACCACGCCGCTGGGAATATCAAAGGCCGTTCCCAGAACCACGTTGGCAGTCTTGCGGCCGACGCCGGGCAGGGCGACCAGTTCTTTGAGTGTCTTCGGAACTTCCCCCTCGTGATCTTCCATCAAAGCCTGGGCCATCTTGCGGATGTTGGTCGCTTTTGCGCGGAAAAAGCCAAGCGGGTAGACGATCTTTTCTACATCGGGCTGTTTGCTGGACGCGAGTTTTGCTGCCGTGGGATATTTTTTGAATAAGGTCGGCGTCGTCGCATTCACGCGTTCGTCGGTGCACTGCGCTGAGAGGATCGTGGCAACCAGCAGTTGAAACGGTGAATCGTGAATCAGGGCACACTCGGGTTCAGGGAACAGGCGAGCCAGTCCGCGCGCGATTTTGCGGGCATGTTTCTTTTTAGCATCAAGTGAGTCGGCATAACTGGAACCTGACACAACGGGTTTCGTTTTTTTGGCCATATTCTGAATGACATTTCCCAAACTGGAGTGCTACTCTGAGTGGCATCGCTGGTTTTCACCGGCGAGCATGTGAACTGGTCTCAGTATGGGAGACCCCGGATTCTTTTTCAATGAATCGACAGGAATTAGCAGATGGTATCTGATTCGGAAATGATTGAGCAGCGGCTGGAAGCCAGCGCAGGTGTTGTGCCGGTTTTGAGTCTGGAGAACACGGTTCTGCTGCCCCACTCGCTGCAGTTATTGAGAATCACTGCACCCCTCGATTGCCAGCTCATCTCAGATGTTCTCGCTTCCGGATCTCTGCTCGCCATCGATCTGCAACAGGTCTGTTCCCGCACCGGATCAATCCTCTCTCCCGGAACAGAAATTCGTCCTGTCTGTCTGGCTTCGATCGTTTCACCAGCTCAACTGGAAGCTGGGCACTATTCGCTGCTGGTTCAGGGGCACTGTCGCGCCCGTTCCGTCACGCTGCTCAATACGGATACGCCTTATCGCACCGCGATGTTGGATCTCAAACCCGATTATTATCCTGAAGAACCGGTGATTCACCGGGAGCATCGTCAACTGGAACTGATCGAACATTACTCGCGGATCTTTGCCGATCACGTTTCTGAACCCACATACTTCCATCAACTGCATCGCGATATCGAGCTGGGCATGCTCTGTGATACGCTCGCTGGTTCGCTGCCGCTCGAATCTCCACTGCAGCAACTGATCCTGGCAGAACAGGATGTCGACCAGCGGAGTGATCTGCTGCTGAGTTTTCTGAAGAGCATCCATCGCCAGCAGCAGCGCGATCCCGCCGCCGCGATCCCTTCCAACGGATTCAGCCTGAACTGAAGTGCTCATACATTCCTGTGTGCCTTCCCTGATAAGCAAAATTGCTTGTGACTGCTGACGCTCTCGCCTAAGATAAAGTCAACTGTTTGATTCTTTATCCCCAGTCTCTTCTCCGGGAATCGACTTCGATGAAATTGTGCTTCACAAACTTCTGGCAGGTGATCTGTGTCTGTCTGCTGCTCGCTGGGTTCGTGGCCGACCCAATACAGGCTGCCGAAAACAGTCGCCCCAATATTCTGTTCTGTATCGCCGATGATGCTTCATACCCGCACATGGGCGCGTATGGTTGTTCCTGGGTCAAGACCCCCGCCTTCGACCGGGTGGCTCGCGAAGGTCTGCTCTTTACGAACGCCTATACGCCGAATGCCAAGTGTGCGCCTTCGCGTGCCTGCATCCTGACCGGACGCAATTCCTGGCAGCTCAAAGAGGCCGGCAATCACATGGCGTTCTTTCCGCCGGAATTCAAAACCTATGTCGAAGCCCTGGCAGAGCACGGCTATGTCGTCGGGAAAACGGCGAAAGGCTGGGCGCCTGGTGTCGCCGTCGATGAACAAGGCAAACGCCGAAACCTGGCCGGTCCCGCCTTTAACAGCAAAAAACTCAAACCGCCTGCTACAGGCATTTCGTCCATCGACTATGCCGGGAACTTCGGCGAATTTCTCAAGACCTGCCCCGATCAGAAATCCTGGTGTTTCTGGTACGGCGGTTTCGAACCGCATCGACGTTACGAATACGGTTCGGGGGCGAAGAACGCCGGCAAGAAAATCACGGACATCGAACGTGTTCCCGCTTACTGGCCCGATAACGAAGTCATTCGCAACGACATGCTCGACTATGCGTACGAAATCGAACACTTCGATCAGCATCTCGGACGCATGTTGAAACTGCTGGAAGAGCGGGGCGAACTGGACAATACCCTGGTCGTGGTGACTGCGGACAACGGAATGCCTTTTCCTCGCATCAAGGGACAGGAATACGAACTCTCCAACCATCTTCCCCTGGCCATCATGTGGCCGGATGGCATTAAAGCCCCGGGACGTGTCATCAAAGATTATGTCAGCTTCATCGACTTCGCGCCCACGTTCATCGAAGTTGCCGGGCTCAAATGGAACCAGACCGGAATGCAGCCTGCAACCGGTCACAGCCTGACCGATATTTTTCAGTCAACTAAATCGGGGCAGGTCAATCCCGTCCGTGATCATGTCCTCATCGGCAAAGAACGCCACGACATCGGCCGCCCTCATGATCAGGGATATCCGATACGTGGTATCGTCAAAGGGGGAATGCTTTACCTGCACAATTACGAAACAGGACGCTGGCCCGCTGGCAATCCCGAGACCGGTTACCTGAATTGTGATGGCAGCCCGACGAAGTCAGTCATCCTTGATCTCCGTCGCGACGGCAGTCAGCAGCAGTTCTGGGAGCTTGCGTTCGGGAAACGGCCGTCCGAGGAATTGTTCGCGATCGACGGCGATCAGGAGTGTATGACAAACCTGGCGGAAACGCCGGAATATCAGAAAGTCAAACAGGCCCTGAAACAGCAGTTGGAAGCGGAACTCAAAGCACAACAGGATCCCCGGATGACAGGCAAGGGGGGCGTCTTCGAAGCTTATCAGTATTCCGATCCCCGTACGCGGAATTTCTATGAACGCTACATGGGGGGGGAACCGCTCAAAGCGGGCTGGGTGAACAAGACGGACTTTGAAGCTGCTCCGCTAGACTGAAGTGGGACGCGGATTTATTCGTCATCCTGCTGGGAACTGAAGTAGCCGGCCGAGGACTGAAAGTACTTCTCGCGTCGGCGCTGGGAGTCGGCTGACAGATTCGAAAGGCCTGCTTTCAGATCTTCCAGGTTCGCGTTGCAGTAGCGGCAACCGGTCTGTTGCAGATGGAATTCAACGAAACTCTGGAATTCCGGCGGCAGGGTCTCCAGCAGATAGCCCCCCAGCTGACTCCGGGTCGGGCAGCTCAAACGGTTCCGTCGCCAAATCTCGCCCACGGAATGCACGCCCTCGTCGCGCTGTCGCGCAAGTTCCGCCAGCCGGACCCGTAATCTGTCGGATTGACGGAGTGCCGCCTCGATCTGAGACATCAGGTCTGTCGACAGACTTTCATCCAGATAAGACAGTAATTCCTGATCAGTGAAGCTGCTTTCAGTCATGCTGCATCCCAGAGGAAGGGTACGGAAGAATTCTTAACCACTGCTTCATTATGGACGAATGAATTCTTGCTTTAAAGACTAGTCGGATAAACAGTTGTGATTTTGACCAGAAAGAGCAAACCATTAATTTCTGAAGAAAGCTTCCTGAGGGGAAGCAGGTATTTTACAGAAAAAGTAGGTCGTCGGCCGGCTTTTCCAGTGCACAAACGGGTTTCTGCAGCTCAAATGGTTGTGGCTGGAAGGCTTGCTCGTTAGCATACCGGAAGAAAATTGACGCGCTTAAGTTGCGCCTGGTGGCGCCTGAATGCTGTCACAGCTCCATTCTCTGATTGTCAGATCAGGTAACACCCTTCTTTCGGTCCTCTGAAGACAGCAGGTTCCATTATCACAGAGGGGAACTGGATTCAGAGTCGGGCGCGTGATGATTTTATGGTTCGTTTAGAAGAATTGAAGGAAATACAGTGGCTGCTCAAGCAAATGCCTTATCAATGGAAGAATTGAAGGAAAAAGGAAAAGTCCTTCGCCGTCTGATCATCAAAATGACGACCGAAGCTGGCAGTGGACACCCCAGCAGCAGTCTGTCTGCCGTCGAAGTGGTGAACGCACTCTGGTTTGGCGGGTTCATGAAATACGATCCACAGAACCCCACCTGGGAAGCCCGCGATCGCTTCATTCTGAGTAAAGGTCACGCGGTTCCCGTGCTGTACGCCGCCATGGCAGAAGCCGGTTACTTCTCCACTGATGATGTCATGACGCTCCGTAAACTGGGCAGCCCCTTCGAAGGTCACCCCAACATGAAGCGTCTGCCCGGGATTGAAGCCTCCACCGGCTCACTGGGTCAGGGACTCTCACTGGGGATCGGTCAGGCCCTCGGCGCTCGTTTGAATAAAAACGGTGCCAACGTCTTCGTCGTTATCGGCGATGGCGAAATGGGGGAAGGCCAGGTCTGGGAAGCGCTCGCAGCTGCTGAGAAATACAAGCTCGGTAACCTGACCGCGATTATCGATCAGAACGGTTACCAGCAGACCGGTGCCACCAAAGACGTTCTGGACATGGGATCTTTCGAAGATAAGATTGCCGCCTTCGGCTGGCACACCCAGACCATCAACGGTAACTGCCAGGAAACGGTAGTCGAAGCACTGGAAGCAGCCGCCAAAGTCACCGACCGGCCCAAAGCCATTATTTCGCAGACCAAAAAAGGGTATGGCATCCTGCCGGTCCTCGAAGAAGCCGGCGATACCAACTACCACGGCAAGCCGCTCTCTCCCGAACTGGCAGAAAAAGCACTCGCCTTGCTCAGTTAGTACCCCTGCTGTTCCTGACCGCTCGGTAAACATCCGGGCCGCGTCAGGTTGCCGGCAGTTCGAATCAAACAATATCTACAGGCAAAACACAGACAAAAGAGATAAAGCATTATGTATTTAGGTGAACTTAGCGGATTGAAAATCGGACAGGCCACCCGCGATGCGTTTGGCGATGCATTGAAAGATCTGGGTGACCAGTTTTCGACTGTCGTTACCGTTGACGGTGACGTAGGAAACTCGACTCGTACCGAAGTCTTCGCCAAGGCATACCCCGAACGTGCCTTCAACGTCGGGATCGCAGAAAGCAACATGGTCAGCGTGGCCGGTGGTCTGGCCTCAACCGGTCATATCCCTGTCGTCGCCAGCTTTGCCGCATTCCTGATGTGCAACGCTTACGACCAGATCAGAATGTCGATCGCGTTCCCAGGCATGAACGTCAAAATGGTTGGTACTCACGCCGGGATCTCGATCGGTGAAGACGGTCCTTCACAGATGGGTATCGAAGACGTCTCCCTGGCCTGCAGCCTGCCCGGCGTTGTTGTGATGGTAACCGCTGATGCCTTCTCCACCAAAGCAGCAACTAAAGCCATGCTGGAGCACGAAGGTCCTGTCTACCTGCGTCTGGGACGTCCCAACGTTTCTGAAATCTACAAAGATGGTGACAGCTTTGAAATCGGTAAAGCCAATACCGTTCGTGAAGGTGACGATGTCACTATCATCGCTAACGGCCTGATGGTCGCCGGTGCGATGGACGCTGCTACCAAGCTGGCTGAAGAAGGTGTCAGTGCTCGCGTCATCGACATGCACACCATCAAGCCACTGGACACAGACGCGATTGCCAAAGCGGCCCGTGAAACAGGTCGGATTGTGGTCGCTGAAGAACACCTGGCACACGGCGGACTGGGATCTGCTGTCGCCATGGCTGTTTCCCAGATCGATCCGGTCCCCATGGCATTCGTCAACGTCGGCGACTGCTTCGCTGAAAGTGGCGATCCTCAGGGACTGCTCGACAAATACGGTCTGACTGCTGATGCGATCGTTGAAGCTGTCAAAAAAGTGAAATAAGCAGAATGGCAAGCCCCCCTGATTTTTCAGGGGGGCTTTGTCTATAATTGTTGCTGATAAATTGATTCATACGACCCATTCACATTCTGTGAGAGAACTTTGTGACTGAGTTTCGCGCCTTCCACAACACTGACCCGCCGCAGCTGCTGAAACTCTGGCATTCTGCAGGATTAGGGAGAGGTGCCGCAGAATGTCTCACGAACGACGCATTCGAAGTTCTCATCTTTTCTCAGCCCTACTTTGACCCGGAAGGGTTGATCGTTGCCGTGGAAGATGGTGCGATCGTTGGTTTCGTGCTGGCTGGCTTCGGTCCTAATCAGGAACTTTCGGCCCTCAGTTTCTCTGAAGGCGTCATCTGTGCCGTCATCGTACATCCCGAATTCCGACGTCGAGGCATTGGTCGCGAACTGGTCCGCCGGGCAGAAGAATACCTGCTCACAAAAGGTGCCACGCAAATCACCGCCGGACCCTCCGGACTGCTCTCACCTTACCTCGTTGGCCTGTATGGCGGGACACGCCCCTCTGGGTTTCTGCTCTCCGATCCCCTGGCGGCTCCCTTTTTTGAAAGCCTCGGTTTCGAAGCCATCGGTTCTACACGCATCTATCAGCGTGATCTGCTCGGTCAGAAACCGCCGATTAAATTTCACCTCGTGAACCTCCGCCGCAAAATGCAGCTGGAAATCTCCGATGATTACCAGGCTCCCAACTGGTGGTGGCTGACACGCCTGGGACGTCTCGAAACGCTGCATTTCGAACTTGTGCCCAAATCCGGCTATGATGCCATGGCCTCGGCGACCGTCGTGGGACTGGATCTCTACATTCCCAAATGGGAAGAACGCGTGATCGGTCTCACCGATGTCTACGTGAAAGAATCGGAACGGGGCAAAGGCTACGGTCAGTCGCTCCTGTTGGAGATCGGTCGTCGACTTCAGGATGAGCTGATCACCAAACTCGAACTGCATGTTGCCGAAACCAACGCGGTTGCCTGGCACGTAGCAGAAGCGGTGGGCTACTACCAGGTGGATACTGGTATTGTATATCAGCGCGTTTCTCGTTAGCGTGTAACTGACTGCCGCGTCGTTTATATAACTCTCGACAGTCACTCTGGTTCTGCTGATTTCCGAAATGTCCATGGAAAGGTAACCGTAGATGGCGGCTCTCTATATCTCCGAAGACGATGTCCGTTCCCTGATGGACATGGAGAAATCCATTCTCATCACGCACAAGGTTTTCAAAGAAATCGCAAGCGGGCGCGTGATGAATGCCCCTCGGCAACGGGTGCGGGCACCAGGCGTCATGCTGCATACCATGTCTGCCGCCAATGAATATCTGAACTACGTCGGCTGGAAAGCGTACACAACCACCAAAGAGTCAGCCCGCTTCCACGTGGCGATCTACGATCAGGAATCGGGTGAGATGCGGGCCTTGATCGAAGCCGATTTTCTCGGCCAGCTGCGCACCGGCGCAGCCAGTGCTGTCGCTACCGAATTCATGGCTCGCCCGGATTCCAAAGTCGTCGGCCTGTTTGGTTCCGGTCTGCAGGCACGCACTCAATTGCAGGCCATCTGTATGACCCGTAAGATTGAGTTCGTGCAAGTCTATTCGCGCAACTACGAAAACTGCAGCCGCTTCGCTGAAGAAATGACCGAACTCTGTGATGTCGAAGTCAGTGCCTGTCATACCCCTGACGAGACGGCAGCCGAGAAAGACATTGTGATCTGTGCCACCACTGCCAAAGCACCTTTGTTTGATGGACGCGTTCTGGATGAAGGGACGCATTTGAATGTCATCGGATCGAATCATCGCAGCCGCCGCGAGATTGACCGCACGACGATTAAACGGGCCGATGTGATCGTCTGTGATGACATCGAACAGTGTAAGATCGAAGCTGGCGACTTCATGCAGCCGGTCGACGAAGGAATCACTGACTGGCGGCTGATGCACAATCTCTCAGAGATTGTCGCCGAACGCGAAACCGGTCGGGCTACCGACGATCAGGTAACTCTGTTTAAGTCGGTGGGCATCGCTGCCGAAGATGTTGCGATGGGCGTTCAGGTTTATGAATATGCACTGGAAGAAGGGCTCGGCGTCGATCTGCCGTTCTAAATTGTTTCAGCGCTGTGCACGTTCCTGCTGCTTGACTGCCTGGTAGATGGCTTCCATCTCGTGCAAAGTCGCTTCCTGTATTGAGCGGCCTTCCGTTTCCAGGGCCTGTTCGATTTTCTGGACCCGCGCCTGAAACTTACGGTTACTTTTTCGCAGGGCTTCTTCCGGGTTGATCTTCCAGCGACGGGCAATGTTCGCGACCACAAACAGGATGTCTCCCAGTTCGCCTTCCACCCGGGCCTGTAACTCCGGATCGTCCAGTTCCTGGTCCGCAATGACTTCCGCTTCCACGGTGGCAGGTGTTTCAGGCAGTCGTCCATCATAAAACAGTTCGTCTGCCAGTTCCTGGATTTCTTCCCGCAGCTTATCAAACAACATGTCGCGGTGAGGAAAATCATAACCCACCTTGGCCGCTTTCTCCGCGACCCGCGATGCTCGGGCCAATGCCGGCAGTGCCTCGGGCAGGCCATCAAAGATCGAGCGTCGCTGTTTTTCCTGGTCTTTGATCTGGTCCCAGTTTTTGCGGACTTCATCCGGCGTTTCGGCACTCACATCACCGAACACATGCGGATGACGTTCAATCATCTTGCGGGTCAGGCGGTCAACCACATGAGTCAAATCAAAGCGACCTTCGTCCGCCGCGATCTGTGAGTCGAGTACAATCTGCAGCAGCAGGTCCCCGAGTTCCTCGATGATATGCTGATCATTACCCGAATCGATGGCTTCCAGCAGTTCGTAGGTCTCCTCCAGGGTATAAGGTTTGATCGTTTCCAGCGTCTGTGCCCGGTCCCAGGGGCAGCCTTCCGGCGATCGCAGTCGGGCAATCACGTCGCAAAGCTTTTCAAAGGCGGGGGTTAGAATGCTATAATCGGGAGGAGTACCCGGCAGGGGAGCAGAGCTACCCTGGGTGTTCTCGGATCGGGCTGGGGGGACAGAATCTGTCATTGTGCTACCGTATGATTCACCTGAAGGCTCGGATCGTGTAGGATGAATGTATCGTAGCGAATTCGCTTGTTCCTGAAAATTCACAACCATTCGATGAGGCATAAATCATGAGTTTTCTCAAGAAAAGTTCACTGGCAGTCTGTGTAATGATGTTGTCTCTGAGTGCCGCGTTCGCCGACGATTCCACTCAGCAGGCAGAACTGGAAAAGAAATTTGAAAAAGAAATGTCCGGTGCCACGCTGGTGGGACATTTTACGGTCGATGGCAGAGAAAACGGAAATCCACTTCGCGAGGAACGCTATGAGATCGCCTCAGCCAAAAAACTGCAGGGCGACCAGTGGGTCTTGACGGCACGGATCAAGTACGGTGACAACGATGTCAATGTCCCGATCCCATTGAATGTCTACTGGGCCGGCGACACTCCGGTGATCTCACTGACGAATATTTCGATCCCCGGTCTTGGTAATGCATTCACTTCCCGGGTCATGTTCTACGATGGTCGTTATGCGGGGACCTGGCAGCACGGCAAAGTAGGCGGAAACCTCTGGGGTAAAATTGAGTACGCCAAAGAAAAAACCGATTCTGAAAACGACAAGTAACAGCAGCCTTTGATTCAGCTAACTGAGGAGTTCCCATTGATGTTCCGAAAATTATGTTCCGTCGCCCTGATGCTGGCCTGGGGTTTGTCTGGCAGTCAGACATTGACCGCTGCAGAAAAGTCGCCTGAGGCACAGCCGGCGGACAATCCGGTCCTCAAGCAGATCGAAGTCAAAAGCACGCTGGATCAAAGTATGCAGCCGTCACTCATCTGGGCGCCGAAGTCTGCGAAATCCAGTCCCACCCCATTGTTTGTATTCCTGCATTCCTGGAGTGGCAATTATAAGCAGAACAACGCCAAGTGGCTCAAAGAGGCACAACAACGCGGATGGATTTACCTGCATCCCAACTTCCGGGGCGTTAATCAGCAGCCGGAGGCCTGTGGTTCACGACTGGCTCGACAGGACATTCTCGATGCGATCGACTTTGTTATTCAACACTACGATGTCGATCAGTCGCGAATCTACCTGGCGGGTTCTTCGGGGGGCGGACACATGACAATGCTCATGGTTGGTCATCATCCGGATCGTTTCTCTGCCGCCTCGGCCTGGGTCGGCATCAGTGATCTCGCAGACTGGTATCGCTTCCATGTCAAAGATGGGAAACCCCAGCGGTATGCCCAGATGATTCTCAAGTCGCTGACTGCCAAACCGGGAATCAGTAAAAAGGTGGATGCCCAGTATCGTGACCGTTCCCCTCTGTACTGGATTGCGAATGCAACTGATGTCCCGCTGGATCTCAACGCCGGTGTGACTGATGGCCAGACCGGTTCCGTACCTTTCATGCACACACTGAAAGCCTACAACCAGTTGGCGAAAAAGAATAACAGCCCCTTGATCACTGATGCCGAAATGCAACAATTGTGGGACCAGGGCAAGCTCACGAAGCCTCAGTCTGCTGATGAGACCCCTGACGAAACCTACGGCCGCGATATTCATCTCCGTCGCAAGTCGGGGCAGGCCCGCGTCACCATTTTTGAAGGGGGGCATGAAGGGTTACCGGAACCAGCCTGCGCCTGGCTGTCGCAGCAGTCTCGTGATACTTCGAGCTTTGGAAAAGGGTCGGACTGAGAGACCGGGAGGCGTGTACATGATTCACTGGGGCTGTTGGCGTGTGCCTGGTTAATCTGCTGCTTCAGGGGGATTTGCAGAGAGCTTGCGGAATAAGCCTGTTCTGCGGGTTCTTGCGCAGCAGTCTTCGAATTCGCCGAGGTCGGATCGTTTCGGTCAATTGACTATTCAAACCCCAACCCGCCTTCGCGTACAATACAGACTGTCCCAAGCCTCAAACCTGCTTGCGAATTATTTCAACCTGAGAGTCAGTTACTTTGGACCGTCAACAGCAACGAATCGCAGAAGATCTCTCCAGCCTGATTGCAGGTGATGTGCGATGCGATCCGGTGTCGTTGTCTATTTACTCGAGCGATGCCAGCCTCTACCAGCTGCCTCCCCTCTGTGTCGCCTACCCCCGCGATCGTGAGGATATGATCGCCATCGCCCGGTATGCCTCTGAGATGCATATCCCCATCATTCCTCGTGGTGCAGGAACGGGCCTGGTTGGAGATGCGATCGGCACCGGAATTGTAATTGACTGCTCGCGGTTCATGACCGGATTTGAACTGCTCAATGACAATCTGGTTCTGGTCCAGCCCGGCGTGGTTCATGCACGTCTCAATCGCTATCTCAAGCCGCTGGGCCTCTATTTCCCTCCGGATCCATCCAATACAGAGGTCACGACAGTCGGCAGCATGCTGGCGATTGATGCTGCTGGCTCCCGCGCAATTCGCGTCGGCTCGACCCGCGATCATGTCAATCGCATTGAAGTCGTGTTGGCAGACGGAACCTGCTTTGATGTGGGGAACGAAAGTCTGTCGATTCTCAATCAGCCTGTCGCCGGTTCAAGTACTTCTCTACTCAGTGAACCGTCCCCTGAAGTACGTGGCGAACAGGCCCGACGGACAATTCTAAGTAAAATGTCGAAGCTGCTCACCGATAACGCCCAGCTCATTCAGGAGAAGCAGCGTACCGGAATTCCCAACTGCAGCGGCTACTTTCTCAAAGGGATTAAATCGAGGGATCACCTCAACCTGGCGCGGATGCTCGTGGGATCCGAAGGAACACTCGGGCTATTCACATCGGCGATTCTGCACGTTTCTCCGTTACCCGCTCATCGAGGTGTGGCGCTGCTTCTGTTCGGAGATCTCTCCTCTGCGATCAAGGCCGTGCAGACCATCACCCATGAGCAACCCTCGGCGTGTGACTTGCTTGACCGTCGCCTGTTGTCGCTGGCGCGGGACGCTGATCCCCGTTTCGCGTCACTGATCTCACCCGCAGCAGAAGCGGCACTGCTCGTAGAGCAGGTAGGCTTCAGTGATGCCCAGGTTCAGCAGCGTCTGCACAACGTAACGCTGGCTGTGAAAAACATTAACTCCCGCGTGGTGGTGGCGATGGAAACCCATCAGCCGGACGAGGTCGATTTCCTCTGGTCGCTGCCTCAAAAAGTAGTGCCTTCGCTCAGTCGTCTCCCAGGCGAGTCCCGACCGCAGCCCTTTGTCGAAGATATCGCGGTGCCTCCGGAACGGCTCAATGAGTTCTCACAGAAAGCGCAGAAAGTCTTTCAACGCCACGAGGTGACCGCCACATTTTACGCGCACGCCGCCTCGGGGCAGATTCACCTGAGGCCCTTTCTGCCTGCTCTGACCGAGCAGAATGCCCCCATCTTGGAAAGCATTGCCCGCGACCTCTACCAGACGGTCTTTTCCGTTAACGGAACCATCAGTGGAGAGCATGGCGACGGCCTGGCACGCACGGCGTTCCTCCGTTCCCAGTACGGCGATCTGTATCGTGTCTTCCGCGAAGTCAAAGATATCTTCGATCCCAGTAACCTGCTCAATCCCGGCAAGATCATCAACGATGATCCGCATGTGACGATTCGCAACCTGCGTCCCGTGCCTGAAAAGTTTCCCGAGCTGATCGACCTGCAGTTGGGCTGGACTCCCCAGGAACTGCAGAATGAGGCCAGTCGCTGTAACGGCTGTGGTTCCTGTCGTCGTCAGGATGACGGTTCCCGCATGTGTCCCGTCTTTCGGATTGAACCTGTCGAAGAAGCTTCACCCCGTGCCAAGGCCAACCTGTTTCGCGGTCTGCTCTCGGGAGCCATTCATCCCAATGAGCTCTCCTCCCAGGATACCAAGCGACTCGCGGATACCTGCGTGAACTGCAAGCAGTGCGTGCTCGACTGTCCTTCCTCGGTGAATATTCCGCAGATGGCCATCGAAGCCAAGGCGGCATACGTTTCTGCGAATGGACTCGACCACACAGACTGGATTCTCTCCCGCGCCCATTCCTTCGGTGCACTGGGCAGTACTCTTTCTATGGCTGCCAACTGGGCGATCAATAATTCGACGGCCCGCTGGGTCATGGAAAAGATGATGGGCATACATCGGCACCGAAAGTTGCCCCTGTTTTCCCGCAGATCGTTTCTGCGGTCGGTCCCACGCAAACTGACGAAACGACCCCGGCCGGGAAGCGATCCTGACCTTGTGATCTTTTTCGTCGATTACTACGCCAACTACCATGATCCAGAACTCGCACATGCCCTGTTGGCCATTCTGCAACATAACCAGATTCCGGTCTACATTCCGCCCCTGCAGCTGGCTTCTGGCATGGCGATGGTGTCGGCAGGAGATCTGATCGCGGCCCGTAGTCTGGCCAGGGAAAACATTCAGATCCTGAGCGAATTCGCCCGCGAAGGGCATCGCATCGTCTGTACCGAGCCGGCAGCGGCCATCTGTCTTAAGCAGGAATATCCGATGCTGGTCCCCGGCGAAGATAGCGAGGTAATCGCGAGCCAGGTGCTGGAAGCGGGAGAATATCTCTGGGAGCGGCGTGAGTCAGGTCGACTGAGGACCGATTTCGGGCGGCTGGCGATGGAACTGGATTATCATACCCCCTGTCATATCAAGGCTTTATCGTCGCGGTCTGCACTGAAAGAGCTTCTCGCTTTGATTCCTGAGCTGCAGGTGAATACAATTGAAAAAGGTTGCTCGGGGATGGCTGGTACTTACGGCCTGGCCCGGGAAACCTTTGAGACTTCCAAGCAGATCGGTCAGGAGTTGATCGATCATATGAAAATAACGAATGTTCACGCGGGTGCGACGGAGTGCAGCAGCTGTAAAATGCAAATGGAGCAGGAATCTGCGATTCCCACCATTCATCCGATCAAACTACTGGCGCTTTCTTATGGGCTCATGCCAGAACTCGAACGGTCTTTGCAGCCGCAGAAGAAAAAACTGGTCGTATCATGACAGCCTCATCCATTCAGGTCCGATTATTTGCCCGTGCCCGGGAACTGGCCGGCAGTGAGACTATCAGCGTCAAAGCCGTTGACAACATGACGGTAGCCGGGTTGCGGTCTGCCATTGCAGAACAGTATCCCGAACTGCAGTCCTTGAGCGGTCAACTGTTTATCGCCATCGACAATGCCTATGCAGGCGAAGAGCAGTCACTCACCGCAGAACAGGAAATCGCCTGTTTCCCGCCGGTAAGCGGTGGTTGACTCGTCTGAGTAAGAGAACCTTTAAAACTGGGACCATCATGCCCGACTCGATTGCGATTGTAGAAGAACCGATTGACTACACTGCCCTGACCGAACAGGTCCGTTCGAATGCCTGTGGGGCCGTGGTGCTGTTCATGGGAACGGTCCGGGAAATGACCCAGGGCAAGCAGACCGTCGCGCTCGACTACGAAGCGTACCCGGAGATGGCTTATAAAACGATGCAGCAGTTGATCGACGAAGCCCGCGCGAAATGGGACGTGCATTTAATCGGCATTGAGCATCGCATCGGGCATCTGACGCTGGGAGAAATCAGCGTGGCGATCGCTGTCAGCTCGGCTCATCGCAGTGAGGCGTTCGAGGCGGGGCGGTTCCTGATTGATCGACTGAAAGAAATCGTTCCCATCTGGAAAAAAGAGAACTGGGCCGACGGGACCACGGAATGGGAACATCCGGGGATCACGGCAGAATAATCCCTGTGGAACCGCAGATCGCGGCTATAATAGTAGATAAACAAATCATTGGATTTTAATAACCACGTCAGCGTTTAACCGACGTCAAACGCGAGAGGCATTGATGGAACTGCAGAACCAGCTCATCGATTCATTCGGACGGGCACATAACAACCTGAGAATCAGCGTTACCGATCGCTGTAATATCCGCTGCTTTTACTGCATGCCTTCGGAAGATGTCCAGTTCGTCCACCGCAGCAAGATCTTGTCTTTTGAAGAAATCGTACGTTTCGTGCGACTGGTGGCCCCGCTCGGAGTCAATAAAATCCGCCTGACCGGGGGAGAGCCCCTGGTGCGCAAAAACATTCCCGAATTGGTCAAGATGATCGCCGACATCCCTGGTATTCAGGATATCGGGATCACGACCAACGGCATTCTGTTGCCTCAATACGCGCAAGCTCTGTTCGATGCGGGACTCAAACGAATCAACATCAGTCTGGACGCGTTAAACGCTCAGAAATTCCAGGAGATCACCCGACGGGACGATTACGAGAAAGTGCGGGAAGGGATTCGTGCTGCTCATGCTGCTGGGTTTGATCCCGTAAAAATCAATGCTGTCTCGATTCGCAATCTCACTGAAGATGAGATTGTTCCCTTTGGGCAACTGGCCCGGGAAACCGGTGCGGAAATCCGCTTCATCGAATTCATGCCCCTTGATGCCGACAACAAATGGGAACGCGACAAGGTTCTGTTCGCACAGGAGATCCGCGACATTCTCACGCAGGGGATCATGCCGCTGGTACCTGTTGAGCAGACGGACAAAAGTGCCCCCGCGTCTGACTTCGTGTTTGAAGACGGCGTCGGGCGGATTGGTTTTATCGCCTCGATCAGTAACCCCTTCTGCATGAGCTGCAACCGGTTTCGCCTGACAGCGGACGGCAAGTTAAGAAACTGCCTTTTCAGCCTGGATGAAACTGATATCCGCAAACTCTTCCGTACAGATGCTCCCGATGAGGAAGTCATCGACGCCGTGAAAAAGAGCATCGCTGCCAAAAAAGAGGGGCACGAAATCAATACCGCCCGTTTCATCCAGCCCGATCGTCCCATGTATTCCATCGGAGGCTGATCTCGCAGGTTCCTTCCTGACGGTGAACGATTCATGAACGAGCAGCTGATCTATCTGGATAACGCGGCGACCAGCTATCCCAAGCCGGATACAGTTTACACCGCCATCGATGAATACAATCGCCACTGCGGTGCACCTGTCGGCCGGGGGGCCTATCGAAAATCGGTCGAGGTACAATCTGATGTCGATCAGTGCCGCAAGCTGGCAGCCGAAGTCCTGGGGGCGAGCCGACCTGAAGAATTAAGCTTCACGTTTAATGGCACCGATAGTCTCAACACAGTGATTCACGGTCTGCTCCGCCCTGGCGATCATGTCATTACATCCGATGTTGAGCACAATTCCGTGCTCCGTCCCTTACAGACTCTGAAACATCGCTGGGGACTGGAAGTCACGCATATCCCCGCGAATGCAGAGTCGGTTGTCGATCCGCTCGCTTTTAAACAGGCACTCCGCAAAAATACTCGGCTCATCATTTTGAACCATGCTTCGAATGTCACCGGCAGCATTCAACCCATTGATGAAGTGGGGGAGATCGCTCGCGAGGCGGGAGTACTCTTTCTGGTCGACGCTGCACAGTCTGTCGGGCATCTCCCTTTGAACGTTTCCGCTCAGCCGATCGACTTTCTGGCCTGTCCCGGCCATAAGGGGTTACTGGGACCCTTGGGAACAGGGCTGGTTTATATCCGGGCCGAACTGGCGGAGCAGGTCGAAAGCCTGAAGCAGGGCGGGACAGGAACCAGTAGCGAAGAAGAGACTCAGCCTATGACCCAACCCGATAAATATGAAGCGGGCAACCACAACACTCCCGGGCTGGTTGGTTTAAAAGCTGCACTGGAATACCTGCAGGACAGAGGCCTTGAGGATATCAGGCGGCACGAACAGGAGTTGACGGGGTGTCTTTTGGAAGGCTTTCGTTCTCTCTCTGGCTTTGAAGTACCCGGACCGCAGGAGGTAGCAGACCGTGTGGGGGTGGTCAGCCTGATCAATCAGGCGGTGGAACCACAGGTGCTGGCATCGATTCTTGATGAAAACTTCGGGATTCAGGTTCGAGCCGGTCTGCACTGTGCTCCGCGCATTCATGACTCAATTCGTTCCGCAGAGTGGGGGGGCACGATTCGCTTCAGTCCCGGGCCTTTTACAACACTGTCCCAGATTGAGACAACGCTCTCTGCCATGCAGGAGCTGGCTGTTTCTTTTTCAGTCTGATCCCCGTTAATGACGATGAGTGAATAGAGGCGCCGTTTTCGGCGCAAAACCTGCCGGGGAAAACTCTTCGAGTATTTTTTGTATAGCAATTACTTGCTTGACACTCTTCCTCATTCACTTCAAAATTAAAATAGGCAATTCTAGCTCGACCTATCTGCAAACTCTTATCCTGAACGAAACATGATGAACCGAGATTAATCAGCTCAGTCGAACTGGGTTTGATCGGTGCTGGAGTCGTAACAGGAGCCTGTTTCTGTCGAGTGAATCGCCTTGAGTTCATAGAAATTTCACAAACCAGATCGAACCAGAGTCTTGATTCCCTGCATGCGTTATGGGACAAACAAAAAGCGTTGCTGGTGAAATCTGATTCTAATCCGTGGAGAAATTGAATGGCCGATGATTGGATGCAACAGTTAGTCGATGATGGATATCTTGGTCCCGCGCAGCTGGACGAAGCCTCCAGTCTGGCCAGTTCGATGGGGATTTCACCTGGGGAAGCGCTGGTCAAGCTGGGCTACGTGGGAGCCGAAGTGATCGCCCAGGCCCAGGCATCCATGTATGGTTATGAGTTTGTTGAACTGGAAGGTCTGGAAATTCCCCAGTCGGTGATCGAACTTGTGCCGGAGTCCATGGCCCGTGAAAACACGGTTATTCCAGTGGGGATGCGGGGGGATTCACTACAGATCGCCCTGCACGACCCGATGAAATACGAAGTTCTGGACAAGCTGCGGTTCATTATTAACCGCGATATCGATGTGGTGATGGCCCCTATCGAAGCGATTCAGGCCGCAATCAACCGGCATTACGGTCAAAGTGAGACTGAGTCGGTCGATACGATGCTGAAAGAGTTCACTGAAACTCAGATCGACATCACCGCGACCGAACTGGCGACGTCCACCAGTGTAGAAGAAGAGGACGAGAGTGCCCCCGTTATCCGTCTGGCTAACCTGATCATCAGTGAAGCGGTTAATATGCGGGCCAGTGATATTCATGTCGAGCCCTTCGAAGACCGGATCCGCATTCGATACCGGATCGATGGTTCGCTGATCGAGCGAGACAGCCCTCCCCGTCGTCTGCTCTCCGCCCTCGTCTCCCGTTTCAAGATTATGGCGAAAATGGATATCGCCGAAAAACGTCGTCCTCAGGACGGTCGTATCAAGACCACCATTTCCGGTAAGGACTACGACCTGCGTGTCAGTATTCTCCCTACCAACCATGGCCAGGCAGTGGTCATGCGTATTCTGGACCGGGACAACATTAAAGTGGGGATTCGAAACCTCGGTTTCTCGGAAGAGAACTACCGCCGCTTCCAGACGATCATTCGGCGCCCCAACGGCATCTTTCTCGTGACGGGTCCGACGGGGAGTGGGAAGACTACAACTTTGTATAGTGCCCTGGGTGAGCTGAACCGACCCGACCGGAAGATCATTACCGCCGAAGACCCGGTCGAATACTATCTGCCCGGTATCAATCAGGTGGAGGTGAAGCACAGTATCGGCCTGGACTTCTCCCGGATTATTCGTGCCATGTTGCGACAGGCCCCCAACGTGATCCTCGTGGGAGAAATTCGCGATGTGGAAACTGCTGAGATGGCAATTCAAGCATCTTTGACAGGACACTTGGTATTCAGTACGCTACATACGAACGACGCGCCCAGTTCTATTACACGTTTGATCGATATGGGTGTTCAGCCGTTCCTTGTCGCTTCTAGTGTGATGGCGGTCATGGCACAGCGTCTGGTGCGTGTTGTCTGTGGTAAATGTGTGGAGCAATACACACCCGATCCAGGGGAGCTGGAGTACCTTGGGATCACCTCCAGCCAGATGGAGAAAGCGATCTTCAATCGAGGCAAGGGTTGTAACACATGTTCACACACTGGCTTCAAGGGGCGTAAGGCGGTTTTTGAACTGATGATGATGAATTCCGCTATACGTGAGATGACTTTCCGCAGTGAGGCTTCACAGAACATTCGGCGGCAGGCCATCCTGCACGGGATGAAATCACTTGCAGAGGATGCTACTGATAAGGCCCTGCTGGGCATCACAACACTCTCGGAAGCAATGAAGCTGGCTAAGGGCATGGATTCTTAATCTGGTCGCGTTCAGACACACTGTTTCAGGAGCATTTTAAGGGCAATCACCCGGTTCCAGGTGCTGATCGTTCTGACTTTTCATGTGAAGATATTGATCTAAATTCCCTGATTTTGTTGAGTTTTGCCTGACATTACCGGATAATTACATCGGATTCGCACTTAAAAGCGGCCCGAATTCATAAATACATTTCTAAATCGTCTTATCTAAATCTACGTTATTTTGTTCTCGGATAACTTGTTACATCAGGTGGTTCACGGAAAGCCGGAAGTTCATGATCGTTCTGAGAAAAGGATTGCCTCTAGTCACAGAATGATCCTTGATTTCCAGCGTTGATCGCATTTCCGATCTCCGTCGAACACGCTCCAGATCCAAATATCGCGTTTTCAGAAAGTACTTTGGATGGCAACAGTTCAGATTGATAAATTGCTGGAGACTGTCGTTAAAGAAAAGGTGAGTGACCTGCACATCACCACCGGGCAGCCTCCTGTTGTACGCGTCGGGGGCCGCATGGTCCGCCTGGAAACCAAAAGTCTGGAGCCGGACGATACTGTCGCGTTAATGAAGAGTATCACACCCGAACGAAACCAGCAGGAACTGCAGGAAGTCGGGGGGACCGACTTCGGATTCGCGTTTGGAGAAAAAGCGCGGTTTCGTGTGTCCGTCTTCAAGCAGCGCGGCCAAATCGGTATGGTGCTGCGTCGAATTCCCAACGAGTTCCTCACGTTCGAACAGCTGGGGTTGCCCAAGGTAATCGGTGACCTGCTGGAACGTCCCCGAGGTCTGTTTCTGGTGACCGGTCCAACCGGGTCGGGAAAGACAACCAGCCTCGCGAGTATGATCAATCACATGAACGATACGATGGATCACCACATCATCACGATGGAAGATCCGATCGAGTACTATCACCAGCATAAAAAATCGACCATTAACCAGCGTGAGATCGGCGTGGATGTGCCGACCTTCCCCGAAGCACTGCGACGTGCCCTGCGACAGGATCCGGACGTGATTCTCGTGGGGGAAATGCGAGACCTGGAAACCATTTCAGCGGCGATTACCGCTGCGGAAACGGGGCACGTTGTGTTTGGAACGTTGCATACGACTGGTGCCCAGGGAACGGTAGACCGAATTATCGACGTGTTCCCCACCAGTCAGCAGGACCAGATCCGCACGCAGCTTTCCAGCTCGATTATCGGGATTCTGAGTCAGGCTCTGATGCCCAAAAAACCCAAGGGGCTGGTCGCCGCTTATGAAATGCTGGTCGTTACGCCCGCGATCGCGAACCTGATTCGTGAAGCGAAAACCTATCGTATCAACTCCAGTATTCAGACGGGGCGTAAATTCGGGATGCAGCTGCTCGACGATGCGTTGTTCAATCTCTGGCGCGACGGGTTGTGTGAAGAAAAAGATGTTGTCATTCGCTCCAATAATCCAGGTGAGTTGAAAGCCAAGATTGCGATGGCCAAGAAGGGCCTCCTGGAAGATGACGATGATGACGACGAGGATGATGACTTTGAGGATTGAGATCAAAACAGAAAGGCGACACAGTAACGTCGTCCTTTTCTGTCTGGAATAAACTAGGTGTTAATCAGAGGTAGACACACATGGCAGCACGACGCCTTGGTCAAATCATGGTCGATCTGGGATACATTTCAGAAGATCAGTTATGGGATATTCTGGAAGAACAGAAGCAGAGTCCGGGGGAAGTGATCGGCCAGGTGGCGATCCGCATGGGCCTTGTGACTGACGAGCAGGTCACCCAGGCACTCGCCGAACAGTGGGGTATGCCCGTTGTTGAACTGAGTGAAACCAATATTCCTCCCAAGGTGCTGGAACTGGTTCCGGAAACGATGGCCTCGATTTACAAGATCATGCCCGTTTCCCTGAAGGACGGCGTGTTGACCGTCGCCATGGCTGATCCTCAGAACGTGGCAGCTCTCGATGACCTGCGTAACTTTCTGGGATACGATGTCCGCGGTGCGGTTTCGAACCTGAAAGATGTTGAAGCGGCTATCGAACGGCATTACTCCGAGCATCAGGACAGCATCGAAGACGTCATCGGTGCCATTGAGGATGAACTGGGTGAAGAGACCGGCAAAAACGTCTACAACATCACCGATACGGATGAACTCGTCGATGCGGCTCCGATTCGTAAGCTGCTCAACATGGTCATGCTGCTGGCGATCAAAGATAAAGCTTCCGACATCCACATGGAACCGTTTGAAGATGAATTCAAGATCCGCGTTCGCGCCGACGGTGTGCTGTATGAAATGGTTCCCCCACCCCGCCACCTGGCGAATGCCATTGTTTCCCGTATCAAAATTATGGCCGACCTCGACATCGCCGAACGGCGTCTGCCGCAGGACGGTCGTATCGAATTGAACGTCGGCGGCAACCCGGTCGACTTGCGTGTCAGTGTGCTGCCTACCCTGTTCGGCGAAGCGGTCGTTATGCGAGTTCTGGACCGGACCGTGGTTCAGCTCGACCTGAATAAAATCGGCATGGATCCCAATACCCTCACCCGTTTCCGCGAGATGATTCACCGCCCCAACGGGATCGTACTGGTGACCGGCCCGACGGGGAGTGGGAAAACCACGACCCTTTACTCGGCGTTGAACGAGCTCAACGTCATCGAAGAAAAAATTATTACAACCGAAGACCCGATCGAGTACGACATCGACGGCCTGATTCAGGTCCCGGTGAATCCCGATATCCAGGTGACCTTCGCTTCAGTGCTGCGGGCGATTCTGCGACACGATCCCGACCAGATTCTGATCGGTGAGATTCGTGACTACGAAACCGCCGAAATCGCGGTGCAGAGTGCGTTGACCGGTCACCTTGTATTCAGCACGTTGCACACCAACGATGCGCCGTCGGCGATCACCCGACTGCGCGATATGGGGGTTCCGACCTTCTTGATCACCGCAACGGTTGAAGCGATTCAGGCACAACGACTGGTGCGAACCATCTGTAAAGAGTGTCGGACCGAGTTCGAGCCCAGCGATGAGTTGCTCATGGAACTGCAGCTCCCCATCGAGCAGGCGCGACAGTACAGCTTCTACTACGGAAAAGGTTGTGCCACCTGTAATAACTCGGGATACAAAGGCCGTACCGGTCTCTATGAACTCATGGACGTCACCGACGAAATTCGCGACCTGATTACCGAAGACGCTTCGGTCGACGACATTCGAAATGTGGCACGCAGCCAGGGAATGACCACGTTGCGTGAAGCCGGGCTGAAACTGATTTTTGACGGAGTCACCACGATCGATGAGGTCGTACGGGAAACCGTGATGGAAGATATCGAATAATCTGGTACCACCAGGTACATGCAAAACACACTTTTTCAAGACGACTAATGACGGAGTAACGCCATGCCGGTTTATCAGTATGAGGCCATGGATAACACAGGGCTCGAGGTCAAAGACACCATCGAAGCGCCTTCCGAAGCCGATGCCCAGACCATGATCAAAGAGAAGGGCTTTTTCGTTACCAAAATTGCTGAAAAAGGCCGCGGCAAAAAACAGAAAAAAGGAGGAGGCGGCAAAGGGGGCGGAGCTGCCAAAAAAGCAAGCGCCAAGAAAGGTGGGTTCTCCATCGGCGGCGTGCGTCCCAAACAGCTCTGTACCTTCACCCGTCAGCTGTCCACGCTGCAGGACGCCGGTCTGCCGATCCTGAGAAGTCTGCGAATTCTGGAATCGCAGGCCAAGCCAGGGCCGCTCAAAGCCTCCCTGGATGGCGTCATTGAAGACATTGAATCGGGCAACACGCTCTCCGAAGCCATGGCCAAGCAGCCGAAGTGTTTCGATAACCTGTACGTCAACATGGTGAAAGCCGGTGAGGCCGGTGGTGCTCTCGAAATCATTCTGCAGCGTCTGGCCGAGTTCAAGGAACGGGCCCAGAGTCTGAAGAAGAAGGTGCAGGGGGCAATGATCTATCCGGTCGCCGTGATCACGGTAGCCAGTTTGATCGTGGGCTTCATTATGTACTGGATTATTCCGAAGTTCAAAAAGATCTTCCTCGACTTCGGTACTGAACTGCCCGGTATTACGCTTATGCTGATGAATATGAGTGATATCGTGGTGAACTACTTTTATCTTTTCCCGGCCGTTCCGATTGCGCTCTGGATCTTCATCAAGATTGTGAGGAAGAACAAGAAAGGAGCGTTTATTGTCGACTGGATTGCCCTGCGAATACCCTTGCTAGGCAAGATTATCAGTAAGTCGGTGACCGCGCGAACCTGTCGAACGCTGGGGACACTAATTTCATCCGGGGTGCCCATTCTGGAGGCGATTATCATCGCCCGTGACACGGCGGGGAACATGGTTTTCCAGCGGGCCTTCGATACGATTTATGCCGCGATCCGCGAAGGGGAGACCATGGCGGTTCCGCTGAAGGAAGCCCGCATCGTGGATGATATCGTGGTCAACATGGTGGACGTGGGTGAAGAGACCGGTGCACTCGACGACATGCTTTACAAGGTGGCGGATGTGTACGACGAAGAGGTCGCCGTGCTCGTGGACGCCCTGGTGAGTCTGCTGGAACCTCTGATGGTGATCGTGCTGGGGCTCATTGTGGGTTTCATCGTGATCGCACTCTTCATGCCGCTGATTAAATTGCTCAACGATTTGTCCTAGTTAGATCGTAGTATTTTGAGAGGGGTGTTGCAGAATCATACAACTTTTTGCCTCTCTCTGGTGCCGGCCATTATGCGTTAAGTCTAACAATAAGTGTAACTTAGTGTGAATGGTGAAAATCGGGCATAAAATTTGCCCTATATATATCGTAGAAAAGTCCCGGCTGAACCCGCCTGTATCAGGCCAACGGGATGCTTTCTAATGCTAAAATGAATCAATGAAAAGAGTTAGGAGTTAGAAATGCAAAAACGGTCGCCAAAAGCCCCTTCGGCGTCGCAGCACAACAGGAGTGCGTTTACTCTGATCGAGCTCATGATTGTGATCGTGATCATCCTGATTCTGATCGGCCTCCTCATTCCCGCCGTAGGTGCCGTCCGTCTCCGGGCGCAGCAGTCTCAGGTGAGAAGCGAAATCGCGAATCTGGATACTGCTCTGACATCATTTAAAACTGATTTTGGAATTTACCCGCCCAGCTATATTAAGCTGTATGAATCAGGAAGTGCCACTTGGGATGCACACAGTAGAGGCTTGGTTCGCAAGATGTGGCCTCAGTTTAACTTCGCCCTTGATAAAGATATTAACAACGATGGTGATGTGAATGATGTTTTTACTCTTAACGCAGGTGAATGTCTTGTATTCTTCCTTGGTGGGGTCTGGGATGTAACAGGAAAGACTCCAAATGGGTTTTCGAAAAATCCAGCAAACCCGTTCGCAATCGCGACCGGGGGGACCAATCGTCGTGGTCCTTATTTCGAATTCGATAATAGTCGTTTTACAGATATCGATAGTGATACCGCGGCAGAATATAAGGACGCATTTCCTGGTCAGCAGATCCCTTACATGTATTTCAGTAGCTATGATGGTCGTGGCTATCGATCTTCAGAATTACCCAGTATTCCAGCTTTAGGGATAGCCATGACCAATGTGTATCACCAGGGGGATCCGAGTCCTTCTGCATCCTTAGGGCCAGCTTATAAATCCAAGTCATATCAGATCATTTCTGCCGGTGCGGACGGCCAACTTGGCACTGGAGGGAATTACGATCCAGATAAAAACTTTCCTGCTGGGCGAACCGTAGAGTCAGATAACATTACCAATTTCTCGAATGGCTCTCTCAAATAATTATTCGCTGAAGCACACTCCAGTTAGTCAGGTTATTATTCAATGCGTCGATTTACCACTCATCAATCTGTTCGAGTAACACGTCGCGGCTTTACGATGGTCGAGCTGATGGTGGTCATTGGAATTCTCTTGTTTTTGATTGCCACTTCCGCGATCGTCGTACGCAATATCGGAAATAAGGCTCGGGAAAAAGCGACGATGGCAACAATCGTCAAAGTTAATAGCCTGCTGACTCAGCGAATCCAGGCATTTCACAAAACACTTGAGTCTGGACGCACACAAAAACTTCTACAATCACGCGCGAGTGGCAAACGATCACAACTTGTCAGTACTACAAATAACAAAAAATACAATGTCCTGTCACAGCCTGTAATTGAGATACTGGTTCGTAAAGATCTCTTTCGGGAGCAGTTCCCTCAATTTATAGGAGATAATACGCAAGTCAATGCTCTCATGGGGGCAGCTGCAGGGGACGACATGACAGGCGATAATGGAGCCAGTATCAGTTCGGAGTACCTTTATTATACTCTTACTCAATATGATGGACTGGGGATAGCTCCTGTTGGCGAGGATGCTTTTACATCGTCTGAGATTCGTGACACTGATGGAGACGGACTTAAGGAAATTGTAGACGGATGGGGCAGACCGCTTCGTTTTTATCGCTGGCCAACTCGGTTATTCCGCCCCTACCAGGGAACCTCTAACGATCCGATTTTGCGTGAAGTTGCAGGGACCCTCTTCAGCGGTTTACCCCCCGTTCCCTCTCTTCCATCAGAGCCAGACCCTTTGACTGTGGATCCTGATGACCCACTGGGGCGGATTGCAACGGAAAATACCCGTACGGGGGGGCTGATGACTGGCATATTCAATAATTCTGCCAATTACTTTTATGACTCAACTTTAGCCATGCCCTGTGAGTACGCCGTGATGAGTACGTTCTCAATGCCATTGGTTGTCTCTGCTGGCGAAGATGGGATTTTGGGTATACACGAGCCTTCAGATGTCCCCAATAACGGGATTCTGGCGCAACCCACTTCGCTCCCTGTTGTAGAAGGTATTTATGATAATATTTCCAATCACAATCAACGTGCCGGAGGAAGGTAATGTCGATGCACACTATGCATAGAGATAATCTGACACGGCAGGGGCGCGGGCATCGAGGTGCCTTTACCTTGGTCGAACTGCTGGTTGTGATTTCCATTCTGGGTATTCTGGTGGTGATGACGATCACCTCCATCAATTTCGCGCTCTCAACTGATTTGACTCGTAGCGCTTCGCGACAGGTTCAATCTTATCTGGCCGGGGCTCGTGATCGGGCCATTTATGCGAAGGCACCGCGAGGCGTACGTTTCTTCCTGGACCCTGATAATCCAAGCGCGGTTACCAGTATGGTCTATATTGCACCCAGCCCCTATTGGGAGCAGGGAGTGATCCGTATGGAACGGACCGATTCTGATTCGAATGGAGTTGCTGATTCACCAGAAGTTTACTACGTACGTGGTGATGGTACTGACTGGGCCGCACTCGCCGCCCGTGGTCTGATTAAAGCAAATACGCGTATCAAAATCCCTGGAAATGATAGCGGTACTTGGTATGTCATAGATTATAACGGTTCCGGAGTATCTGGTGGAACTGAACTCCTCCGACTGACCACCGCTTATCGTGATCCTGGAACCTCTGAACCGGATGAAGTAATTGCATTCACTCCTGGTAGCGGGCCGACCAATTATCAACTGGAACTGCCACCAGCTGTTCTGTCGGGCGAGGAACCGACCTTGTTGCCAAATAATACAGGCATAGATTTAGATCGTTCATTCCTCCCACTCAGTTGGAGGCCTCCGATCGATGCAAATCATGTCTCTGTTGGACCAGACGGTAGTCCTGGTGTAGCTGGTGTCGATGACAATGGTTCAGGGGGGGCTGACGATGCAGGCGAACTCCTCTGGCCTGGTAGTGACGATTTTCGACTCTACTCCAGTCAGTTGGACCTGATTTTTTCCCCTCGCGGCTCTATCTTGGGTAGCGAAGCTGGTAGTGGAAAGATTCACTTTGTGATTGATACTCTTGAAAATATACAGTCATCCTGGCTGAGAAATACGGATTACGCTGAAGGAATGAAAGTGCAGTTACCCGCACGCGGTTCGTATCAGTATATGCCGTATGACAGAGTTTATGTCTGTAAGGCTCCCGGAACAAGCGGTGGCTCTGCATCAGTGTTCCTCAATACGAATCCAAATAATTCGCGCGATGTGAGTAAGACCTTTGCCACAGATGGATCGGTTCAGTGGGAAGTCCAGTTAAATTCTACTCCTTCGTTACTTACGATCTTTACTCGAACGGGGAGTGTTAGCGCATATCCCATGTATTTTGACGCAAGAACAAATTTGCCCCCAGATGTCTTTAGATATGCGGAAACCGGGGAAGCAGCCAAATGAATAAGCTAAATTGTGTAACCAGGAAATGCGCATCATCACACCGCGGTGGTGCGACACTAATGGAAGTTCTCATGTCAGTCATGATTATGGGGTTGGGGGTGATTCCGCTGGCAACTTTGTTTCCAATCTCGGTTCAGCGTAGTGTACAGGCCACGCAACTAACCAACGCCACAATCTTACGCTACAACGCTGAAGCCATGCTCGATGCTTTTCCGGGAAGGTTACTGCATGACCCGGATAATGATGGAAATCGTAACGAGCATCGTTATACAAATCGAAAATATGTTGTAGACCCGATTGGATCTCTGCTGGCCGATGATCCGGCATACAAAGGACGCTTTGGAAATGATGGACAAGGTAACCCCTACGGCAATGTACTGCGTTTCGATGCTGGCTTCGCCGCATTAGGAACAGGGCCGAACTTTTTTGCGCAGCAAGATTCCTGGGAACTTCAATACGAAGGCATTCCTGTTTCGAATACACTGGACACGGTCACTTTTGATCCCGCTGATATTTCTGCAGAACTAATGCAGACAATCAATGACAATGCTGTTGCAGGTATTCCACAGGGCATCTGGTCACGTCTGGTTATTTTCGATGAGTCTGGCAATGAGGCTCAAATCCGTCCCCTGGCTTCCGTTTCACCAACTGAAATCGCAAACCGTAGATTTCAGGGATTTACTGATTTGCCTACGAATTTACGCTATGTCGATGGCAGTGGAAATGGGCTCGTTTCCAAAGTCCGCGTCGAAATCCAGGAGCAGCGTTATACCTGCCTACTGTCAGTGCGTCACCAACCGACTCGTGTTGCTGCAGTAGATGTTGTGGTCTTCTTCAAACGCGATTTCTCTCCCGCCAGCGAAGTCATCCACAATGTCAGTGACTTTGTGACTTATTCGAACGGTGCGGATGGAGCACCTGGTGTGGCTGGAAGAGATGACAACCGAGATGGCAACACTGACGATCCAAGCGAACTGGGCTGGAAAGGGTCTGATGATATACCCAATTATGAATTTACGTTGCATTACAACACCAATGTTACCAGCGCTCCTTTGAGCCTGTCACCGGAAGAAGTGAAGCCACCTCTCAAAAAGGGGGGGTATATCTTTGATGTGAAAAATGCCCGTTGGTATCGCATCCAGAAGTTTGTTGAAAATTCTGCCGGGACGGCAGCTCTCGTGACTTTGGACCAACCTGTTATACAGGATATCCGTAACTCTGCCGGAGATGCTACGACTGCCGGTGGTGTCATGGTGCGTCCTGATGTGATTCAAGTTTATGCCCTCGGAAACAAACTTGACCCGAGTAATTAGTACCATCGCTTAACATTGAAATGTTAAAAGCCAACTATTCTGGCCCTGAGAACGAACTATGAGTAAGAAATCATCCTCAGACAATCTGAAAAGTCACAGCCGGCCTTCAGGGCAACATCGCCAACGGCAGGTTCGCGGTGGCTTTACGCTCGTCGAAATGATCGTTTCTGTAGCGCTTGTTCTCATGATGATGGTTTTGTTTGCTGAGATTTTTCAGATTGCCTCCAGTTCGATCACAGCGCAACGCGGCATTTCAGAAAACGATCAGCGCGCCCGTATGTTGACGACTCTGATCCAGGCTGACCTCAACAAACGCACGTTTCAGAACCTGATTCCCTTTGATCCGACTGAAAAACCTTTTGCAACCAAACTCAGCGATTACAGGGACCGTCAGGGGTATCTGCTCATTTCAGAAAATGATCCTAACAACGACACAGACGATCTGATCCAATTCACGGTTAACGCTAATATTACCTCTAAACTCTTGGATACAACTCCTTATTACGGTAAAGCAACAGAGCTGGGGGGGAATATGCTTACGCATCCCAATCAGCCAGAAACCGATGATGCAAAAATCAGTCCCGATGGCACATCCATCTCACCTTACGCCGAAGTATGTTACTTTATGCGTGGAGGAAATCTTTACAGACGCACCATGTTGATTCGTAAACCACTGGATCTGGAAACAACCAACTCCTCGCAGCCTCAGACTGCGGGTGGCCAGGAGTTTTTTGATCCTGCTAATTCTCTCTATTCCGGTAACTTCTGGAACGACTTTGATTTTTCCGTATACCGATCTGGAACCCCAACTGCTTACGCGAACTTTCATGACATCAGTTCACTTGATAATACGACTCTTGAAAAGCCAACTTTTTCACTGGGGCGCACCAGATACCGTTTTGGCTTTAACCATGCTACTGGATTGCCGCGCGAATTCGTGGATGATGCCGATGGGGCTGGGCAGTTTATCGGGCGTTTCACGCATCAGGAAACATCGGATCCTGATTTTCTCTACCCCCAGGCGCCTTCAACCGCAGGTGGATCAAATCCAATGAATCCATCCAGCTCTTCACTGGTATTTAATCGTTATACCAATGTTGTCAGTCAGTACCAGTCTGGTAGCCGACGTTCTGAAGATCTGGTGCTCTCTAATGTTGTCTCGTTTGACATCAAGCTTTTTGATGATGCTGCAGGCAGGTTTGTTGATATCGGCAGTTCAGTGGCGTCAGACTATCAAACAAGTGCTACGCCAGCGTACCAGAATAACAATCCAGTTTCTGCTTACCAGACCAACATGTATGATACCTGGCACATTGAGTATGACCTGGACAATGCTGATGGAGATAATGACCACGCAACGGGACAGGAGAGTCCTCCGTTCCGCCCAGTTGACGGAGCAGGTAATCCCAAGCCACTCAAGGCGGTTCAAATCACAATTCGATACATCGATGAAACATCACAAAAATTACGTCAAATGACCATTGTTCATCCGCTGCGAAATCTGCTGGCGGACTGATCATAGTTACAAAGTAACCACAATGTTTTCCCAGTGCCGGTCCGGGTCACGGTCACTGACACTTCGGGAGGTATGGAAATGAAGTCCCTGAAAATGAAACAGACAGGCAGCAATTATCGAGGAATTGTCGCAGTTACTGCACAACGACGTGGATCGACGCTGCTGGTAGTCATCGCGCTGCTTGCGATTCTCGCTCTGATGGCCGTGGTGTTCTACACCTTCTCAGCTCAGGAGCAGACCAGTGCGGAAAACTTTGCCGAAGCTGCCATCAACGAAGCTGATCCCGGCCTGCAGGCTGATGTTCTATTCGACTGGGGACTTGAACAACTCATCAAAGGCCCCGATGTTTATCGAACTAATAGCGCACTTTGGGGAGGTAGCAGGCCACGCAATTCATTGATTTACAATATGCTTGGTAATGATGAATATCCCTACAATGGCCAAGGGATCCAAGTGGTACTTTCTACTGGAGGACCTGACGTTGATACGGATTTAAATGGTGTAGGAGAAGGCACAGCTGCAAGCCGAAATATGGTTGGCACAAATGTTTCGCCCGCTGCACAAGGTGGGGTTTCCAATGCGAATAACTTTATTGGAACGCTACCAACTCCCGATGTGGATTACACTTCACCAGATATAAACTCAATTTTCCTTGCCTACAAAGGTTATGTTCCCGGTCCCAACTGGGCTTCTGATAAAACAGATGTGGACTTGGTAATCATTCCTTCATTTCATCGCCCGCAATATATGCGCACAAATACTGGAGGAGTTATTACTGACCCGTATGGAAATGGGAGTGTAGCAACACGAGTCTTTAGGCCGCATGGTAACCACACTTTTGTGCATCGAGAATCAGGAAATGACTCCGGTTCATCGCGCTACAGTACGAATGCTTTCAATAACTCTGGGTATGCTAACCCCGGTGCATTAGGTGTCTGGACGGGACACACTGACACAGAATACTCCCTAGATGTGGATAACGATGGTGATTCGATCCGTGAAGGGGTCTGGCTCGACCTCGATTTTCCACCGATCGAAGACCCACAGAATCCGGGCCAGTACATCATTCCGATGTTCTCTTTTACCGTCTACGATGCTGATGGTCTTATTAATCTCAATACTGCAGGTAATATGCGACAGCCGGATGGCATTGATTTAAACTTCGCACCTTCAGGAACATTCGGTAATAATCTCTCGGGAAGTGGCACTAACCAGTTCCTGTTACTCTCACGTTCGCATCAGGGGCTCTCGTCACCGGGTGAGATCAACCCACAGTGGGCGATGACTGCACGTATTCCCAGTCCGGTCGGAAATGAACTGGATCAGCATCGGATGTTCTTCGGGGCCCAGCCCACTTTGTGGCCTGAACTTTCAAATATGGAATATTTTTTCCTGAATTATGGACGTACCGACTACACTGTACCTGCGACGATAGACAATGGAACTAAATCCGATATTCGCGACGTCTATCCAGGACGCTGGGGGGAGCCAAACCGTCTATACGATGCTCAGAGGAATGCCCCTGGAGACAATTTGTTTGTAGTCAATCCCTCTACGGGAGTCGCTTTTCCACGGGCAGGCCAGACGTTGGTAGATGATAACGGGGACCGCTACGAGGGTAGTAACCGCAGTGGTTCTCTGCAGGGATCTCGTGCTGGAGCTATTTCGTTTGTACATCCACTGGCACACAACGGGGCTGGCCGTACCTGGGCTACAGGCTCAAATTATCGTCGTACAAATCTGCAAAGTGGTGGTGTATCAGGACCTGGCCGATGGCCCGTCTACATCAATTACGAGATCGCCGGACTGGCACTGGGAACCTACCCTGAATCCGTCCGCTGGCCATCCTTCCTGTTTGGCACCCCAGGAAGTGTGGCAAGCACCAGTCACTTACTTGACGATTCAGATGAGATCGTAGTCGATATGGAGAAGGTTCAGCGGCCTTACGATGAGCCCTTTGGCCCAGAAGAAATGGCCCATCTGCAGATGTCGGGAACCGATATTATTAACTCGGGAGTCACATCGCGTCTTAAGGACCTGATGCCGATGAACTTCGGCACTACTGGTGCTAGCGACTATGATCGTCGCAGGCAGTTTACAACAATAAGCTGGGATCGGAATCAGTTTTCTCGACCGCAGTCTATCAATGGGGCTTCAACTAATCAGTTTCCACCCAGCTACTCTATCAGTGCATTTCGTCCTGAGTTGCGCGATTTGTTGGCCACAGGTATTACCGACTATCCGAATCCTCATCAGATGAAATTGAATTTAAATCAGTTACTCGTTTACGAAAATACGGGGACTGGTCGGACAATTTCTTATCGGCCGCTGACACCCCATCCTGGCGAAGATCTAAACGACAATGGTTCGCTGGATGCAGGCGAGGACTTGAATGGTAACACTGTATTGGATGCCCTGCCTGCCACTGTTATTAACACAGGCTGGAGTGTTACTAGCTTGCCTTCTTATCCGCCAACAACTTATGCGCAGCAGGAATTCTGGGCTCGATATGATCGTCAGCGGATGGCACGTGATATCTACACACTGCTGTATTCTCTCAATTCTCCTTCAGCCACGACAGTGCGAAGTTACACGTCCGATGACCTGTTGCAAATGGCTCAATTTGCTGTGAACGTAGTTGATGCACTGGATCCCGACAATGTAATGACTCGTTTCGAGTACGATACTGATTTGAGTGATGGATGGAATCTAGACGACAACCCCTACACTAACACTGCTGTTGAACAGGCTACGGCACAACGCTCTGTCGTCTGGGGAGTGGAAGCTGTTTCACTGACCTTAAGTGAGTTCACTCTAGTACAGTGCAAGGATCAGATGAATGATCATAGTGTAACGCAATTCCCGGATGATAAAACAGATGGCACCGATAAGAATCGCTTCTTTGCTGCAATAGAGTTACGTAATCAGAGCCCTTATACGGTTTCATTCGGTTCACGTGGAAAATGGATGCTGGGCTTGGAGGTAGATGGTGCCATGGTCACTTATGCTATCCCACGTAATCGAAGTATCAACCCGGGGGGCCTGTTTACAATCCTCAGCACTAGTGCCCAAGATACATTAGAATCTTCTGGTGGGGACCCTTATAGCGAGTTTCGTGTTGACCTGGATGGTGATATGGCATTCACGACGGCCGGTGAAACCATCATTCCTTCAACGTCGATTGCTGGCCCTGATAAAATTGATATTGTCAATGACCAGGCCACGAGCAGCACACTCGTAAAGGTACTCGACAGTAGTTTCACAGACATTACTACCAATGTGGGTAGTTTTCTGGATCGGGCAGAGCCTCAGTTAAGTGCAACGACGAATAATGTAAAAATCAAATTATTCCGAAAAGCACATCTTGGTCGTGATACTTTTCTGAGCACAGGTACTCCTATTCCAGATTCGGATAATCCCTGGATTCTTGTGGATCAGATTGATGTACCCAAAAGTGAATTCGATCTCACCTCAGATACTGCTTCAGCGGTACAGGCACAGTTGGATCGAAATGCCATGAAGAGTCAGGAACGCCAACAGCCACTAAACAAAACTCTGGCTACTGGAGAACCATCTACATTAAATAATACGACTGGTAATATTAGAAATACGATCGGTCAACAGAACTCGATTTCTCCTTCAGCTTTTACTCTCTGGCAGCCCCATTTTGATCGTGATTTTGCTTCCCCTGTGGAGCTCTTTTCTATACCGATTGTTGGGCCTACTCAGGATATCGTTGCCCCTCAGACCTTGCCTGTCTCGGCAACCGGTCCGAATAATAGTATTCTGGATGGTTCCAACAGTGCGGCAAAAACAAATAATAGGTTAATGACATATGCTCTGGTTGACGCCTCGGGGCTACAGGCTGGAACCGATATTATGGTCGCCGGGATTCAAAAATTTCTGAATCCTGATGGACCGAATGATGCAGGACCTGATTCGGATGATAATTACTGGTATCGATTATTTGAGTATGTGGAAGTTCCCACACGTATACATCGACAGTTGCAGAACCCGTTAACTAACTACCGGGTGCCCGGCAGAATCAATTTGAATACTGTGCGGCATCCTTCCGTGCTGGCAGCCCTGATAGATGATATGGGTACATCCAGTAGTGTCTTGGATGGTGGCGCTTACGACACAGACGTAACCAACGCCCACAGGGTGCAAAGATTGAATGATTCAGCTGAGGGATCAACACGTAACTGGTGGGAGCAGTTTATTGTATCTCGCGATGCAGATGATCCTATTGCCGGCAAGCCTCTGCCAGGGACTCCCGGATCTCGTCCGTTCCGTAGTTTTGACTATTTTGGTTCTAGAAATACTGCAACGACGGGTATTAGAGATTTAAGAGAAAATACATTATTACGCACACTGCCAAATGATCAGTCTGCTTTCCCTAACGATCCACGCTTGTTATTTGAGGTAGCTACCCAGACAGAACACCAAAATGGTCCTGTTGACTTCCATTCACGTAACCGGATTTTGTCCAAGATAATGGGCAATACCACGACTCGCAGTAATACATTCCTGGTCTTCCTTTCGGTGGCTTACTTTGAAGCTTCTGGGGCTGGGTTGACTACTCATGATGATGTGGTCCAGATCGGAGATCGGGCTCACGGGAGGTCAATTCACGAAGCTGATTACCGTGGCTTCTTTGTGGTAGATCGTACGCGAGTAGAGGAAGCTTTCGAGCCATCGACCAAAAAATTTGATCACTGGAAACGACTGGTGCGTCACAGGCATCTGATTCAGTCAATTCAGAGTGATTGAACAATAAAACACTGTTTTGCCCGGCTTGTCTAACTGGACAATGGGGTATAATTGATAAATCTGACACAACTGAGAGGGGGAAAGCCATGTTACCTGAGTGAACAACTTCGGTTGCGGGCCACTGGGTAAAGTCATGAGGAGTGGATGTTTACAACGTCTGTTCCGATCAGGCAGGTTAAAGCCGGAGAAGCGTCGGATTCCTGTCAAAACACGTCGAATTAGAGTTTGTTTTTGCTACTTGTAAACAAGTAATATATAATCAGTTTGAACCGTATTCTTAGTGAGGAGAATGACAATGCATACTCTTAGAGTAAAACAAAAACTGCAAAAGCGTAAAGGGTTTACGCTGATCGAACTGCTGGTGGTCATCACCATCATCGGTATCCTGGTCTCGCTGACACTGCCGGCGATCCAGAGTGCCCGTGCCGCTGCACGGAAAGTGTCCTGCCTGAATAACATGCGGAACGTCGGCCTGGCTGTGGTCAACTTCTCCTCAGGCGCTAACTCACAGCTGCCACTGCTCGTTGACAATAACGTTGTCTACGATCCATCTGGGACCAATACCAACCAGCGTTGGGATGACCTGTCATGGTGTACCACAATTCTGCCCTTCCTGGACAATGTTGGTTTCCGTCAGAGATGGGATCAGTACGCCAGTCAGATCGCAGATGCCTCAACCGGCGGAAGCTCACATGCGAACTTCAATGCTTTTATCAGCATGAACCGGAACCGCTTTCCTGTCTTCACATGTCCCGACGATCAGTTCAATACTGACGCGGGAGCACTCTCTTTCGTTGTGAACACCGGATATGTAACTGGTAGCTATAACAGCGCTGGCGATCTGGATCATGGCCCAGGCAGCGACCTTGCCCTGGATGGGACTGCGATGACAACAGCAACTCTTCCCATCAAATTTGCAACCGGTGTTTTCTGGCGTCCCAGCACCTCGCGGATGTCGCTCGATTACATTTCGGCTGCGGATGGTCTGACTCAAACACTGATGATCACTGAAAACCTGCAGGCAGGTGATTGGTCATTCGTGGATCCATTGGATAATGGTAACTTGTATACAGGCAGTCTTGGGTTCGGCGTTGATATGGCTGGATTGAGCATGAATACAGGTTCTCTGAACTTAGGCACCGCCAGCCCAACATTCAATCTGCAGAATAGCGTTACAAGCAATGATTCCCGCATCGGTTCTAACCTGGCCGCAGCCAAGGGATCCGCCTGGCGTCCCAGCTCAAACCATCCCAGTGGTGCTGTGAACGTGATCCTCTGTGACGGCAGTGGAAAATCACTGACACCACAGATGGATGGTGGCGTTTACGCTCGTCTGCTGACACCTGCTGGTCTGCGTTATGGTCAGGCTGTTGTTGATGGATCATCCTTCTAATCTGAAGACTGATCCTGCAACCATCATTTGAGTCATTTTCTCAAATCGGTTCAAACAAACGGGCACCAGAGATCAGCGGGTCTCTGGTGCTTTTTTCATATCTCGACCGCATACTGTATGGGCGTGTGCTTTCTGTTCGTCTGTTTCAGAATAGACTTTAGAAGCGCACGAGACACCTCTCTTTGTCATTTCTTTTAAGGGGCACTCGCATGCAGATTCAAAAAACAAAACGACCGGAGCGAAACGGTTTCTCACTGACCGAATTAATTGTGGTGATCGTGATTATTGTAATCCTGGTGGCACTGACTCTACCCGCGCTGGAAAGCGCCCGGGCTCCCTCCAGAAAAATAGCCTGCCTGAATAGGATGCGAAACGTGGGCCTGGCTGTCGTTAACTTCTCCTCCGGAGCAAATGCGGAACTGCCGCTGCTGGTGGATCCGAATATGAGCGTTTCTACCGAGGATGCCCCCAATCCACAGGCGACTCATGATGACCTCACCTGGTGCACAACGATTCTGCCTTTCCTGGATAACATCGGTTTTCGCCAGCGCTGGGATGAGACCGCCAGCCAGGCTTCCAGTGCCACGATGAATGCAGAAGCGGTTTCGTTACTGACGAATCTGAATGCGACACGTTTCCCCGTCTTCACCTGCCCTGACGACGCGGCGAACACAGAACAGGGGGCACTCTCTTATGTCGCGAATGTGGGTTATGTAACCTCTCATTATAATACCGCGACTGACAGAGCGCACCGTCCCGACAGTGCCGACGGCGGGCTGGATGGCGACATCAAGACAACAGCAGACATCCCGGTGAAATTTGCCACCGGAGTTTTCTGGCGACCTTATACATCCCGCATGTCACTCGACTTCATCTCCCAGAAAGGGGATGGTCTGAGGCAGACACTGATGCTCTCAGAAAATCTGCAGGCGGGCAACTGGTCGTCCACCGACACCGGCAGTCTCGGTTTTGGCATCGACATGCAGGGCATGTATTCCAGCGGCACAACTCAACTCACACTGCCAACGGATTTCACTCTGGAGAATGCCACAACCTCGACGGACTCCCGCATTGGATCCCAGACCGGCGCGAAAAAAAGTCAGGCCTGGCGGCCCAGTTCAAATCACCCCGGTGGTGTCGTGAATGTCATCTTCTGTGATGGCAGTGGAAGATCGCTAAGCCCAGATATTGATCCAGGAATCTACGCCCGACTCATCACTCCAGCGGGACAACCAAACGGCCAGTCAGAGCTTGACGAAGATTCCTTCTGATCCAGGCTACTTGCAGCGGGCCGAAGCGTGATCCTTATGGATCAGGAATGATTTAGCCCGGATTCAGGAGGTAATTGAGATGAAGCGGATGAGTGCTAATTCTTCGCGGCGGGGGTTCTCGCTGACAGATCTGGTCGTTGTGATTGTAGTCAGCTGCCTCCTGTTCGCATTAGTTCTTCCTGCTGTCCCTACCAGTGGACTCGCTGCCAGAAAAGTACAATGTTTGAATCGTCTGCGAAACATTGGACTGGCAGTGGTGAATTATTCATCAGGCGCTAATTCACATCTGCCTCTGCTGGTTGAAACAAATTTGGATCCGTCCCTGGTGACGGTGCCTCACGCAAATACAGGTAAGAATGATGTCAACTGGTGTATCACAGTGCTCCCTTACCTGGATGCGGTCATGTTCAGACTAAGATGGGATCAGGCGGCGACTCAGGCAGCGCGATTTGATGCTGATGATACTCAGTTAAAGATCCTGGCAGATTTACAGAAGCAGGTGTTCCCGATTTTTGTCTGCCCGAATGACCCCTTGAACGATGAGCCAGGGGCGCTTTCTTATGTCGCCAATGTGGGTTATGTGACCGCTAATTATAATACTGCAGGTGACAGGATGCACCGTCCCGACAGCGCCGATGGCGGGCTGGATGGCGACGTGACAACGATTGCAGACATCCCGGTGAAGTTCGCTTCCGGAGTTTTCTGGCGCCCTTATTCGACTCGCATGTCACTTGATATCATCTCGGCAGGAGATGGACTGACCCAGACTTTGATGCTCTCTGAAAATCTTCAGGCAGGCAACTGGTCGTCGACCGATACAGGCAGTCTGGGATTTGGCATCGATATGCAGGGCGTCTATCCGAAGGGATCTGTGTCACTCGTTTTACCGATCGTATTTGATTTGAAAAACACGACAGCGGGGACCGATTCGCGAATCGGCGCGAATTTGAGTGCTCCCAAATCGCAGGCCTGGCGTCCCAGTTCCAACCATCCCAGTGGTGCAGTAAATGTCATTTTCTGTGATGGCAGTGGTAAATCACTCACGCCTGAAATGGACCCTGCTGTCTATGCCAGACTACTGACTCCGACAGGGCTGCGTTATGGCCAGACAGAAGTGGATGGTTCTTCCTTCTGATCCAGGTGTCCAAATCCAATCTGATATGAGCTGATCAAATCGGGAATCGAGAGTGTGAAATGCAGAGCGGGAAACGGAAAAATGAGAGCTCCCAGCGGCGGGGATTTACCTGGGTCGAATTGTTAATCACGCTGGCCGTGATCACGCTGCTGGGATCACTCAGTCTCTCCGCGATTCAGCGGACAAGGAATAATTACAGAGGCCTCTCCTGTCTCAATAATTTGAGGAACGTCGGTCTGGCTGTGATCAATTATTCTTCCGAGGCGAATGCGTATCTGCCTCCGCTGGTCAGTCCCAACCAGATTCATGGTGCTGGTGAAAATGCTGGCAATGATGATATGTCGCTGTTTGTGATGACCCTGCCATATCTGGATCAGGTCGCGTTTTATCAACGCTGGGAACTGGCTGCCTATGTCGCGGCAGGGGAGACGTCCGCGGCCCAACTGCGTGCGAAAGCAGATCTCGATCGATTCAACGCGGCTCAAATTCCGATCTTTGTCTGCCCGGATGATCCTGATACGGTGAAATCTGGCGGGCTCTCTTATTGTGCGAACATCGGATATGTGACGTCCAATTACAATTCATCAGCAGATACGTCTCACGTTGTGGACAGTCCAGATGGCGGATTTGATTCTGATCCCGAGAATGACACCGACCTGCCCGTCAAGTTTGCCTCGGGGGTATTCTGGCGGCCCTGGAAGTCTGGCATGACGCTCGATTATATCGCAGCAGCTGATGGAATGACGCAGACTCTGATGCTCTCAGAAAACCTGCAGGCGGGAAAGTGGTCATCAATCTATACCGGCGATCTGGGGTTTGGAGTCGATGTGGAAGGGATTCTGACTGGTTTCACACTGAAGTTGCCGGCTGATTTTAATCTGAAAACGGACCACTCTGATTCGCGAATCAACGCGAACTATTCCGCTGGGGAAGGGCAAGCCTGGCGCCCCAGTTCGAGACACCCCAGTGGTGCTGTGAATGTAGTCTTGTGTGACGGGAGTGGGAAATCATTGTCACCGCAGATGGATCCACGGGTTTATGCCCGCCTGCTGACCCCCGCTGGTTTACGATACGGTCAGGATGTAGTCTCCCAATCTGGATTCTGATAAAACAGGGGGACTGGCGATTTTTCTGAATGTCGACTGACTGCTCGCCGTTCGATTTGTACTCATTGCACCAGAGATTCTATGGTCTCTGGTGTTTTTTTACGTCGTGGAATACAATCTGTTGTCCTGTACACTTTTTGCTGGTGGGGTGCGCCCCTAAGCTTTTGATATGAGAGCGGTGTCTGGTTAAAAGCACTGTACCGTCAGGTGGATCTCCACATAACGTCTCTTGACGAAACAAGGGGAAATCGGATAAGGAACAATATAAACTCAGAAACTAAAATAGGAGTGACTGTGCGCCTGCCTGGGGATCAGACAGGGGAGTGTCTCAGCCGCTTCGAGCCAGAGAAAATAACGGGCTGCAACTTGACGGTTTTTCCAGCAGCAGCGATAGTCGTTGGTTCAAACAGATGTGAGCGTTAACTAGAATTAACCTCGTCACGATTCACTAAAGCATACTATTACATCTCAGGATACAATCATGTTCGATCCCTTATCAGGGCAGATGCCGACTCAGGCGAATCAACGTGCCAGAAGCTATTCCCAGCAGCGCCAGATGGGCATTGGTGACCTTCTGCTGGACAACCGGATCATCTTTCTGGACAGCGTCATTAATGATGCCAGTGCGAATCTGATCGTGATGAAACTGCTCTATCTGCAGTCCGAAAACCGCCACCAAGACATCCATCTTTACGTCAACTCACCCGGTGGTTCTGTGACATCCACGATGGCCATTTACGATACGATGCAGTTCATCGAATGTGATGTCGCCACCTATTGTGTTGGTCTGGCTGCCAGTGGTGGAGCGATCCTGGTTGCCGGGGGACAGAAGGGCAAACGTTATATTCTGCCGCACGCCAAAATGATGATTCACCAGCCTTACGGTGAGGTGGGTGGTCAGGTTTCCGACATCGAAATTCAGGCTAAGGACATCCTCGATACCCGGGAAATTTTGAATAAAATTCTGGCCGATCACACTGGTCAGTCCATCGAAAAAATCGCCCTGGATACCTCCCGTGACCGCTTCCTCTCTTCAGCCGAATCGGTCGAGTATGGACTGGTCGATGAAGTTCTGGTCCGTGATACCAGCGACAAAGACAAGAAATAAAACAGACGTCGGCAGACATGCTGCCCCATGACGATCCAACATCAATCTACCATCAATTGAAGTGAGTTTTACATGACGGTCCTAACACCTTATGTGATCGAAAAGAATGGCCGCGATGAACGGGCCATGGATATCTATAGTCGTCTCCTGCAGGATCGTATCATTATGATGGGTTCTCAGGTCAACGATCAGGTAGCTCAGAGCCTGGTGGCTCAGCTGCTGTTTCTGCAGTTTGATGATCCTGAAGCAGACATCCACTTTTACATCAACTCTCCCGGTGGCTCAGTGACTGCCGGGATGGCCATCTACGATACGATGCAATACATCTCTTGTGACGTGGCCACATACTGTATCGGGCAGGCCGCCAGTATGGGCGCTCTGCTGCTGACAGCCGGTGCTCCGGGCAAACGCAACGCACTGCCCAACAGCCGCATCATGATTCACCAGCCGCTCGCCGGGATGCAGGGTACGGCTACCGATCTGGAAATTCATGCCAAAGAAGTTCTGAAAATGAAGCGGCGTCTGAACGAGATTCTGCTGCATCATACCGGTCAGACACTCGAGAAAATCGAGCAGGATACAGACCGGGATAACTTCATGGATTCCCAGGAAGCCAAAGCCTATGGACTGATCGACAACGTGCTCGAGCACCTCGATCTGCCCGGAACCAAAGAATAGTCTTAACTCTGACAAGAGGAGACAGAAGAGGGATCTTCTGTTTTAATTGATTTCCAATGAAGCAATACCTTACGACATGGATGTCGTTGATGTTGATTCTCACCCTCTCCGGGTGCGGAGGTCGCGGCAATACGGATCTTCTTGAAGCGCGATTGCGCGACCAGGAAGACAACATTTTCGCTCTGCAGCGAGATCTCAAAGAATCGCAGCAGGCGCTGCAGTCTGCCCGCGAGCAGTCTGAGTCCATGCAGAGGCAGCTGGCCAAATCGTCCAACGGTGGCCTGCTGCCCGAGCAGTCCAAGACGCTGTTTCGGGTAACGGGCGTCAAAGTCAACAGCCTGCTGACCGGGGGAGTCGATCTCGACAGCAAGCCGGGAGACGAACTCTGGACCACCGTCATCACGCCGCATGATGTGGATGGCGAGACCGTCAAACTGCCCGCTGATCTCGAACTGGAACTGGTCGATCTGAATCAACCCGAGAATCAGCGTCGCGTCGGGATCTGGAAATTCGACAGCCAGGAAGTCCGCTCTCACTGGTACTCAGGTTTTGCTGGTTCGGGTTTCCGCTTCGAACTCCCCTGGCAAAGTGCCCCCGCCAGCGAGGATTTGACCCTCCTGGTGAGAATGAAATCTCAGGATGGTCGCACCTTCCAGGCAACCTCTTCACTAAGAGTGGCTCGTCTGGATAGCAGCTCTCAGATTCAGACCGCCAGCCGCGAAAAGCCTCGTTCACGAAAACAGCTCGTGCCAGCTGAGCCTGCACGAATCTCATTCGAAGAACAACCAGCGATGGTGACCGAGGATCCTGCAGAAGAGAACCCGTTTCAACAGATGTCTGCCGAGACAATTGAACCGGCGGCTGCAACTGAATTCGACTCGCCGTTTCGTGTGATCCAGGAATAGCCAAACGTTTGATTCCCAAATGCAACAAGCTCTCACCGGTTAACCGATGAGAGCTTGTTTTGTTTTCGTCGTGCTGAAGTGGTCGCGACTATTTCTTCTGTGCCATGGAATGGGCTTTGGCCAGAGCGTCTTCTGCTTCCGCGATTCGTCCACATCGCTGACAGATTACGGAGAGCTGCAGGTAGGAGAAGTTGTCTTCCGGTTCTAGTTCGGTGACCTTCTTGGCATGCTCGATGGCTTCATCAAACTTTCCCAGCTTCTGGTAATAGACCGCGGAAGCTGAGTGAGCCAGAACGTAATTTTCATCCTGAGCCAGCACTTCCTTCAGTTTCTCGACCGCCTGTTCCACGTCCCCACTCTCGTAAGTTTTGACTGCTTCATCGTACAGACTGGATGGAGTACTCATCTGCTTAATCTCGCTTTTCTTTCAAATGTTCTGTTGAAGTATGAGGATCGCATGCAGACCATTCTGTCGTCACGACAGAACTATCATCAGCTCGCTATTTGAATTGTAGGCCTGTGGGGCAAAATACCAATACGGCAAATCTGGTCATACCTCTGGCTGACCGGATTCCTGCCTCTGTTTATGATAATTGACGGGCTGCTCGGTTTCATAGGCAAAGCGACCTGCTTCCTGTAGAATTTGGTGACTTGTACTGATATCACTGATCACCATTTTCATAAAGGTTCGATGTGCCTTCTCCTAAACCGACAGCAGAGCCCTCCGCCACATACTCCCGACTGGAGCTGATCCTGCTGGGGATCGTTCTGCTGGTCGCCTGTCTGGCACGGGTGATGTTCTTCTCCGATGTGGCTGTCGAGCATTTCGATGAAGGCGTCTATGCATCCAATCTCTGGTTCTCCGCTGAGCAGGGGGCCGAGTATCCAGGCCGCTATTTTTACGCGCCGCCTCTGCTGCCGTTTCTGATCGAGTGGTCAATGATCTTTCTGGGCAGCGGTGTGTGGGGTGTGTTTCTCCCCTCACTGCTATTGGGCGTCTTGACTGTGCTCTTGATCTGGTGGGTGGCTCGTGCCTGGTTTGGTTCTTCCGCCGGACTGGTGGCAGCACTCCTTGCGGGAGGCAGCGACCTGCATCTGCTCTACACGCGAACCGCGCTGACGGATGTTGCACTTGGATTCTTTCTGCTGCTCAGCGTCTACCTCATCTGGCGGAGCTGGCTTTCACTCGATTGGAAGTGGCCGGTACTGGCCGGTGTCGCCATCGGCCTGGGGTGGTCAGTCAAGTACAACGGCTGGCTCCCGCTGGCCATCGGCTTTTCTGGAATCGTTCCCTGGCTCTGGATCTACCGCCGTGACCATCTCCCTCTCACCAGCTACCTGACCCGCGCTGTCGTATTTACTCTGACGGCTATGGTTGTCTGGTCGCCGGTATTGATCGGGCTGCAGAAGTGGGGAGGCTATTCCGTCGTCGCTGCCAATCATAGTCGGTATGTTGTCGGCTTCTCGGGCTGGTTCGATTCCTGTACGCGACAACTCCTCAACCTGCGTTTGCTCGAGGGACCATTCGGAGCGATCAGCCTCGGGCTGGTCTGTCTGGTGGGATGCCTGCTGGCACTCCATGTCGGTTGCGTGAGTTCAACTCACTCCGGAAATGAAAACAAGAATGAGGAAGGTGGGCGTTCCACGTGGAACACGATGCTGGTTGGTTGCCTGGCAGGCCTCCCCTTACTGGGGGGCTGGCTGGTAGGGATCACCCCGGTCCTCGCCATCCTGGCTGTCATCGGAATTCTGCAGCAGCTGTTCTGCATGTCGGGACAGCGATCGAAATCTCAGGCAGCAGCCGATTCCCGAGATGATTCATTAGGACTGTCCCGACCGCTGGCAGCCTGGTTGCTGGCGGCCTGGTTCTGTGGTCTGCTACTGGCCACGCCACTCTACCATCCCTATCCCCGTTTGACGATTCCCTGGATGATCTCTGCCTGGTTAGGTACCGCCGCGCTGGTGGGTTGGCTCGAGTCACGAGCAGGCTGCTCCCTCTGCGAACTCTTATCGAGATCTGGTGAGCTGAAGACTCAGCCCGCGCGAATCTTGGGGGGAGTCACTATTGTGGGTGTCGCCCTCCTTGTGATTCTGATCGCGCGACCCTGGTCGGTCGCTGGCTGGCAACCTCGAAACGGACTGGCGTCGATCTCTCGTCAGATACTGGCAGACCTCCGGCAGGAACACGCCAACCCGGATGAAGCGATTCTCTACATCTATGCCGAGCCTGGGTTGTTCTTCAATCTTAAAGCAGGGGGGCATCAACTGACCGGTCCGGTAGCTGACTTCCAGTTTCTGAATTCGCTGCCACCCCAGATGCCTGTCTATTTGATTGCGGGGCCACACGCGGAGCGCGACTTCGAGTTTGTGAAGCAGTTCGACCAGGCTCAAGACCGACTCGATCTGGTCCAGTCCTACGAGTATGATCCCAGCCTGCTGGTCCGTCTGAATCAGGCGCAGCTGCCAGATGAATCTGCGAAGGAATCGGTCCGCCTTTACCGTGTCCGGTAAGCGTGGTAACACAGGTGTTCCACGTGGAACACCGGCCCAAGGGAAGGCAGCTCTGCCGCAAAGCCCTCTTGCTTCAAATAGCCATTCGAAATAAAATCCCGCGCCACGTTTCAATCTCCCGTTTTTGTCAGGCAGTTTAAGTATAAGAGAAGAAGGTCATGGAAGATCATAATCAGGAAGATCAAAACCAGAATCCAGTTGATCCGGCAGCTGAGCAATCAGAAAATCCTGGGGTCCCTCGTCGACGGTTAGGCCGTGGTTTGAACGCCTTGCTGGGGCGTGGGGGAGAACCAGATTCAGAAAATAATCAGGACGGTGCAGGTGCAGACTCGCAAGAGAATCCGGCACCAGTTGAGTCCTCCGACCAGATCGACATTGATCTGATCGAACGGAATCCGTATCAGCCTCGTCAGGATTTCGCAGCTGACTCCCTCAAGGAACTCGAAGGCAGTATCCGTCAACACGGTATTCTGCAACCGCTGCTGGTCCGTCCGTTCGATGGTGCCTACCAGCTGATCGCCGGAGAACGACGTTTGAAGGCAGCCCGTGAAGCGGGACTGAAAACGGTTCCCTGCCGGGTGCTCCATCTGGAAGAACGCGAAGTCTGTGAAGTCGCGATCGAGGAGAACCTCAAGCGAAAAGATTTGAATGTACTCGAAAAGGCCCAGGCCTTCAAAAACTATCTGAGCCAGTTCGACAGTACGATCGAGCAGCTCGCACAGCGATTGAGTCTGGACCGTTCGACCGTCAACAACATGATCCGGTTGCTCGATCTGGCGGAACCCGTCAAGCAGGCTCTCCAGGCAGAGAAGATCTCAGCCGGTCATGCCCGGACCCTGTTGAGCCTGGATAACGATAAACAGGTCGCGCTCTGTGAGCAGATTCAGTCCGAGTCCCTCTCGGTCCGAAAGACTGAAGCAGAAGTGCGGAAGATCCTCAAAGGTGAGGCTGACACCGTTCCCTTTGAGAATCCCAAACCGAAGCAACCCGCCGATGCTCCCCAGATGACGAATCACCTGATTGACCTGCAGCAGCAACTGCGGGAAATTCTGGGAGCCCAGGTGGAGATCAAACTCAAGACCGAACAGTCCGGTCAGATTGTGATTCCCTTCGATTCGAACGATACCTTCGAGCGGATTACAGGAGTGCTCCGCAAGTCGGCCTGATCGCAGAGCTCAGAGTCACGTGAAACTCAACAGGCCCGTAAGGCATTCACTTGCCTTGCGGGTTTGCTTTTTGCTGGAGGTTCATCTGGATCTGTCGGAAGGTGGGGTTCTCTGGTTGCAGTTGGATCAAGCGTTTGACCGAGTCCAGTGCCTGTTCCCACTTCTGCTGTTTCTCGTAAAGCAGAGTCAGCATCAACCGGAAGTCAGCGGACTGCGGTTCCAGTTCACACGCCTTCTCCAGGGCTGACGCCGCCTCGTCCTCCCGACCTAGCAGGTAATAGAGCAGGCCCACCCGGTACTGGAGCAGGGCATTGTCCGGAAGCAGACGAGCATCGCGGGCCAGCAACTCGACCTCTTCAGATCTGAGTTCCTGCGCCTCCTGAGTGCGCCCCTGTTGTTCCAGTAACTGAGCCAGATTGGACCGGGCTCCCGCTACAGCTGGTGCCAGTTTGATGGCCAGACGAAACTCGGCTTCCGCTTTCTTCAGGTCACCCTCGTTGGCATACAGGATCCCCAGACTCATGTGAGAGCCCGACTGGTCCCCATCGGTCAGCAGGTTATTCTTGTAATCTTTGAGTGCCCGTTCGAGTGCCTTCCGGTTCGAATCCGTATTCGGCATGATGGGCAGCGAAGACAGAATCCGGGCGACTTCCGTCCGGACTCCGCGCGAGTCGTCCGTCAGTCCTTCCGCGAGCAGCTTGCCCACCCGGCTGGCCTCGGCTTCCGAACGCGGGTTCCAGCCTTCGAATCCACGTAGCGCCGCCATCCTGACCAGCTCTTCATTTGACTTCAGAGACCGCTCGACAACCTTGCGACTTTCGGGGGTATCGTATCGGGAGGCCAGCAGGGAGACTGCAGTTGCCCGAACAATGGGACCGACTTCCTTTTCCCGGGTCAACTTGATCAGCGCGCGTTCTGCATCCGGATTGCCAGCCTGACCTGCTGCCAGGATCTCACCATAGTGCGGGTCGTCGCGCCGCTTGGGGCCGTACCATTCATCGACCTTCTTCGCAGCCCACTCCGGCGTCTCGTCCGCTTTCGTATGACATTGGTTGCAGGCGTTGGGGGTTCCCAGTTTGACTGAAAGATCGGGGCGGGGAATTCTCAGACTGTGATCCCGGCGAGGGTCGACTCCCATGTAGGTCTTGGTCGGCATGTGGCACTCCACGCAGGCGGCTCCCTTGCTGCCAACCTTGTGGTGGTGATGACCGGGCACGTCATATTTGGCCTCGAGGTGGCACTGGGTGCAGAGTTTGTTTCCCTCGAATTTCAATTTCAATGAATGCGGATTATGGCAGTCTGTGCAACGGACTCCCTTGCGATACATCTTGCTCTGGGTGAACGATCCGAAGACGTAGACTTCCTCATCGATCTGACCATCGGGATGGTAGAGGTGACCTTCCAGTAGTGAGAGAGCGTAATGATCGTGGAAGCGGTCGAGGGGAGTATGACCGGGTGAGACATGCCGCCGATGAGAATGGCAGGGAGCACAGCTCTCCAGTTGCGCGGTCGCGTCTTCACCTTTGAGTTTCGCCAGGCCATAGCCATAGCGACGATCCCAGAACAGCGAATGCGAGTTGGCCAGTTTCACGTGAATCGATCCGGGGCCATGGCAGGCTTCGCAGCTGACGCGCATTTCGGAGAAGGAGTAATGATGGGTGTCGGTGGCGATATCATAATTCTTGGCCCAGTTCGTGGTATGACATTCCGCGCACATGTGGTTCCAGTTCTGGGCGGAGCCGGTCCAGTGCAGGGGGTCTTCCGGACCAAAGGGTTCATCCGGGCTGGCGTAGTACCACCGTTTGAGTTCTGTGTCCCAGGTTACCGGCAGGACCTGGATCTTGCCGCGCTCGAGTTCAGCCAGATACTGTTGCAGGGGATGCACGCCGATGACGTACTTGACCTCAAAGCGGGACATCTCGCCATCAGGTCCCTGGGTGGTGACATAGTATTTGTCGTCCACCCGGGACATGCGGGAGGTGATCCCAAAATGTTCGAGCTCGGTGTTATCAAAATCGCCGAGAACGAACTTGGGAGTTGCAGGGTTCATCGCCAGGTCGTGGTCAGATTCTTTCCACTCTTCTGCCTGTTGCTGATGACACTCGAAGCAGGTCTGACGACCGACGTAGGTTGCCTGTTCGCCTTCAGGCAGAGCGGTCCACCAGTCAATGGCCAGGCCAATCGAAGTGAGACACAGGAAAATGATGACGCCGTAGATCCATCGTTTTTTCATCGCGTATGAGTTTCGTCAGTTTCTCTCAGGATGTCAGTCGCAGGGGAAGGTCCAAATCAGAACGGTCAAGGGGGGAGCATGCAGATCGGAAGGAGAAACTTTCCGACTGTCGATGACGTGCCCTTCTACCGATGATACCCTGCCCGCCAGACCGATTGCAATGACTGTCGCCAGCCGGCGGGAAGATTGACTGAGACGTTCTGCCTGAACAGCATACGCGTGAGGAAACTAAACCTCGTGGATGGATTCTTCGTGCTGTAGCTGATTCGGGGCTCCCTGGTCCCCGTCATCATGGATTCGGATTTCGGTGTCTTCGCTGCTCTTCAGCACGGGGAGAAAGCGACGTGCAATCCGGGCTCGGTAGGTAACGCGAGTGTCGTCGCTGGAATACTCCCGTGAGAGGATCAGCGAATGCTCTTCGAGTTGAGAGAGCAGTTTGCCGTTTCCGACGGGGGTTTCGATTTCGACAATAACATAGCCGGAAGCCAGTCGATCGATGACTGCCTGGGAGAGTCGGTCGAGTCCCTCACCAGATACCGCGCTGACGGTGATTGCATTCTCGTATTTCAGTCGGAGGACATCGAGCTTGGAGCGGTCTTCCACCTTATCGCTTTTGTTGAATACCAGCAGTGCGTTCGAGTAGTCGATGCCGATTTCCTCAAGCACACTGTTAACGGTTTTGATATGATGCTCCACTTCCGGATTGCTGCTGTCAACCACATGCAACAGCAGGTCAGCCTGCCGGGCTTCTTCCAGAGTTGACTTGAATGAGGCCACCAGATGGTGAGGCAAGTTGCGAACGAATCCAACCGTGTCACTCAGCAGGATCTCTCCCCAGTGTGGAAGCTCCCAGCGTCGCGTACGGGTATCCAGCGTGGCAAACAACTGGTCCGCGATGTAGACGTCCGCGCCGGTGAGCGCATTCATCAGCGTACTTTTTCCCGCGTTGGTATAACCAACCAGCGAGACCGTGAGTTGCTGGAATCGATTGGAAACAGTGCGCTCGCGACGCTTTTCAACTTCGGACAGTTTACGCTTCAATTCAGCCACGCGTTTATCCAACAGTCGACGGTCGGTTTCCAGCTGCTTTTCACCAGGGCCACGACCAGCACCCACACCCCCTTCGATACGCTCAAGGTGGGTCCACAAGCGTTTCAGACGCGGACGGAAATAGAGCAGCTGCGCCAGTTCGACTTGCAGTTTCGCTTCATAGGTTTTGGCGTGGGTTGCGAAAATATCGAGGATCAATTCGCTACGGTCCACGATGATCGTACCAGTCTCTTCTTCAATATTTCGTCCCTGAGAAGGGGACAGATTGTTATCAAAGATGATCAACTCGGCATCAACGGGTTTGACCATTGATTTCAGCTCAGCCAGTTTTCCTTTACCGAGGCAGGTTGCCGGATGAGGATTTTCGCGACTCTGTACCAGGGTGCCTACAACCTTCACACCCGCCGTTTCGACCAGCCCCTTTAATTCATCCAGGGCCTGCTCTTTATTGATATGACTCGAAGGAGAGATGACCGAGACCAGGATGGCTCGTTTCGCTTTGACTTGTAGTTCTTCTCGTTTAGGATCCGCCAAGGAGTTTCCACTTTCTATATTCGTTGAGGATGGAGCGTTCATTTGGGGCTGGGCTTTCCCAGCTTTGGATTTCTCCAGAGTTGAAAGCCTCCCCTCTCCTACTCTCTATTTTAACAGGTTGCCCATGAGAGAATAGGCTCATTGTGACGGACTGACACCATTTCTGGATTCCATGTTCAGAAAGTCGTTGACTTTTCCTGGCACTTTTCTAACCACGAACAGATCAATAAATACTTGTGTGTATGTTCAGTCCGGCTTTTTCATGAGCACAACATCCAGAGCATCCGCGCGGGTACACTGTTCCCAGTATTGTTTGAAATCCAGATACTGCTCCTCACGGACGATGCCTCCCAAATGGTCTACCTGGCGGTGGCAGATCAGGTGAGAATCTTCCTCATAGATGGAGGTTTCGTAGCGACCCCATTCGCATTCAAATCGATGTTCATAAGGCAGTCCATAACCATGATAACCAGGGGGGAGTTCGATGCTGTGCTGGTCTGAGAAGCGGATTGGCCAGGGGGCTTGCAAGGCTGAGTTGCGTTTCTGCACGTTGACGAGAGCCACCGTGTGCATCGCCCCGATCCAGGGAACCCGGAACAGAATGATGTCTTCAATTTTGCGCGCCCACTGATCGAGTGTCATTTTGCAGGAGTAGGTAACCGGCTGCGAGAGATCTGTCAGGTTGTGAAACAGAGGAGCATCGATGCGGGCTCCCGTCAGAGAAGACGCGAGTTCCCGTTCCAGAGTCAGGCTCTGATATTCTTCGTTGCGGTTGATGTAGCGAAGACGGAATTCCATGGCGGTGTCACCTGTCGTTGAGACATTGGTGACGAACTCATAGCTGCAGTCTTCGGACAGTTTCCCCTCGCATTGCCGATGTACCTGATGAGATTCCGGACCGCCGCAGGGAATGGTGGTCAGCTCTCCCGCTGGAAGATTTAACAACAGTGCCTGCATGCCCTGGTCATTATAAGGCAGATCTTTGAAAGTCATCGGGCCGCCGGCAGGATCAAGCCAGAGTCTGACTCCCTGCTCATCGGTAACGCAGACAATCGCATGATCGAAGCGAGCTCCAGGCAGAAAGGGGATTGTTCCATTCGCGCGTGTCAGCAGAACTGCGACCTCAGCTTCAATTCCCTGGTGCCTGAGCAGGGAGACGAGTAACGATGATTTGTCTTTGCAGTCTCCGCGCATATCCTCCAGCATCGAACCGACCTCCCTGGTTTTTTCCAAAGCCAGTTCGTTGGGATGTCTGCCATAACGGACATCATCAGAGGCATACTTATAGAGGGCGTAAATTTTATCCTCAGTTGAATCTGATTCACGCGTCAGATCCTCCGACAGTTTTTGAATCTGTAACGGGATTTTAGATGGAGGCTCGAGGTCCTGCCGATAGAACCTCGCGATCGGTTCCCAGTTGGTCAATGTGGTAAAGTCGACCCAGGGTATGACGTCTCGAGGATGAGGCGTGGCGTCGTCAGTTTCATATCCAGGTAATGCCTGCAGATCCCATTGATAGACCTGATAGGTTCCCTGTTTCCAGGAGCTTGGTTCCTGGTTCGTCTGATGTAATTCATACTGCAGCTCGAAGGGTTCCGCGACGGCAATCGTGCAACGCAGTCTTTGACAGGGGATCGAGTACTGCAGGTACTCCTGGCCCCACATGCAGGCCGAGATCCGGTCTGGTGTGAAGAAGTCCTGTTGCTCTTCCAGCTCGACAGTTACCCCGGGACGCAGAGGATAAAAATGGACGGCGATCTGTCCGTACGGTTGAACCACCTTGCGGGCTTTTCTCTGACTGCCATCGGGCAGGTAAACTTTCGCGGTCTGAATTTTATGCAGCGCTGTCTGGCGATCATAAAAACGAAAGACTTCGTCCCATTGAGACAACGATTCGTTGGCGTGCAGACTGGCGATGTGATGCGCTCTGCGGGTGATGGTTCCATCACGATGCAGAACGGCGACCAGGTCTGAGAGTAAGATGACCTCACCCCAGTGTTGGAGTTCGCCATCAATGGGAGAATCAGGAACGACCTCCGCATACGAAATACGGGAAGCAAATGGCAGGATGTTGCGCGCCAGTTTAAACCGGGTCCGCCATAATTTGCGCCTGGGTTTGACAGAGGTCACGTTGGGGGAGCTGTTCAATGCCGGCTTGCTTTCAGACTGCAGAGTTGGGGCAAACGTTCTGGCTAATTATTGTAACGTTAACTGCAGTCAGTGAAACAGCATATGTGACACAATAATATACAAATGAATATTTTGTGTGTGGGGATGAATCCAGGCGAGATTCTGTTGAGACAGAGGCGTGAAATACTCAGGGGGGAAATAGAAGAAGCGATCGAAATAACCGATCGCTTCTTACTCGTTATGGCTTGTTGTTTCCAGCAGCTAAGTGCAGAAGAATTACTTCTTCTTTTTAGCGGCTTTTTTCTTTGGAGCAGCTTTCTTAACTGCTTTTTTCTTTGCAGCTGCCTTTTTCTTTGGGGCGGCTTTCTTTTTAGCAGCAGCTTTTTTCTTTGGAGCAGCTTTCTTCTTAGGAGCAGCTTTCTTCACTGCTTTCTTTTTAGGGGCTGCTTTTTTCTTTGGTGCAGCTTTCTTTACTGCTTTCTTAGGTGCTGCTTTCTTTGCCTTTTTCTTTGCCACCGCAAATCCTCCTTTGAGAGTTAAACGAGGGCTGCCTTGCCGCTGGCTCCGGGCTATAAGTCGGCAAAGGTCTGCCACAACGAATAAGAAGTGAGTCTGTCAACCTTGACAAACTCCGATGTTCATCCCCTTTATTGGTGTGTGTAAATTCAATCAAAACACATTTTTAATTGACACTCATTACACACTAAGGACTTACATCTAATTATTGGGCATCATCGTAAATATTTCGTAAAATTCTGCAAGCCAATTCTGATATGAAAAGCCTTTTTCCAGCTTGTTGTAAACTGCGATGTGCTTAGCGTTTAAAAACGAATCGCTGAAAAATAGAAACGGGGTGCGACGTATATTACAGGCTTGATAAAAAACAAGAGATCGATTTCGCTCTATTATTATAGACTGAAACCGATCTCTTCTGTTTTTTGTTTCTCAGTTGACATGCTTAAACTGCATGTTTATAGAGTCTCGTTTGTCTGGCAAAACAACGCGAAAAAAGGGCCGGAAATATTTTCACGTTTTCAAAAAAATTTTTGCCCGATCGCTTGTTTTGAGTCTCTCAGACGCTTTCCCAGACCTCTTTCATGTAACGAAAACTTTCGCGCGCGATGTGTTCGCTGCCCGGTTTGTAGTCGAACACTTCAACTGAAATCCATCCGGGGTACTTCGTTTCTTTCAGCGCTTTGAAGATCGGATGGTAGTCGGTCTCTCCCATTCCAGGTCCGAGCAGGTTGGTGTCATTCACATGGAAGTGACCCGTCCGCGAAGCATACTTGTGAATCAGTTCCGGAATCGATTCTGTTTCTGCACCGGCCATCGCTTTGACATCCTGGTGCAGAACAAAGTTGTCCGCACCGACCATGTCGATTAACTCGATGGCTTCCGCACAGGTATTCACGAAATCCGTTTCTTTGGTAGTCAGCGGTTCCATGCAGATGCGAACCCCGCGCTCGCCGATCGCCGGCAGACAGTTGCGGAAAACTTCCGCTGCATTCTGATAAGCCTGTTCGCGCGACATGCCTTCTTCGATGTTGCGCTGGAATGGAGAACCGAAGACCATCAGGTCTCCGCCCAGATCGGCACAAAGGTTCCCTAACTCCACCAGATAAGCGGCAGTATTTTTGCGAACTTCGGAGTCAGCAGTGGTCAGATGCAGACCTTCGGTTTTTGCCAGAAGCCAGTGCAGTCCAAAGATTTGGAGCCCGCGGTCCTCAGCTGTTTTCTTGAGGGAGGCCCGCTCTTCTTGAGTAATTTTCGATGGATGATCGGCAAAAGCAAAAGGTGCCAGCTCGATGCCCGTATAACCAATCTCCGCGATCAGGTCGCATTGTTTTTCCCACTCCCAGTCGACAAACATTTCCTGACAAATGGCAAACTTCATGTAAATCTCTCACTTTATCTGTTGAACTAATGATGGAATGACGCGTCCGGTCTATTGAGGATAACAGGCTGTCTCGCATTCATCGAGTCTATAAAGACTCTCTTCGATCACTTTTAAAGATTGTCAGGAGAAGATTTAGGTCATTTTTCCACCATGGATCCTCGCCTGAGAGTCACTGAAGGGATGTAACGCATCGTGACGGGTAACGATTGTAGTGATCGAATGGTTTATCGTGACTCAGTAGAAGAGGTTGTGCAGTAAGATGCGGAGAAATGGCGGTCTCAGTGAAGGGGGGCTGTTTCAGTTGACGAAGTAGATTCTAACTGTTTCCAGATTTCAATTTTGTTTGCTGAAATTACAAATAGAGGAATAGACCAATGAAACACGCAACCTGGATTCCCCTTCTGGCGGCCGCTTTGATTATGGCCTGCTTTGGGGAGCAAGCCCAGGCAGGTTACCTGGGAGCAGGCAGATATAAGTGTTGTCCTACAGAAGCATGTACTTCTTGTGGTGATTACTGTGCTGCCAAAGAGTGCTCAAGTACCTGCTACAAAACCGTCACTGAAACCGTTTGGGAAAAGCAGAACTATACCTGTCAGAAGACAGTCTACGATACGATCTGCGAAAAAGTTCCCGTTCAATACACTAAGAATGTTTACAAGACCTGCTACCGTGATGAATGCTACACGGTCTGCAAGCCGGTCTACAACACCTGTTACCGGGATGTCTGCTACAAAGTCTGCCGTCCCGTTTACAAGACCTGCTATCGTACTGTGACCTGCAAACGCCGCCGACCGGTATACAATACCTGCTACCGGGACGTCTGCTACACAGTCTGCAAGCCGGTTTACAACACCTGTTACCGGGATGTCTGCTACACCGTCAGACGTCCGATCTGCGAGACTCACTACCGTGAAGTCTGCAGCACGATCTACAAAACCAATTACAAGACCTGCTACCGCGATGTCTGTCGCACTGTTTGCAAGCCTGTCCACACCTGGCACGATGTTGAAGTATGCTGTGGTGAATGGAAGACGGTTACCGAACACTGCCCCGGTCCGGTTGTAGAAAAATGTGTCTGTGAACCAGGAACCTGGGAATATGACTGCAGCTCATGCTGCCCTGTCTACAAACCCGGTTGCTGCAAAACAGTGAAAGTACAGTGCCCCGGCACTACCATCTGCCGACGCATCTGGTGCCCCAAGACGGTCACCAAGAAAGTCTGCTGCACAACTTACAAACGCGAATGTGTAACCGAGCGGGTTCCTTACACCGTATGTGAGCGAGTTCCCTGCTGCGTTACCCGTAAGGTGCCTTACACCTGCGTGCGTTACGAGTGCGAAACACGGACCAAGAAGGTGCCTTACACAACCTGCGAAATGGTACGTGAATGCCGGACACGCAAAGTGCCTTACACCACCTGCTGCTGGAAGGAAGAATGCGTAACGAAACAGGTTCCTTACACCACTTGCACCATGGTTGAAGAGTGTCGGACCCGCAAGGTTCCTTACACAACCTGCACCTATGAGCAAAAAACCTGTACTCGCAAAGTGCCTTACACCACCTGTGAGCAGGTCTGCTGCACACGGTATGTGACCCGGACCAAATGTGTTCCGCGTACCGTCTGCGTAACCAAGACACGTTGTGTACCGCGACAGGTCTGTCGTAAAGTGCCCGTCTGCTGCCCGCAGCCAACCTGTACGGCTCCGGCACCCAAGACCTGCACTGCACCAGAGCCGAAGACTTGTAGCAACTAGTAAACGAGACGCCAGAAGAATTTTCAGCAACTGAAAATGGAAACTGCGAGAGGGCGGTTGATCTCAGACCAGCCGCCCTTTTTTTGTTGTGGACCTCGCCAGGCATGGAAGTAGACTTCGAGTTTAATCATTGGAGGTGAATGATCTGGTAACTGTGAACCACACGCAGGTCAGCGGTGGTAGCATGCTACCCCCCCCTTCTGATCTCTCCATAGATGTTGTGGACGTGGGCGTTTTGTCTGCCGATCGATGTCAGCCGATTTAATAACGATCACTTCCGAAAACCACATCCCGGTAGTTACTCTTTAATCGCGGAGTGCTCCATTTCATTATTCGTGTTCTTATCTCTTGCAGAGGTACTGACACGATAAACTTGAAAATGTCTCCCCGAGTAAACATTTTTGAATTCCAGATCAACGTCGTAATGCTGTTTGAGATAGGATTCGAACAGAGGAATAAATCTGGGAAGCATTATTAAGTAGAGACGATCTGTTTCATATAGTTCTGTATAAGCTGAATGAATTCCATACTCTTTCATTTTCTGTTGAAATAAAGGTGATTTCTGCCTCCCTGTCAGGTACAGCCACTTCATTCCCTGAATTTCCGACTGGTTATCGAGGGGCAGAAATAAATCAACTGGAAATCTGCACTGCGCGAGGAACACTTTGTCTGGCCAACTCTCTTGCAGATTTTTTAAATCATTCTTAAATCTGATATTTCCCATCACCATCAGGTCTGATCGTTTTACCTGTCCCCAGGCAGAGGCTGTTGCAGCAAGGAAAAGAAGCAGGACTCCCGTCCGAAATACAAAATGCTTTTTGAATTTCTGATTTTTTATCTGCGAGGAAAGATCGGGAAGGTTTAGCAAGAGAGACAGGTAGAATGGTAACGCAGTTAAAGGGATAAATACTCGTTCTGGTAATTTCTTGTAGATTATCAACCCTAACATGATCAGAGCACTCCACATCAGCAGCCACTTGACGATAGATCGTTGCCAGCAGTTTTTCTGGTTAAGAGATGCAAAGAAGATGGCCGCAATGAGAGAGATCACTGAAACTGAATTGGTAAATAAATTCTTAAATGCATTCACGCGAGCCTGCAAAACTTGAGGGTGCTTCCGCAGATTAGTGGCATTCTTTTGTTTGTCAAATCTTTTTAGGTTTGCTGAACTGAACGTGTCCGGATCAAGATAATTGAAGTCACGAATCATTAGATAGTCGGCGTGGCTCCAGCCTGTATCATCAAAAACTTTCCGGGTTTCTTCTGTATATGGAACAAGGACATTGTTACTCACTTGTGCAGCTGCAGCATGATATTGCATGAAGTTTCTCCAGTCTTCATCCTGCTGATAATAGTGTGTATCGTAAAATTTACAGCTTGAAATTCCGATGATGGCAACAACTGCCGGTACCAGATACGGTTTCAAATTAATCACTTTGAAATTATGAAATACACAAACCAGGATCAAAGGCGCACTGGCCAGAACCAGCATTTGAAGTGAGGCAAATCGAATCAGGCTGGAGATGATCAGGCACAAAGCCCCCAGCCACTTCAGCCAGCGGCAGTGGGATCCTTTTGAGTCCAGAAACAGACTCACTAGTATTACCGACAGACCAGCCATCCCAATTAGAAATGCAGTTGTCGTGAACTGAATATGCGTCAGAAGGTAGACACCCACCACCAGGTAAAAAAGCAGGTAACCCAGAACACAGCGATAATCGCGGAGCGACAGCAACAAGGCATAAAGCAATATCCAGTGAGCCAGAAACTGGATCAACAGTAAATAGCCTCCGTACCAGGGCACAAGTGGTGCTGTCAGATACAATTGCTTTAAGATCAACCCAATCAGCACATTGGAGTAGATTAAATGTTCATCCGGTCCATCTACGTTGCCATATCCTGACGCAACCAGTGCCATTGTAGGGTCATCTGGCTGGTCATAGGCTGGAGTGATCAGAAGGAATGTTAATGCAAACAGACAAATTGTAATTCCGAGTGTCCAAATCCCTGTGGATTTGTAACACCAGTTAATCACTCTGATCATTTCTGTTTTGATAACATGAGTAGGCATTGATACTCATCTGTGTTGCAGGAAATTGGGACATAACCACATGATTTAATTGCTGGTAGCAAAATATGTGCCTGTTTGAAAAGGCCGGTCAGAGTTTGAATGGAAGATGAAAACAGAACCACAAAAAACTGTTTCAGTTAATATTCGGCTTCAGTTTTCGTGCTGGCACCCCTACGTAAAGTGCTGGTTCGGTTAGATTTTTAATCACGACTGTCCCAGCACCGGTAGTAATGTTCGGGGCAACATTGATATGGTCGATTATGGTAGTATGAGTGCCAAGGAAACAACTCTGCTGCACACAAGTAAAACCGGCAAGCGTGACGCCTGGACCACAGATTGTATGATCTTCTACTGCTGAATCGTGGGCTATGGTGACTCCTGCATTTAAAATACAGTTGTTTCCCACTCGAGAGCCTACATCAAGAATACACCCAGGAAAGAGGACTGAGCCTGAGCCTATGCAGGCATCTTTAGCCAGAATTACTGAGGGATGAATAATATTAGCAAGTCTGATATTGAGTGAAACAAGTCGATCATAGAGCTCTCTGCGAAATTGCATATGGCGGTAACCAATGGCAATCACCATTGCGTCGCAAGCTCCTTGATTCCACTTCGTCTCTATCGAATCCAGACCTCCCAACAGTGGCAGGCCGTGAACAGAACTGTTCTGGCAGGTGTCATCGAAGAAACCAACTGGGTCATACTGAGGGATATCATTTGCCAGTCTGAGAATACTGTAACCCAGATCTCCAGCACCGATAATAGCCAGACGGCTGACTTTTACACGTCTAATGTCAGGCAGGGGCATCAATATCACCTCCGGGCTGGTTCAGATTATAAGTGTGATAGATTGAATGAATGGGCCTGGCTTTCCTGTGTGGGAAAAAGAGAATTACTTCTCATTCCGGAGGTTCTTTGCTCGTACCGTGTATTGAGGTTTGCTATTTATGTTTAAATGCACCCGGCCTACGTATTCTCCTACAATTCCCAATGCGAGAAGCTGCAGGCCTCCCAAAGTCAAAATTGCAATGATCGTCGAAGCATATCCTGGGACAGAAATATTATTAATGCTGTATTGAATCAGATAAAATATTCCCAGCGAAAGACCCAGTAGTGATGTAACGAGGCCGGTTGCGGATGCTATCTGAAGAGGAAAAATTGAGAAATTTGTGATAATGTTCAATGCATGCAATAATAATTTGCGGATTGAATATCCAGATCGTCCACGTGATCGAGGCTGGTGTTCGATTTCTAAATAAGAGATTCGTGAGGTGTTCCAACTGATCAAACCGTCAATAAATGTAAAATTTAATTTATAGCAGAGAATCGCATCTATTACAGGCCGTCGAATCAAGCGATACGCACTGACAGGGCCAGGTAACCCAATCGACTTTTGAATAAAAAACTGTATTGGTATTGAAGCGAGCTTTCGGAAAGATCCATCATTTCTTCTGAATGGTAAACCATATAACACATCTGTCCCGGTTTCTTCCAGGTATTGATAGAGTCGGTACATCTCTTCTGGTGGATTTTGTAAGTCATCGTCCAGTGTTACAATAATTCTGCCATTGGAATGCTTGAAACCACACATCAGCGCATTATGCTGACCGTAGTTCCTCATCAGCTGTAATCCTTTAATAATTAGAGGGTTTTCAGAAATGAGAGCTGACAGGACCTGCCAGGACTTATCCTGACTTCCATCATCAACAAAGATGATTTCAAAAGAGGCAGTAATCTGAGATGCAGCAGCAACGAGTCGTTCCGAGAGGCCTCGAAGTGTCTCGGCAGACTCATAGACAGGAACGACAATTGACAATTCTAAAGATTCACTCATTAGGTCTCTAACCAGAATAATGGAACTCGATTTCAGGCCGTGGAAACCCGATGTCGTAATTTTCTTTGCGATCCGACAGACTTTGATAAGTAGTGCGGATGAATATTGAACGGGATGTGTTATCCCCAGATATATCTGTGAGCATCCTGGCCTTTCATGAATAAGAGATCCAGAATGGATAACTGTGGATCATATGGTGGATGCAGCTGTTCATACTCAGGATAATTATACTCCATATATTCCAGGGTAATTCCCGATTCATGAAATTGGTCCTGCTGAATGTATTCGCGAGCAGAAGGCCCAGAAATATAGTGATCTGCGCCAGTTTCTTTTACAATCTCAACCAGACGTCCTGTTTTGTCGCCTGTGACGCATAATTCTGATGATTTAACAAACCTGACATCTGAAATCCCAAGTAATTCACTGATCATGATGACTGCATTGATCGTGAAACTGGAAATCGACTCAGTATCCATTGAGTAAATCTCCTGGATTGCGTCTCTAAATGATTTGTAGTGCGGTGCTTTTGAATATGCCTGTTCGATCGAAGCCAGATGTTTACGTTTCCAGCGTTGCTGGTTGTCAATGATGACATCTTTTATTTTGATGCCTTGTGATGTAGTACCTTTCGTGAGGACAGGGATCGTCAGCCAGAAGGAACCGTTGCTGCCTTTGATGCGGTTGCGGTTTCTCCATCCATGTTTGTCGAATTGAACGTCGTCGTAAAATATAAATACATCTGCTTTCTGGATCAGATGAAAATATCCTCTCCATGGGATAAAGGCCGGTTGTAAGATGACACAATTCATTTCGGACCACCACGATCAATCATAATTGCATTTGTGTCACTCTTTTCAGTCTCCGAAACTTTCTGTTTCGACGGTCTCGATATTTGGACAGAAAACTGCCTTTGCTTCCATGATGCCGTGGCTACAGTCCTCCATTTTATACGTTTCTGTGATGTCAGATAGCCTTTTTCCCATTGGACAGGGGTGCGTACCGGTCGTGATTCTATTTCGAAGACTACATCGTCTAACGAGACGTTATTCTGAAAAGCCCAGAAAACTGTTATCTTTTTAACTCCATTCTCAAAAGCCTTCCTTGGAATGCCTGATCCATTAACTCGAAAGCACCAAAGCGCCCAGACACGACCTGTCGAGTATGTCCCAGTGGTTCCAGTGTCTTTTGTGAGGGGTAATAACTGTTTTTTATTTTCTGGTCCGATGCACTGGATTGAATAGAGTCGATTGTAATTCTTGAAATGATCATCGACAAAAACCTGGTGATCCGAAATTCCCAGTAAAATATGGCTCGGAGTATATATGGCTTTGCGAACTGCAGCACATGTACCTGATACAAGACTGGCAACCCGCTTAACTGTTGTTGAATGAAAATATTCAGGAAAATCTGTCGTTCGCCCCATGATCAGACAGGTTTGCAGAAATGCTGTAAAGCAGATTGTGAAGAAGGCGATCTGTTCTCTGGTCCTCCATGATATTGGTATTGTCTGTGAGCTGTGATCGAGACTCTCAGAGAGAGCAATGGGAACCTCTTGTGTTTTCTTCAGATAATGATCCAGACGCTTCCAAATTGAAGGCGGGATTAACAGCAGATACAAGGCAAAATAGGTCAGGCCAAATAGAGGAATGGGAAAAACAATCCCAATCGAAATATGTAATCCAACACCTATGACAAACAGAACTGGTCGAGAGCGTTTCCACCACATCAGGAAAGGAAAAGCTGTTTCAAAACAGAGCGTGAGATATCCCAGAGTTAACATTAACCATTTCTGATCCAGAATGAACTGCGGGACTGTAAACCAGGAGTTTTGAGGTAACGAAGCAGGAAGCCAGACCCCCAGTCCGTTCAGCCACATGGGAGATTTAAATTTATAGAAAACCGAATCTGCATAAACCAGGGCAATTCCCACGAAGATGAGAGCACTTATGTGAATCGAATAATCACGATTCAAGTAATTACTTTGCTTCTTCTTTTGTTTTCGTTTTGCATCCAGAGAGAGCCGGTCTGATACAGGCATCAGCATTAATAGGAAATTAACTCCGATGTAGACATAATCCACGTGATATTCAAAAAGTGGATATAATAGTAGCCCCAGAAACATAACCGTAAACAGATAGTTCAACATGCAACTGATAATCGTCCGATAACCAGCGATGACACACAAAATGGTTCCCAGCCAGACGATCAGCAGCACATTAAGCAATGCCGGTGCAGGTTGCAGAAAGGGAACCGGGTCCAGTAGCAGGTGACGAAAGTAAAACAGATGGCAAACTTCAAGGAAGAACACGCTCGCATAACAGATACGGAACATGCCAAGACAGATCGCCTGTGCCTCAACATCTGCTTGCTTCAAGGATTTCTCAAACATAGCGACACCAATTAGTCAGGGCGGATTGAAACTTTGTGTTTGCTTTCGTTACTAAGACGTTGTCTACGTGAAAAGTTGGTGTGTGTACCGCGCATCATTAACAGGGAAAGTTAAGAGTCTTCCGCGGGCGTTTCAAATAGAGTTGATTTCTCCAGATGTCTGGCCGATCCCGTCAGATAATGTTCAATATCCCTGATAACTCGTTTCTGTTCCTCAACTGAAATTTCATAGTAGAAAGGGAGACGCAGCAAACACGCCGCACAATGTTCCGTCACAGGTAAGTCTCCCTCACGATATCCCCATGTCTGTCCGACGGGGGAAGTGTGCAGGGGAATGTAATGGAAGACGGCACTAATCTGTTGCTGTTTCAAATGAGACAGCAGTCCATCCCGCACCGCTCTGCTGGGGAGCAGAACATAAAACATGTGATGATTACTGACGCAGTCCTCCGGAATTCGGGGCAGACGGAGTAACTGAGCTTCTTCGAGTGGTTGCAGGCTCTGCCTGTAGAGCTCATAGATCTGCTGACGTTTCTGATTGATCTCGCCAAACATTTCCAGTTGTGCATAGAGGAACGCACAGTTCAATTCGCTTAATACAAAAGAAGAACCGATGTCGCACCAGGTGTATTTATCTACGAGTCCCTGAAAGAATGCCTGCCGATTGGTTCCTTTATCGCGCAGAACGTGTGCCCGGTCGACGAACTCCTCTGAGTTCAGGCAGATTGCGCCTCCTTCACCACAGATAAAGTTTTTCGTTTCATGGAAACTGTAGCAACCCAGGTCGCCCAGCGAACCAAGATACTGGTTCTGGTATTGGGCGTTCACGCCTTGCGCTGCATCTTCAATCACACGCAGTCCATATTTGTCGGCGATTGTCAGGATAAGATCCATTTCGCAACCGACGCCGGCATAGTGTACGGGAACGATCGCTCTGGTCTTTTCGGTAATCGCATCCTCGACCAGTCGTTCATCCATGTTGAGTGTATCGGGACGGATATCGACAAACACGGGTTTCGCTCCCATGCGTGCGAAGGCGTTGGCCGTCGAAACAAAAGTGTAGGATGGCATGATGACTTCGTCGCCAGGCTGAAGCTCCAGCAGCATGGCTGACAACTCCAGGGCCGCCGTACAGGACGGTGTGAGGAGGATCTTATGAACGTGGAAACGCTGTTGCATAATCTCCACACAGCGCCGCGCAAAATCACCATCTCCAGAGATATTTCCCAGCGTGACTGCCTGGGCAATATAATGCAGTTCTTTACCAGCAAAAAACGGTTTGTTGAACGGGATTAACGACGCCATACAAAATGTATCCAAATATGTACATCACGCCTGGCGAGGTCTGATGCACTATCATCTTGGCCGATCATGATTTGCGAAACTGAGTCAAATATGAACTATAAATAGCAACAACAGTGCCATTTGCTCAGCGCTGGTTCCCCGTAATTCGAAACGGTGAGACTAACGAGGTTACTGCTATTCAAGGGGGCTTTTCTAGAGGATTTCGGCGTTCTTTTCGGATGCATGAGATCTCTAATCCGAATTATTGTTATAACCCGACGCAGTGAAACTGGTATATATTTTTCTTTTGTATCGGGTATTCTCTGTTATTCCTGCTATTTCACTTTCGACTGGTAGCCGATGTCGTCCCAGGAAAAACAATCCAGAATCTCCATTCTATTGAACTGGTACTGCCAGTCACCGGCGCGTTGCGCAGCAGGTGTTGTGATCTTGTTGTTTGGATTGACACTTCTGCTGATGACGCCCTCTTATGACACCAACGACGACCCTGTTATGGCGCTGGTTGCTTCCGGATATGGAACGGTCAAGGGGCCTGATGAGCACCTGCTGTATTCGAATGTGCTATTGGGAGGCACTTTGAAACAGCTTTACTCTGTCGCTCCCTATGTTCCATGGTACGGCAGTTATCTGCTGCTTTCCCTATTTTTGGCGCACTGGTTGTTGTTGTATGCCATTCTGCTATTGAGCCAAAACAAGTTCTCAGTTTTGAGCTACCTGATTTTTTTATCTGGGAGTCGGGATTTACTTTCTGGCTCATCTACAATTCACCACAGTTGACTCGTAAGGAAAAGAATCCCAATTCTCAAGAACAGAATCCGCCGCAAACAAGAGCTCAAGCTGGTTGAACTCTTTCTTGCTTTGACAGCTCTGAATGCGACACACCAATTCTACAGGTCTCTCATACCGACTTGTATGAACCGATCAGCGATCTTACTTCCAGGAAAAAACGCCTGCCGGATTAGAATCAGGCAGGCGTCTTGAGCATTCTGAAACAGTGTCAGGAAATCTGACCGGACAGGCTCTGTTCCAGAAGTGTGGTGTCTCCTGGTTCGGGAGTCGTTTCTTTCGGAGCATCAGCAGGACCACTGTCGTCACCACAACCGATAGTCAGGCCGGCAGTGCAGATCAGGGTAAGACTGAGTAAGAGTTGTTTCCAGATGCGATTCATATGGCTATCCTTTCTGTTTGTTGTGTTGAGTAGAGATTTAAAACTCTCCGATGGTTTCCGATCCACTCATGGTTCCTAACGCCCCCCAGACACCGTAGGGACTGGGACCGGTCGTAACCTGTGGATCAGAGGGGAAACCGGAATCGATATTTTCACTGACAAAGCGTACCGCACCATCGCCCATCAGCACATGGCAGCCTCCGGTGTGTAAGCTACTGGCAGAATAGATGCCCCATCCCTGGTGTCCGCTCGAAGAGCAGGAAGGACTGTTCGGCGGAAGTACCGTGGTGATCCCGGAGTAAAACGGATATCCGATGGCCCAGCGCTGACCCATCCGATGACCGTCCATGGTGACGTTATAGGTGTTCCCTGAAATCGTACCCAGGCAGGCTGCGGGGTTCGTGTCCAGGTTGGAGATGGAAGCGGCAGCACGCCCCAGAAAGGATCCGGTGCCTCCCAGTTCTCGTTCTGCCATCAGTATGGTATTACTGGTGCCATCCAGAAAATCACGCATCCGGGTGTCTGAGAGCCAGCCGAAAGGTCCGCGGGGATTCTTGGATGAGATGTTGTCATTGATGGTGTCCCCTACGCTCAAGCAGTAGCTGCGAGGTGCCAGTCCACCTTCTGCACGTGGTGGCACCGGTGAGGAGGGGCAGAGCATGAGAGCCAGATGAGGTTGTGGAAACGAATTGGGATCATTCGGTCGGCCTCCCTGACCGGGTAGACTCGAGATCTGGTTCCACAGAGGCGCCTGGTCGAGGAAGGGAAGCAGAAAGACAATGCCGCTCATCCAGCTACGGTTGCCCGTTCCGGTGTCTAACAGTCCTGCACCGGATACATCTCCGCCTGCGCCTCCCTTCAGGCAGGGCAGCACACTATGCGTGTCGGCATAGTTGTGCATCGCCAGACCGAACTGTTTGAGGTTGTTTTTGCACTGCGAGCGTCGCGCCGCTTCGCGAGCCTGTTGAACTGCAGGCAGCAGTAAGGCAATTAAAATGGCAATAATCGCGATTACAACGAGTAACTCAATTAATGTGAAGCCTCGAACGTATTTAGCAGAACGATCAGGTTTCATAATAAACTCCTTTGAATAATGAAGTAGATAACAACTCGGTATGGCAATTCACAGTCTCAGCTCACTGGTGAAAATATGGATATAGCCGACCCGGGATGACTGTGAAAACTAGCGCATTGCGCAGAGGCTAGGGAGCTGCAACCAGCACCCTGAATTCATCGATGTAGTTTGTACCTGTGAATAGTTTGAAGTTGAGCGTTTTGCGGTCTTCGGAGAGTGTAATGATGTCCTGGCGGCTGCCATCCTCTGATACTCGGGTTTCGATTTCCTGGTGTTTAATCTGAGGGCAGTTGCCTCCCTGGCAAAGGGGATTGAGAATGTGGTCGGTTTCCAGCAGCCGGTTTCTGGTGGTAATCATTCCCAACACAGGCTGATGAAAGTGAATCGTGCCTTCTACCGGCAGCATGTCATTCTTGTTGCTGGCTGGATCGTAATAGAGTCGGTAGCAGTCGACTTTCATTCCCCGCGGGATAAAATCGGTATCCGTTTCTATCTGCTCGTAGGACCAGTAGCTGCCAGGCTGGCTGATGGAGACATTGAGGTTATTGTAGAGTTGGATCTCTCTCAGTTCGGGAAAGAGAAAGACTGTGCCATCTCGTTCAAGAAGCTGAAACTCTCCCCGGGCGATCTGATCCGGAAACTGTTCCTGAAACACAACATTTTCGCTGAAACTGTCTACGCTGTAATCGCGGGCAATCAGTGGGATGAAATCGCTGCTGGTATAGTCCCGGGGCAGGATTAACCTGGATATGGAGTCGATCTCCACCGCCTGGTTGGCTGACAGTTCGAGCGGAGTTTGCGAATCTGTTGTACCAGCGACCTGGACTTTCCCCCGATAGACTTTGACTTCCGTGTTTCGGTCCGCTTCTACGTTTACGGAAAAAGATGTGCCAAGATCCACGATCTGACCAGACTGTGTTTCCACGGTAAAGCCATGTCCTGCTTCAGGGATGTCGGCAACCAGCTTTCCCGCTTCCAGAAAGACCGCATTCGATCCCTGGATTGTAAACAGCGCTGGTGCCTGCAGGTTAACGATCGATCCGGAAGTGAAGCGAATTTCAATGGCACCTCTCGACAGCTGTCTGCGCGAACCTGAAAGCAGCGTTTCCTCATCTGCGATCAAACCGGATTCCCAGTGGCTGTCAGCGGTTGGATAAACGTGAGCGACGGGAGTTGTCAGATACATGAAAAACAGTCCGCCGATCGCCAGGCAGATACAGCATGAGATATAGAGAATCAGATTCCAGTTACGCGCCCTGGTATGATAGGAGGCCGGAATATGAGTCATTTCTCGTGGTGAGACTGAGTCGGTGCAGACCCATTCCAGCTGAGTCTGCAGGATCGAAAACTGAGCGAAAAAGACTCTTGCGTCCGGGTCCGTTTTCAGTCGCGCCTGCAACTGCTGCAGTTCGGACTCATCCAACCGCTGATCGAAATACAAAGCGACCAGCCGAGGCAGGGGGTCTTCCCAGTTCGAAGTGTTTTCAGAGATCATCAGATGCGGGGCCTTGCAGAGAGTGTTTTCTGGATGCAATCCTGAAGCCGCAAGCGTATCCGCAAGAGCATGACGCTGATCGCTTTTTCCGATTTTCCCCAGTAGTCAGCAATTTGTTTGAGAGGCATGAATTGCCCGTAGCGTTGTTGCATCATGGTCTGTTTCTCAGCAGGCAGGTGGTTGATACAAGATTTGAGGGCTTCGATCTGCTCGTTATATAGATCGGGCAGGCTGTCGATGGTCTCGGACATGCTGTTGAGTAACTCGTCGTCGAACAGCAGGCGGCTACGGTGTTTGTCACGCCAGTATGACTGGATCTTGTAAAAAGCAACTTTGCGAGACCAGGCCAGGAAATTACTGTCCGGGGTGAAGGTGTCCCGTTTTTCGAGCAGACACTGATTGATGTCCTGCAGTAAATCTCGGGCATCAGTAGTATTACCTACCAGGGAAAGTACGTAGGCGTGTAAGGGCCCCTGATGCTGTAACAGCAGCTGAAAGAACTCATTGTTGACGATAACTTCATTCATCAGTAGGCCTGTATATGATCTACTTCAGTGTCTCAAATCCAATGGAGAGGGCCCCTTCTAACTACATTCCAGATGAAGCAGGTAGACTACATAGTTTTTTCTGATTTTCTGAATAAATTCAGAGTATTCTGATTCTCAGCCGTCATGATTGTAAGTGGCGCGTACCGGGAAATTGATGTAAGTAACTGGCTGGTGGGAATTAACCGTTTGCTCTACTGGTTTTTACTTTAGAAGTTTCGCTGTGAGTCATCTTGGGGCACGGATCCCTCCCCCCCTCTTCTCAATAAGAAGGTAGTCGCTGACGACAATTTGCGTTACTTCAGCAGAAGTCGCGGAGCGTCGTGCAGTTGATAAGAATACATTTCAATCTATTCAACAAAGGAATGGACACAAGGATGACTAAGACTCCCCATTATGCGATTCGAGGTGGTCTGCCTGGTCGGGAACGGTTACGTGTTCTGTCACGTGTCATGTTGGAGAGCACTTCCTCGTTTTTGAACCGGTTGGAACTGGTTGATGGTCAGAACTGTCTGGATGTGGGTTGCGGCGGAGGAGACGTGACACGCGAACTGGCCCGCCGCATTGCTCCCGCGGGCAGGGCTGTCGGCATTGATCTCGATGCAACCAAACTCTCCGTCGCGCAAAAGGAAGCACGTGACCTGGGTTTATCCAACCTGGAATATCGTCAGGTCGATGTGCGGGGTGCAGCAGGTCCGCCGGAATATGATGTCGTCTATTCTCGTTTTGTACTGACTCATCTCAGCAATCCGGAAGCAGTTCTCAGCTCTTTTCTAAAGCAGTTACGTCCGGGAGGAATCCTGGCGCTGGAGGACATCGACTTCAGTGGTTCATTTGCCTGGCCGGAAACTGGTGCGTTTCGCAGGTTTTATGAACTGTATTGCACTGTCGTTCAGAACCGGGGCGGTGATCCGCATATCGGGCAGCGCTTGCCTGTGCTCGTGAAAGATGCTGGACTGGAATCGATTCACGTTTCAGTCGTGCAACCCACGGGACTGACTGGTGAGGTCAAACTGCTCAACGGTTTGACGATGGAGAACATTGCCGACGCGGTTTTGGCAGACGGACTGGCATCCACTGAGGAAATTGACCAGATCGTAGATGAACTCAATGCATTTGCCGCAGACGAGCGAACCGTCACCGGCTTACCCCGCATTGTGCAGGTCTGGGGACGTTTACCTCAGAGTTGAGCTTCGTATCGTGACGTTCCAGTCAGACAAAATCAAACAGTGACTCCAAACCAGAGATCACAGCCGATGCTGAACTGTCTTCACCCGAACGCACGAGATGAAAGCCTTTGATACCTGCTGTCTCAGGTCCGAGAACATCTGAAGCATAGCTGTCACCAACCATCAGGATTTCTTCAGGAGCCAGATTCAGCTGCTGGATGGCCCGTTGATAAATCGCAGGATCTGGTTTGGAGAGACCGCATTCACACGAGAAGAGAACGACATCAAAGTGAGAGCGAAGATTGTGTGACTCGAAGGGCCGGATGTAAGGTGTAGCTAAATTGGAGATGACCGCAGTCTTCACCTGCTGACTTTGAAGCTTTTCTAAAGTAGAGAGCACATCCGGAAAGAGCCTCACTTTGAGCAGGTCATCAGCAAGGATCTGCTCCAGTCGCTCCAGGTTGAGCTGTGTCTTCAACCGAAGCAGACTGGTATAAGAATCCAGAGTGGGGCAGTCATTGACCAGTGCTTTGTGAATGGCTGCCTGAACACTCAGCGAGGTACAGTGTTTCGCCACTTGTAAAAAAGGTCTGTGATCCTGCGTGAGTTCCAGCAGAGTCCCATACAGATCAAAAATAACGGCCTTAATCACGGTTTCAGCTCTCAGCTGTCTCGCTGGTTTTTCTCGCATCCCGGATCCAGTGGAACCGGCTTACCAACTTTGTCGACCGGATGCGTAAACAGGTACAGCCAGACCGCTTCATGGATATACTGGCCCTTCGCATTCTTACCAGCACTGCCACCAGGGACGACGGAAGAATGGGCACGGCGGGTATTGTTTTTGACATCGAAGTCGGTAATCAGCCGCCGTGTATTTTCATAAGGAGGTTTCGACTGATCAACGTTGACTATTGGTCCGTATTCATTGAGGCCAATCAGCTCCCAGGAACGACAGTAATGGTCGCCGGTCCAACCGCCGTCCAGCACATGGGAGAATCCAAAGTAGCGGTTTGTCGGAGTTGCTGAAGGGAGAGACTGCCAGTTCTGATACTGATCGCGGGGACCACAGAACATCACGACCCGGCTCACCTTCTGATGCTTGGCAAAACGGGCAGCGGTGGTAGAACCATGCGAACTGCCCGCCATGATCACATCATCCCAGCGCAGATCTTTGCCGTCGGGAGTCAGGTAATAGTCCCACTTTCCCTGGGGATTGTTTTTCGCCAGCCATTTTACGAACTGCAGGGCCCGCTCTTTCATGCCATCGGGCTTCGGGATGGAAACCTGATCGCTATAGTCCTCGCCGGTAGCAGCTTCCAGCCTCACATTTCCCCGGCAGGTCTCGCCAACCGGATTCTCGCGACAGACTTTGGAGAACCAGCGGTTTGCATAATGGACCTGAATTGCGTGAAAACCTAATTTCGAGAGGCCGTCAAACAGCTGGCTGTTATATCCCATCAGCCAGATGACCAGTTTACCCCGTGGTTTTTTCCGTGTATCGACCACGGCGTGTTCCAGGTCCTGAACTTTTCCCTTTGCTTCGAACACGTAGTCGATTTCCGGATGTTCCTTGGCGCGGGGATCGATTTCACTGGCCCGCGCGGTGAGCTTGTATTCCTGCGGACGTCGATCGCGGTATGTTAATTGACGTTCCTGTGCCAGGGCAGGGGAGATGGAGAATTGAACGAGGAGAACAAAGACGAGCAGCGATTTGCAGTTCAGCATAAAGACACCAGATAGTATTGAAAACGAATGATGCGATTTGAAACTTACCAGATCTGATTATATCGATCTGGCTGACCTGATTCCCACCCAGACCGGATTGATCTCCTGAGAAGGGGGAAGTTTTTATCTTTGCAGCTTTAACTGCGCATAAAAACAGACCGCAGGGTAACTGTGACCTGCGGTCTGTATATGTATGTCACATGTGTGATTGCGAGCTTAGAACAAGCCGCCGAAAGTATCCAGCAGAGCCGAGCTGAATGTGGACGGATCGTCGTAGTGCCACATCGTGCGAACCAGGTCATACATCATGACGCCGCACAGACACATCAGCACTGTTGAGAAGCCCAGGGCGACGAAGGTGCCAACCCCCCACTCCGGTTCGGGAGCGGCCATCGCACCACCACGTCCACCGGCAAAGGAAGCGGGTGCTACAAACTCGGCGTGGCTTTCTCCACTCTGGAATGAATCGTCAAAGTCGTCGTCGTCAGCGTCGTAGATGTCATCGAAGTCATCTTCGTCTTCATCAAAGACATCTGACATGCCGTCGTCGCTGGCGAAGTCGTCGTCTTCATCAAAGATGCCGGATTCACCATCTTCATCGGAGTCCAGAATGACGGATCCGGAAGATCCACCGGCACTGCCTTCATCATCCAGCATCAGTACGCTGGTATCCGCGTTCGAATCATCGGCAGACAGGTCGAAGCTGCTATCGTCGTCATCATCCAGCGCGGGAATTTCCATGGTCGCATCTTTGCTCGCGCCAGATGCCATCATGGGGTTGGTCTCTTCGGCATCGAACGGCTCGAGTGAGATTCCACTATCGGCTGTAATCGAGATATCACTGCCTGTATCGTCTTCCAGTGAGATGCCACTTTCATCATCGGCCAGAGAAAGGCCACTCTCATCATCTCCTCCCAGTGAGATTCCGCTTTCATCGGCTGCTTCGAGGGAGATTCCACTGTCCAGCGGGCCGGCCAGGGAGATACCACTGTCCGACGCCAGAGAGATGCCACTGTCTTCGGCCAGGATGGAAGAATCATCGCCTTGATCTGAAACCAGAGCGACATCACTGTCACTGACCAGTTCCAGGTCGTCATTGCCTACCAGGGCGACGTCGCTTTCGCTACCCATCGGACTGGAGTCGTCAGCAACGAGTTTCACATCGCTGTCACTTCCCAGGTCCAGATCCATGAGTTCCTCGTCCTGTTCCGCATCGGCGTCGACGAGCTTCACATCGCTGTCACTGCTCATGTCGATGCCCGAATCGTCGGTCAGGCGAACATCGCTGTCTGAGTCTTCGCCGACGGCAACCAGTTCGGGTTCGCTGTCGAGTTGCAGATCATCGCCTTCATCGACCACCAGACGTACATCGCTGTCAGAGCTGCTTAATTCGACTGGCTCATCATCATCGTCATGGACACTGCCCCGAATCACAGTTGCCTGCTCACCGACTTCATCTTCATCGATAACGCTGTCTGATTCAGCGGAGATTTCTTCTTCATCCAGAATTCCGGAGTCGAACAGGTCGTCGTCTTCCAGGTCCGCATCTTCGGTATACAGGGGAATGGCGGGATCTGAATCTGCCTGCCGGGTTCGCCCCAGTTCTTCGATATCTTCCAGACGGAACTTCCATGCACCCCGGTCGGCAAAGCCTCTAATGTCGCCCGCTTCCCGCAGGCGGTTGAGTTCTTCAGTTTCCATGCCCAGCTGCGCTGCTGCTTCTTCGAGGTTCAGGTACTTTTTGGCCATGGTGGCGCGACTCCGACATCAATGATGTAAATTGAGAAATGAAGTTGTGTTATTCGTCATCGGACAATTGTCTCGGGAATTTCAGTCCGATTAAACCTGAAAAACGGTAGACGAATGCCTTGGCGAAGAAGATACGGGTTCGGTGAATAATGCCAGCCGCACCGGTCGCTCCAACCTCATGGCTGATAGTGACGGTTCAAGGCTCAAACCTTCCGAACCCCTTTATTTATCTATTTTTATTCTAAATGAGAACCGGTCTGTTGCAAGTACCTTCTTGCTGATTGGCGGTTTCTTCAGAAACAATTTCTCATTCGAACCATCTGTCCAGATTGAAGGTGGTTCGGTTATCCTAAATCTAACCAGTTTAACTGGTTATGCCGGATTTGTGATGCCTGCCGAAATCGAGGAGTTTACCGCGAATCCGGGCCAGCGAACGGGGCCTGTTGTTATTGTCCCAGTTCCCGCTTTAATTCAGCCAGTTCTGAGTCGATCTGCTCCGAGCGGGAGGGAGTGACCGTCGATTCCGGTTCCGGAGCCTCAGTGACTTCCTCGGTGGGAGCGTTGCTGATTCCTGCCTGCTGTGTCAGTTCCACCTGCTTACGTCGGGCTTCGGCCAGTCTGGCTTCCAGCGCGTGCAGCGTGGTTGTCAAATGTTCGCGGGTTGCGACTGCTGCCCGGTGCTGCTGTTCCAGGCCGGCTTTGAGATCTTCGATCTCCTGTTTTCGGACCAGGGAGTTGCGTGCTTCCGCTTCATCACCCAGCGCCAGGGCATTCTTGGCTGCCTCTTTCCATTGAAAGATCTGCTGCTGATGTTCTTCCAGTTCCTGTTGAATCGCCCGTTCGTTGGAGGTCGCAGTTTTCACGCTGCGGTTAGCGCCCGCGAGGCCTTCTTTCATTTCGGCTATGATCTGCTCGATTTCCTGAATGGGATCGTCTGCGTTTTCCAGCAGATGAGTCAGATTACAGGTCACAATATCAGTGAGCCGGCTGAAATAGCTCATTCCCCTCTTCTCCGTACTGTTTCAGTTAATTGATGAAAATGGATGCGATTTCCCAGGCCCGCTCACACCAACGCAATCGGTTGCCGGTGGGTTCATATCTTTTTAAAGTTCGTGATTTCTTAATTTTGTTGCGGGCCAGTGACGCCCATCAGTTTCAGTTTTTCCCGCAGTTTCTCGCGAGCCAGCCGCAGACGACTTTTGGCCGTGGCCAGGTTCGTTTCCATGACGTCCGCGACCTCATACAGGGTCAGTTCGGAATAATGATGCAGTGTGAAGGTCAGTCGCTGGTCTTCAGGAATTGTTCCCAGCAGTTCATCTACAATCAACGCTAATTCCTTGATATTTGCCTTCTCTTCCGGCGAGACGACCTCGCTGGCCAGTCGGTTCAAAGAATCATCTTCGTCCTGTTTTTTTCCTGTATACGCTTTGATCAGGGCATCATGGGACTGTCGGCGGATGCTGTCGATCATCAGATTACGGGCCACTCGATACATCCAGCCCCGGAACCGTCCCTGAGGCAGGTAATCCCACGACTGGTTGTAGACCCGCAGCAGCGTTTCCTGGGACAGGTCTTCAGAGAGCTGGGAGTCGCGGGTGTTTCGGAAAAAAAATCCAATCAGGGGGCCCTGATATTTTTCCACCAGTTCATCGAAGGCGCGCTGGTCACCACTTTGAATTCGAATCATTAATTGATCGTCTTCTGTCATGATGACCTTTCCGGAAAAAAACAGGTGCTGTTCAAGAAACTGGTCGGGTTCCTGAACCGCAATCTGCAATGTTATTCTAATATTGTGATCACAATTCCTGTAGAATTCACCTCTAAACCGCTAACATTTCAGTGTGTCACCCGATTTCACTTAAATCAACAACCAGAATCCCTGATTCGACGCGTCATATCGGATCAGCCAGTGTTGTTGCGTCAGTCAGGATCAAGTTGTGTCGCTCACGGATACTGTCAAAATTGAACTGAAATATGGTCAGACTGGGGATTTCCAATGTGAAATCCCGTCCGAAAGAGTCATCTGCTACCATCAGTCACCCGAACCATTGTCCGATGTGAAGCAGAAGATGCAGCAGGCATTAAACAGCCCGCTGGAACTCCCGCCTCTCAATCTGGCCATTGTACCGGGAGATAAAATTACCATTCTGGTTGATCCGCAGGCACCGGAAGCCGGAGTCATCATCGAAGCCGTCTGGGCGTATCTTTTAAAATGTGGAATTTCGATCGAAGATCTGACGATTCTGCAGGCCTCCGTTGATGTTGAGGGCGGGGCATCGGAACTTCAGAACTCTGTGTCAGACGAATTGCAGCAACAGGCGAACTGGGTCGTTCACAACCCTGAGTCTCAAGACGATCTCGGATATCTGGGCACGTCGACAGGAGGCGAACGTATTTACCTCTCCCGCCATCTGCTGGAAGCGGATTTCATTCTGCCGATCGAAAAAGTCGGCTACGATCCGCTCATCGGATATGCGGGGGGTGGCAGTTCGCTGTACCCCGGCTTCTCCTCGATGGAAGCAATCGTTAGAAGTCGAGGGCAGTCGCACCGTGAGCTGACTCCGTCCGACAGTCGGCCCCTGCGGCAGTTGATCGATGAAGTGGGCTGGATGCTGGGATTGCAATACAGCCTGCAGGTCATTCCCGCCGGCGGTCAACAGGCTGCGGACATTATATTTGGCAGCCTGGAAGCTGCATTTCGAAAAGGCAAGGAACTGCTCGATCGTGTCTGGCGCGTCGAACCGGAATATAAAGCCGAGATGATCCTGGTTGCTATAGAGAGTGGTCCAGCGGGGCACCAGTGGAATCAACTGGGAAGCGTCCTGGAGACCGCCCGCAATCTGGTGACTCAGGATGGTCGCGTTGTGTTACTGACTCAAATCGACGCTGACTTTGGTGAGGGCATGCAGTTGCTGGCCAGTTGTCATGAACCACTGGATGCGATCAAACCACTCCGTGACAAACTGCCGTTGGATCTGGTGGCTGCGACCCAACTGGCGCTGGCGGGTGACTGGGCGCTGGTCTGTCTGTTAAGCCAGGCGGACAGCGACCGGGTCGAGGATCTGTTTATCATCCCCCTGGAAGACGAAGCAGAGATCCGCCGCCTGCTGCAGACCGACGAGACTGTCACCGTGATCGCTTCTGCGCAGCATACCTACGGTCAACTCAAGCGGGACTGAGTGGATCTGCAACTCAGGTGATCGGCAGGCTGGCCGATTTAAGAACAGTTTCCTGCACGTCCAGATCATGCTGATAAGAAAAGTCCATATCTTTTTCGCGTCGGATGATTCGAGCCATGTCTGCCACATCATCCTGGTAACGGGTATATCCGTCGAAAGAGATTTCCTGTGCCCCTTTTTTGTACTTGCCTTTGGCTTTCTCGAGAGTCAGTTTTGCCGTCGGTCGTGCGAATGGTTGGAGATGATAAGTGCCTGCGGAACCACAGACAAGAATGTGACGTCGATTGAAACCATCCACTTCATTACAGCTCGATTTCACCGTGGCCAGTGCCCGGGGATATTGAAACACAGCCAGCATGTTGTCCTGCAGTTGATCGTCGATTTGAGAAGCATGCTGTGAGAACGCAGTGACGCTGTCGGGGCGGCCCAGAATCTGCACGACCAGGTCGATCACATGGCATCCCAGTTCAAACATCATTCCTCCCGGCTGGGGTTCGAGTTTAGTTCGACTGGCGGAATCCATCTTCTTGCTGATGACCGTGTGTACTTCAAACGGTTCGCCCAGCCAGCCTTTCTGCAGAAGATCTCGCAGCAGCACCACGCCGGGATTGTAGCGATACATATAACCCATCTGCAGCAGCAGGTGTTTCTGGGCGGCCTGATCCAGAATTCGTTTGAAGTGGGGTAGTGAAAGTCCAGCCGGTTTATCGAGATGGATGTGTTTGCCCGCCTGGATGCAGGTTTCCGCAGTACTCAAGAGATCGGGGACCTCGGTTTCCACGGCGACCGCCTGCAGACCATCGATATTGAGCAGTTGCTCTTCCGTCAGAAACGGGAGCCCCTGGTAAATACCCGTCGATTCTGCATACTTGCGAAGTTGTGGGTCGGGTTCTACGACGCCTACGACTTCATAGTCGGCCGACTTGCGAAGGGCCTGCATTTTACCGCCGGCATGAGGGTGTCCGACACCGATCTGTCCGACTTTGATCTTGTCTACCATGCTGGTTCCTTCGGGCTGTAAGCGAGTGATTCCATATCTGGTTCGAATTGCCAGCTAAAGGAATGACATCCGTTCGCCGGGGGTTTAGAATAAATCTGCTTCAATCCTAAACCATTGTCGTAGGAAAAACCATTCATTTTGATCTTCGTCCGGGAAGGAAATCCGATGCTTCGCCCGCTGGTTCTTGCCTGCCTGTTCTGCTGGATGCCTGGTCTGCTCACGCCGCTCTTTGCTGCTCCTGAGAGACCGAATATAGTTTTATTTTTTATCGACGACCTGGGCTGGCGTGACGTCGGCTACATGGGGAGCGACTTCTACGAAACACCCCATATCGACCAGCTTGCACAGGAATCAATGCGATTCTCTTCGGCTTATGCAGCAGCGCCGAACTGTGCACCGAGTCGAGCCTGTCTGATGTCAGGACAATACACGCCGCGACATGGCGTTTACACGGTCGGCGATCCGGCACGCGGTAATGACCGCTATCGCAAGCTCATACCCGCTAAAAATAATGTCGTACTCGCAGATCGATTTGTGACAATTGCAGAGACACTTTCTCAAGCAGGTTACCAGTGTGCCAGCATCGGCAAGTGGCATCTCGGGAAGTCACCGCGTTCTCAGGGATTTCAGGTGAATATTGCCGGGAATCAGTCGGGTAGCCCGCGGGGTGGTTACTTCAGTCCCTATCGCAATCCGCAACTCTCCAATGGTGATCCAGGGGAATTCCTGACAGATCGACTGACCGCTGAAGCCTGCAACTTCATTAAAGACAACGCAGAATCTCCCTTTTTCCTGTACCTCACACATTATGCTGTGCACACACCACTGCAGGCCAAAGAGGAATATAAGAAACATTTTGAAGACAAACCTGCAGGCAAGCTGCATCAGCATACAACTTATGCGGCGATGGTGAAAAGCATGGATGACAGTATCGGTCGTGTTCTTCAGGCTCTGAAAGAACAAAACTTGGAAGAGAACACGGTCGTCGTCTTCACTTCGGACAATGGTGGTTATGGTCCCGCGACCACGATGAAACCTCTCCGCGGTTCCAAAGGGATGTTGTATGAGGGCGGCATCCGTGTACCGCTGCTGATTAAGTGGCCCGGCGTGACACAGGCGGGAAGCTCCAGTGAAGAACCAGTGATCAATCTGGATCTCTACCCGACTTTTCTGGATCTGACGGAGATTCCGGTTCCGCAAGATTATCCGTTAGACGGCGAAAGTCTGGTCCCCCTGTTGAAAGATCCACAAAGCAGCCTGAAAAAACGGTCTCTGTTCTGGCACTTTCCGGCTTATCTGCAAAAATACCAGGGCATGCAGCAGCGATTTCGTACAACGCCAGTCTCGGTCATCCGACAGGGAGACTGGAAGCTGCTCGAGTTTTTTGAAGACGGGCATCGGGAGCTATATAACACCCGCAGTGACATCGGCGAAACTATGAACCTGATTAACAGCCAGCCGGAAAAAGCAGCAGTTCTCACAAACGAACTGCATCGCTGGCAGAAACAGGTCAAAGCGGCGATTCCTTCCGAACCCAACCCGCACTATCAACAGGATAACTGACTCGACCCCGGGTAACAGGAAAGACAGCAGCCTCTCATGTGGGAAAACATTCTCAAGGATTTTATCTACCTCTGGGCGGTTATCGATCCTGTGGGGAGTATTCCGGTTTTTATCGCCGTGACTACGGGGACCAGTAGAGCGGTGCAACGTAAAATCGCGTTGCGTGCCATCATTACTGCGGCACTCGTACTGATTCTGTTTATTGTCGGCGGTCAGCTGTTGCTGGAGCAGTTGGATATTCCCCTCGCCGCATTTCAGATTGCCGGTGGGTTGGTCCTGTTTCTGTTTGCCCTGACGATGATCTTTGGTGAGAGTAAGCCGGAGGCGGAGATCGAAGAATCGAATCGTGCGAACTATCACCAGAATAAAGCGGTTTTTCCACTGGCGATTCCTTCGATTGCTTCTCCCGGAGCAATGATGGCAGTGGTGCTGATCACGGACAATCACCGGTTTCATGTAGGCGAACAGCTTCTCGCTACGGTTACAATGCTGGCTGTCCTGATCATTACCTACGGGTTTCTCTTACTGGCCGGACCAATACAGAAAGCGATTGGTGATGCCGGGGCGAGTATTGTGAGCCGGATCAGTGGGCTCATTCTGGCCTCAGTGGCCGTCGACAGCGTATTGAGTGGAATCAAAAGCTACTTTGCTCTGTAATCAGAGATTTGGGGGGATGTATGCGATCCGCGCAGCATTGCAGCCAGATTCTGTTACCCGCGCTGGCCATGTCCGTTGGCTGGGGCTTTCGTGGGAATTACGGACATGAAGCCGGGGCGATGGTCCCGGGAGCACTGGTCGCTCTGGCCGTCTGTCTTACTTCGCACAGGCCCGAATGGTGGCAGCGGTCCACTCTGATGGCATTCCTCGGGGCGATCGGCTGGTCGTTCGGCGGACAGATGAGTTATGGTCGCGTGATCGGCTATACCGCGGGAATGGAACTTCCGGATGTCGTCTATGGCTACGCCAGCCTGTTTCTGATTGGAGCACTCTGGGGAGGCATTGGTGCCGGAATACTGGCGCTCTCGATTACCCTGAAGCGATCCGAGCTGGAGCGTTTTACGGTTCCGCTGGTCTTTCTGTGGCTCTTCTGGCTGGCACTGGACTTCAGCGGTTTGACCTCCTGGCTGTTCGAACTCTGGAACCCGTATGATGTGGACTGGGTGGCTGCCGGGTCCGCTGCTCTGGTCAGTTTGATGCTCTACCGCGCTCGCTCGGACTTTCACGCCCCCTGTGGTTTGATGCTGCGGCTGGCGACCGGTTGGTTGCTCGGTTTTTTTCTACTGACACTCGTGCTGGGACTCCGCATGACGCCGCCCCGAGGGGATAACTGGGCCGGCTGTGTCGGTGTCTTATTGGCTCTGATATATGAACTCAGGCAACAACAGAATCGGGCCGCTCTGCGCTGGTGTGGCTATGGCTTCCTGTGTGGAGGGCTTGGTTTTCTGCTGGGGGACTTTGTGAACATGCTGGGGAGAGCCCAGTGGTCGATCATCGGTGCCTGGCCCGTGTTACAGGGGCTGGATTACTGGAAATGGATGGAGCAGCTGTTCGGGCTGATTATGGGGGCCGGGATCGGCTGGGGTGCACAAACTTTCGCACGGCAACAGACCGCTTCAGGATCGGATCAGGGAGAGAATGGGCAACCACGGCCCATCATCGCTTTGGCAGCGCCTCGGGAAGATGTGGAATCCAGGGGAATGAACTTCATCGGTTTGATCTTTCTGCTGATCGTATTACCCTGGAAGAACCTGCATAAAAATGTGTTTCGCTGGCAGGAGGCGGGCTGGGTGCCAGACGAATTTGCCGGGCTTTCCGGTATGTTCTGGTTTCTGATCGTGGGAATTCTGCTTTCGGTGGCAGTTGGCTCAGCGATCTGTCAGGCGAGGGGGCATCAGCTGGCTCTCATTCCCAGATCAAACCTGGGGCGGGCACAATGGCTCTTCCTGCTGATCCTCTGGATGTCGCTCGCAGGAGATTTCTGTGGGAACCTGCCACGACTGGAGAGTCAGGCGGTATTTGTCGTACAGATCTCGTTCTGGATCACAGGTGCGCTCTGTACGATGCTGGTCGTAGGAGCTCTGGAAGCGGATCAGATTCTACCGAGCGACTTCTGGCCGGCTGAAGATACACGCTGGTCGTTCAAATTGTGGACCAGGGTGGGAGTTGCTTTGGCTGTTCCGCTAATGTGCGGAGTCATCGGCTGGCTCACCATCCAGTCACATGGTGAGCCATTACCGGGAAGTCATCAAAGATTTGGAGCGTCGGAAAGGGCCGACTAGTTTAACAGTGTCGGATTCGGATCCCAGCCGGCAACGACGGCATCCGGAGCGAGCACAAAGATCTCAACACGGCGGTTTTTCTGCCGGGCGGAATCGTTGGCATTCGGTACGACCGGCTGGAACATACTGTAACCGGCGGCTCCCATGCGTTCCTGCTTGACTCCAAATTTCGAGAGTGAGAGGACGACTGAGTTAGCTCGGTTGGTAGACAGGTGCCAGTTGGTCGGATGATGTCGCTGTGTGGCTGCTTTGGAGATCGGTTTGTCATCGGTATGACCGACAACCAGAACGTTCAGACGTTTCGCATTCCCATCGTTCATGATGGCTGCAAACTGGTTGAGGATCTCTCTGGCCGAAGGTTTGAGCTGATCGCTACCTGAGGAAAACAGGATGTCAGAATGGAATTTACTGACGCCAGTATGCGGATCGAATTCGAAGTCAGGATATTTATCAGCCAGTTCCTGGAAGCGACGAGTGGCTTCGCCATCCAGTGGGCTGGGCTGTCCTTTGGCCTGCTTCATGAGACTGACATAACGCTGTTGCATTTCTGAACGTTCTGCATTCAGATTGTCGAGCCGCTTATTAGCAATGTTGAGGTTCGATTCCAGCGTCTGCGCCCGCATGGCCAGCTGATCGCGTTCCTGCTGCAACAGAGATGCAGACTGCTGGAACTGATCACGCTGCATGGCCAACTCCATGTTCTGATCATAGAGTTGCTGTGAGCGATACATGCTCTGCCGTACCTGCGCGTTTGGCCCGCGATGGCAACCGACCTGAGTGATGCTGAATAAAGTTACTGCGCTAAGCAGGCATACCCGTACGAAGATGGGCATCTTAAGTGCTCCTTTATCGATCTCTGAATAGAATCACATTTGCCAGAGCGCGATTCATCGAGGCGATGTGAAATTGATCCGGGGATCGAAAACATCGGTCGACGCATCACAGTTCCCGGAAAAGCCAAGCTGATTCAAGGAAAGATGAATGGAAAAAAATCAATTTTGATGGGGTGGTAGGTTTTGAGATATGACACGTGGGGACGTGTCCCGCTGAAGGCCTGAATCAGTAAAGTGAAGTGAGAGAGTTTTACTCATTCAGAAGTCAGCAGAGGCGGATTTATAATGCGATTGATTTTTTCTGCCAAGACCAACTTTCCTAAAAAAGATCGCATTTTTCCAGTTTGAAAGATCTACAAAAAATGGATCTTCGTAAGTCGCGGCAGTCAGACCATTAATAAAGAAAAACAGGTGAAACTTGACGCTCAAATCAAGCTCCACCTGTTTTCAGGAGAGTGTCTTCATTGTATGGCGAAAGCTAATTCCCGGCTTAGGGTTCAGCTTCCAGGCGTTTCAGATCCTGCTTCAGCAGCTCGATCGCTTCTGCCAGATTCCGGCGTGCGACCAGTGAGGCGGTGTTCTGAGACAGATCATATTTAAAGTTCTTTAAAGCTCGTTTTGCTTTCTCAATCTTTTCCTCTTTGGTCATCTCTACGTGATCGTATTCGACCAGATTAGGATCATGTGGCACAGTGTCATTGACTTCTGTGATGTCCTGAGTGGGAGCAGATGCCAGGGCAACTACTTTTGGAGCAGATACAGGCTCTTCACCTGTTTCTTCGGCCATCAGTTCATCTGCATGAGCTTTCTGCTGTTGTTTCAGATTGATAGCGTACATGTCCAGGATTTCCTGGAGGGAGTGTTTATAGGTTCCCGAAATTTCGGTGATTACCGGACCACCCGCGTATTCGTATTCGCGGTATACCCAATAGGGGCCCGATTTCTGTTTACTTTGCAGGGAGGCATCCTGTGCCTTCTGAATCTCTGGTAAAAGTAGTGCGATCAGAACAGCTATCGTTGCGATAGCGACCATCAATTCGATTAGTGTGAATCCTCTTCTCATTCCTCTTTTCTTAGATGATGATGTCCTCATCATCTCTCCTTATTTAACGAAAACCACAACATGCTCAACAAACAGTTACGAGCACAAACTCTTAACGCCCGGGTTTATAAGGGCACATGTTTAAGGGATTGTTTCTGTTTGATGATTATTGTGATTTGGTACTTAAGCGAATGATGTGCCAAATCTGTTTTCGTCCGAAAAAACAACATTGTCTGAGGCTCTATCCTCAATAAATTAAAAGAGATAAGACGACTGCAGATCTGGTGTGTTAAGAGGAATTTATTTTTTGAATCATCAAACTCCCGCAGTCACCATCGAGAGCTGCCCGATTCTTAAGCAGCAACGGGGGGAGTATCGCTTCGGATATTAGTTGGTACTGATGTGATGCCTGAAAATGCGGATGTGATGTTTGATCCAGGGGAACTGATGCGATTCCCGGCGTTCCTTTGGAATTCTCTAAAGGCCCGCTAAGATGAATTGGACTTAAATGTATATAATGCGATCTACCTGCCAGACCTGTTCATACTTTCAAACAAGGATAGAGCATTGAAGAAAATTCTGGGACTGATTGGATTGGGAGTGATTCTGATCCTGGCCCTCGTCATGAGCCAGAATCGCTATGAGCCCTTAAAGGTCTCCGGGTTCATTGAGGCGGATGATATTCGACCCGGTTCCCGAGTGGGGGGGAGAGTCAAACAGGTTCTGATTGAAGAGGGACGACAGGTCAGCAGGGGGGAACTGCTGATTGAACTGGAGCCATATGATCTGCTGGAACGAAAGGCCGAGGCCGAAGCGGCCCTGGCGGAAGCGAAGGCATACCACAGTAAACTCGTAGCCGGCTTTCGCCCGGAGGAAATCGCTGAAGCGGCTGCAAAGGTCGATCAGCTTAAAGCGCATCTCACACAGCTGGTGAATGGACCACGCCCCCAGGAAATTGAAACCGCCGTCGCTGAACTCAGACTGGCCGATGCCCAGTTTCGACTGGCGCAGGCGCAGCAGGCCCGCATTGAAACTCTGTTTGCTGAAAAAACCGCTTCCCAGGACGAACTGGATACCGCCAACACGGAATTCCAGGTGGCAGCCGCCAGAAAATCGGTCAAAGAGCAGGCACTGGAACTGCTCAAAGAGGGGACCCGCAAAGAGGAGATCGACGCAGCACGGGCAGGACTGAAGCAGGCAGAGGATGCCTGGCAGTTGATGAAAAACGGAAGTCGCCGGGAAGATATCGAACAGGCGGCGGCGGCAGTGAAAAAAACAGAAGCAACCCTGCAGACAATTGAAAAGCAGATTAGCGAGCTGAAAATCATTTCGCCTGCGGACGGGGTCGTCGAAGCGGTCGACCTGGAACCGGGTGATCTGGTGGGAAGCAACTCGCCGGTCATTTCCATACTGGATCTGAATCACCTCTGGGTTCGTTGTTACGTTCCTGAAAACCATCTGGATATTCGCATTGATCAGCGGGTTAAGGTCACCATCGACAGTTATCCGGATCGCAGCTTCGAAGGTGTCATTTCATTCGTTTCTCGTCAGGCTGAGTTTGTACCTCGTAACGTGCAGACACCCGAAGAGCGGTCCAAGCAGGTCTTTCGCGTGAAAGTCAGGCTGCAGAATGAAGAACGCCTGCTCCGTCCCGGGATGGCGGCTGATGTCTGGCTGGATCAACGGGGAGACCGCTCATGAACTCGGTGATTCAGCTTGCTCAGCTGACGCGTGACTTTGGTACTCTGCGGGCCGTTGATCAGGTGAGCTTTGAAGTTGAACGGGGAGCGATCTTCGGCCTGCTGGGACCGAATGGCAGCGGTAAGTCTACGATCATCCGCATGTTGTGTGGCGTTCTGGAACCAACGGGCGGCGGAGCACAGGTTCTGGGATATGACGTGAGTACCGAAGCCGAGCTGATCAAACGCCGGATTGGCTACATGTCTCAAAGCTTCAGTCTCTATGCCGACTTGAGCGTCCGGGAGAACATCGAATTCTACGGTCGAATCTACGGATTGAGTCCCGAGAAACTGGAACAGCGGTTTGAGGAGATCATTGAGTTGACTTCTCTGGGAGACCGACTGGATCAGCTGGCGGGGAATTTATCCGGAGGTTGGAAGCAGCGTCTGGCTCTGGGCTGTGCTCTGATTCATGAACCGGAATTGCTGTTTCTGGATGAACCGACGGCTGGGATTGACCCGGTTGCCCGCCGCGATTTGTGGGACCTGCTCTTTGAACTGGCGGGGCAGGGGGTGACCCTGTTTGTGACCACACATTACATGGATGAAGCCGAACGTTGCAGCGATGTGGGCTATATTTATAATTCGCGACTGATTGTCTGTGGTAAGCCGGAAGAGCTGAAACAGTTATCCAGCGTGACTCCCCCCGGATCGGCGCGCTGGGAAATCGATATTCCTCATCCAGCGACATGGTTGGGTACCTATCGCGAAATGGACGGGGTGCACGACGCCACTCTGTTTGGTCAAACAATTCATGTGCTCGCGGATCAGAGTCTGACAGAACACGATTTCATTAACCGCATTCCAGAATCGCAGGGCATCGTTCAAGTCAGACCAATCACACCTTCACTCGAAGATGTGTTTGTGACCCTGAGCCGGGCGGAGGGATTGAATCATGACGAAGAAGCTAGCACGGAGAGTGTACCGGAGGCAACCACACCCCAGTCATCCGCACCACAGACAGAGACGAGTGACGCGCTGACTGAGCCACAACATGCTCCAGAGAAATTATCAGGTGATACTAAAGCCCGCAGCAAGCAGACGCCCCATTTCAGGCAGAAGCTGCTGGCGGGGTTCTGGGCCATTCTGGTTAAGGAATTTTCGCATATCAGACGTGAACCGTCGACGCTGCTGTTCGCCTTTGCCGTCCCGGTATTACAGACCCTGATCTTCGGCTTTGCGATCGACACCCAGATTGAAAACATACCGACGGTCATCTTTGATCTGGACGGTCGCTCCAGTGCGCGCGAGCTCCGCGAGGCGTTCGCGAACACACGTACTTTTATGATCATTGAACGCGTTTATGATCATGATGCCTTCCGTCGTGCCTTCGAGTCTGGCAGGGCCAAGGTGGGGGTTGTCATTCCGCCCGATTATTCCGATCGTCTGCTCAAGGGGGAGCAGGTCTCGGTTCAGGTATTAATTGATGGCAGCGATTCCCAGGTCGCAACGACGGCGCTCAATGCTTCCAGCCTGCTCGGGTTTAATTTCTCGACCAACATTACAAAACAGTTTGCCGAGACACTGAATGTTGTGCCCTCTCGCGATGCCGAAGGGAAGGTCGCGCTCCCGGTGGAGATCCGACCGCGGTTGCTCTACAACCCGGATCTGGATAGCTCACATTTCTTCGTGCCTGGTCTGGTTGGAATTATTCTGCAACTGGTGACCCTGTTCCTGACTTCGTTTGCCATCGTCCGCGAACGGGAACTGGGGACCCTGGAGCAGCTGTTTGTGACGCCGGTCAGCAAGTCCGGTTTGATGCTGGGAAAACTGGTCCCCTATGCGATGATCGGATTTGTGGAAACCCTGATTGTGTTGACGGTGATGGTCTTCCTGTTCGGCGTGCCGATACATGGTAATCTCTGGGAACTGCTGACACTTTCGCTGCTGTTCCTGATTTGTGGCCTCGGGCTGGGGATGCTGGTCTCCACCATCGCGCAGACGCAGTTGCAGGCGGTGCAGTTTGCGTTTCTGATCATGCTGCCTTCGGTGCTGCTTTCGGGATTCATGTTCCCCCGTTCCCAGATGCCGCTGCCGATTTACCTGTTTACCTTCATCATTCCCGTAACTTATTTCCTGGAGATCTTAAGAGGCATTGTCCTGCGGGGGGCAGGGATCACGGATCTGCTCCCGTACGTCACCGGGCTCAGTCTCTGTTGCGTGGTCATCCTGGCTGTGAGTTTAAAGAGATTTCAGAAGCAGCTAACATAAACGTTCCTGCAAACTGGTCTTTCCTGCCTCAGACGTTAGCATGAACAGGGAGAGATTCATTCAGGAATTCGTTCCGTCATCAAGACTGACCCACCGATTTGCAGATCCCGATCAGGAGTTGAAAGACCATGAGACTGTGTCGCTATCAGTTAGATAACCAGATTGCCTGCGGTTTTTATACAGAAGATTCCGTTCTGCCCCTGAGTGCTGCAGCGGACCTGGCGGGCGTCGAGATTGATGAATCTGAGGGACTGATTCCCTTTCTCCCCGGCGGGGCACAGCGGGAAATGATCCTGGTGATCGAGCAGCAGTTGAAGCAGTCCATGGATGAAGAACTCTTTCCGATGTCGATCATGCTGGAAGATGTGCAGTTGCTCGTGCCCGTGCCTGAGCCTTCCAAGCTGCTGCTTCTGGCTGGGAATTATTCAAAACACATCGAAGAAGGGGGCGGCAAAGCCGAAGAGCGTCAGAAGACGTTCCCCTATGTGTTCATGAAGCCTCCAACGACGACTCTCACTCATCCGGGACAGCCGGTGAAAATTCCTGCTGTCTCACCCGATCATATTGACTGGGAACTGGAACTGGGGATTGTGATCGGGAAATCCTGTAAGGGAGTCTCAGAAGCAGAGGCCCTCGATTACGTGGCCGGCTATACCGTGATCAATGATATCTCCGACCGCAAGTTCCGTCCCAACCCGGAGCGGACCCAGCGGGAAAAGGACGGCTTCTTCGACTGGTTACACGGTAAGTGGCACGATACCTTCTGCCCGATGGGCCCCTGTGTCACTCCGGCCTGTGATATTGAAGATCCACAGCAGCTCAAAATGAAACTCTCCGTCAATGGAGAGGTGGAGCAGGATTCGTCTACCGCAGAGATGATCTTTCCCGTGGCAGCGATCGTTGAATTTATTTCCAGCTTTGTACAACTGGAACCGGGTGATGTTATTTCCACCGGAACGCCCAGCGGCGTTGGTGCCTCGAAGAATAAATTCCTCAAACCTGGGGATGAGATGCAAGCCGAGATTGAAGGAATTGGTGTCCTGCAAAACCCTGTTGTTTAAATGCAGGTTCTTGCAGAGAACGGGAGTTGTCCGCCCATCAATCAGCAAGACTGGCCGGTGGGCGGCTTTATTGTTCTCTTTTCGACCACACTTTTTTCAATTCTACAACGGTTTCAAATAGTGGCTCTGCACGGACTTGAGTAAAAAACTCTCTTTAAGCCGAATCTCTGTCATGGTTTAGGCGATTGATCGTCAAATTCTACGCAAATGGCACAGCTATTGCATTTTCCCTCTGATAAGACAGTCAAAGATTTTTTGACTTCTGGTTTCATTCAAACAGGGATGAAGTCAGGCAACAACAGGGTCCTTATCAAGGAGACAAGACCATGAAACGTGCACTGACCATCGCCCTGCTCGTGAGTAGTGTATTTTTACTCGGGGCCACACACACAACCGAGGCAAGGCCACCTGCCTGGAAACGGGCACGTAACAACTATCGTAAATTTGAACGAAATTACCGCCATGCAAGGCGGGATTATCGACGTTCCTACAATCGATACCGAAACCATTACCGCCGACATAATCGCAGGTATAACCATGGTAGTTATTATCGTGGGTACCGTGGTTACCGGGGCGGTTATTACTCACCCGGTTTCGGTTTCTATTATGGATGGTAATCCATATTTATAATAGATCCGCCCTGATCAGGTATTAGCTGATCTTGTCGGGCCGGTTCCTGTCTGACAGGTTCAATTTGGCAAATATTCTCAAGTCTTTCATTCATCTGGTTCGGCCCGATCATTTGAATGGGAGGCTTGTTTTTTTATACCCACTTGATCGGCAGTTTCTGCCGGAATGGCCAGGTTAACTGGCATCAGATTGATCTCGTCTGTTGCAAGACTGAGACGCTTTTTTCTGACCCGCCGCTGGTGCCGGAATCAGCTGTTTTCCTAAGTCTGAATTTAAAAACAGGTTAGGGATGGCTATCTACAGTTTGGGTTTTTGGCACATTTATAGCGATTTTCAGAATCAGAGCAGGCGGACAAGTATGTAATGAGTGAAGGATTCTCAACCGTTCTGCAACCGAGTGCCAGACAAATAGCGAGGATGCTGATTCCAACTCGTCTGTGACACTCAGATGGTTCATTTTTCCAAGGAGCGAAACGATGCAAAAGAGCACAGATACGGTTGATGCAGGCAAACCAGCTACTCCCAAAAAGCGTAAAGGACTGAAGCTGGCACTGTGTATGGGACTGGTACTCGGCGGTACGTTTTTACTGATGCCGACCCAACAGGCTGAAGCAGGCCACGGATGCTATTCCGGTTATGGTGGCTATGGCTATTCTTATCCCAGTTATGGATACCGTGGTTACTATAATTCGTATCCCAGCTATGGATCGGGCGGCTTTTACTACAGCAGTCCTTCCTTCGGGATCGGAATTTACAGCGGTAGCGGCTACCGGGGCGGCTATTATGGCGGATATCGCAGCGGTTACCGAAGTGGATACCGTGGCGGTTATGGACATCGTGGTCATCACCATCACGGCCATCACTAAGGTTGATACTGAGAAAGCTCTCAGATTAGTCCCGTCTTTTAGTGAGACCAGGCTCTGTTTCCAGGGAACAGAGCCTTTTTTCTTGCGCGGTCGGGAACCTGATCAGGCTGAAAACTGTCTCATATCAACAGGCGCCGATCCTCAAATGGTTCGATTCGAGCCCGAAAAACCGTCAAAAAGCATACTGTGGGAGCGATTCCACTCCCAAAACCGGGGATGAGCTGCCAAAAAGATTCAAATGCAGCTTCCGAAACGCTTTAAAACGGAGAACGGGCTCGCTAAAATACCCTTTCCCAATCGGGACGGGCACCCCTAGCTCAATTGGATAGAGCATCGGTTTACGAAACCGAAGGTTGCAGGTTCGAACCCTGCGGGGTGTACTTATTATCTCCTCTTGAGATAATCGCTTACCAACGACAGGCCTTCGTCACTCTGACGAAGGCCTTTTGCGTTTCCGGGGGCGTTCTACGGTTTCGCTGCTTTCACGATGGCATCCGCGATCGCCTGCATTCCCTGGTCACCCGGATGGGCTGCCACACCGGCGTGTTCAAATTTTCGCTCTGCGCGGGCGTAATTCGCTTCGTTCTTACCAAGTTTGCTGATATCGACAAAGGTGCCGCCGGCCTGTGCACAGGCTGATTTCAATGCCGTGTCTTTGGCGGGATTAGACCAGAAGCTGCTGCGGACAATAATCGTGGGCTGGCTCTCTGACTGCACCAGTTTCAGCAACTCATCTACGCTGCTTTTGAAGCGGGTCTGTTCCGCATCTGATTTCAGCTGTGGGACATTTTCACCAATCGCGAGGATCACCAGGTCCGGTTTGAATGAGAACGCATCCTGCAGGTGTTCCTTGAGATTGTAGTCTGCATAGTTTCTTTCAAACGTGGCGATGTTTTTCACCATCGTTTGCGGTTTTTCGGATGGAGACTTCGTCAGTGCTTTGGTCACCAGATGCACATAGTCTTTCTCGGGACCGCTGGCCGCCATTCCCCAGTTGCCCTTCCAGCCAATCTTGGGAGCAGGACCATGCAGGGTGATACTGTTCCCCAGAAACAGGATTCTCTGGAACTGCTTTGCGGGCTGTGATTCTTCCGCAGCGGCAACGATTCCCGAGACTCCGCTGGCGAGAAGGCAACTGAACGTGAGCAGTAAAAGTCGAGGCGAAACGATGCGGGCGCGCTGATCTGACATGATTATTGATCTCTCTGGTTTGAAGTTGTCAAAAGCTGTTTTCACAGAGCTCAGGTGAAAGACCTGGAACGAATCACTCCTGTGAATTTTTAACAGGGACCACCGGCAGGACAATGTGCGAGGGATACTGGCTGTCGTGAAAGATGGTATTGGTTGCGGTGACTTTGCGGCGATAGTCGTTGGCTGGTTCTCCCGTATTGGGATTCACATCGAACCGGGGAAAGTTACTGCTGGAGATGTCCACGCGAATGCGATGTCCTTTCTTGAAACGGTTCGCGCAGGGATCGAGTTTGATGTTGAACTTGTAAGTTTCTCCCGGCGTCATGAAGGTTTCTGTTTTATCCGAATCACGATAGCGGGCTCGGATGATGCCGTCTCCCATGATCAGATCAAAGCCCGTCGGAAAATCAGAACTGGAGGGATACACGTCGATCAGTTTGGCTGTAAAATCGGTGTCGACGGCTGACGAGGAGGCCCACAACTTGACGCGGATGGGGCCGACAACTTCGACATCCTGCTCCAGCGGAGGCGTCATGAAGACCAGCACATCGTTGCGGGCAGAGAGTGGCAGAGAAACGGGCCAGCTCCAAGTGTGCTTGCCACCCCATTGATTCCAGGCACCATCCACCATCAGCGTATTGGAACCGACCACACAACCGCCGACCGTTGGAACCGGGTTACGCGGATCAAATTCAAACGTGGTAGAAGCGGTTTCCTGTGCGGGGACATTGGGAGAGAGCATCCCACCGGGTTGCAGATAGAACTTCACAGGCCGGGCTTGTGGCAGGGGATAGTCCGCCTCATTTCGCCAGTAACCTCCGTGAAAGAGTTTCCCGTCGTCGGTTTTATGGCCATCGCCGGTTCCCATCACGAACAGACGCACCGGACTTTGAAAAGGGGGCTGTTGACCGAAGTCATCATCAGCATCTTTCAGCCAGCGATCAAACCACTCACGTTCACTGGCCAGTATGCCCAAAGCAGCATCCGGACCGAAGTCCACCTGACCGTGTGACTGCCGATGTCCACAGTGTTTCCAGGGGCCCATGATCAAATGAGTTGGCGATTGTTTGGTGCCCTTCAAAGCCATGTATGTTTCGGTGGTGCTACTGCTGAAGAGGTCATACCAGCCACCTACCATCAAGGTCGGAATGTCTTTGTGCTCGTCGACGTATTCGATGATGTTGCTGAATCGCCAGTATTCGTCGTTCCGTCGATGTTCCAGCATTTCGATCAGCATGTTTTCGTACTCGGGGGCGATTCGTAGCGGCGTCATTCCCCTGCGGAGAGGCAGATTGAGCAGATAGTGCTGCCATTGCGCCGCCTGTTCCTCCAGTGCCCGTTTCAATTCGGGATCACGCGACTGACGACTACCGCGGGCGACATTGCCGATGACCCATTTCCAGACCCGCAAGCGGAATGCACCGCCGTAAATCGTGGCACCAATGCCGTGGTTGATTGAGGGATTGGAGGGGATGATCGTAGTCAGGTGTGGCGGGCGGGACATCGCCGCCAGATGCTGGGTTGCACCCACGTAGGAACAGCCCAGCATTCCGATCTTGCCGTTTGACCAGGGTTGCTTTGCGATCCATTCGATGGCGTCATTACCGTCGTCCCGGTCGTCGCTCATCCAGTGCCAGATTCCTTCCGACTGGCCGCGACCTCGCGTATCCTGTCCGACGACGACATAGCCCAGTCGTACAAAATATCTGGATGTGCTGGCGCCCATCCCCGTCTTTCCATAGGGGGTGCGGAAATGGATCACGGGGAATGGTCCTGAGACCGCTTCATCTCCCCGGGCTGGCAGATAGACATCGGTGGCCAGCTTGACGCCATCCCGCATGGGGACCATCACATCCTTCAGCACCTTTACATCGTATGCTTCAGCTGCGGACACAGAGGGGAGCGAACTCAACCCCATAATCAGCGTCAGGCAGACGGTTCCCAAAAGGCGTGTGAGTTTACCGCTGTTGTCTGGGACGCTGCTGTTTGAAAACAGGTAGAGGTAGGTTAAGGGCCGGAGCGTCACTGGCATGTTCAAGTCCCATCCTGTTTGGCAGGTCAAGTGTGGGTTGAGAGTGAGAAACGATCTGTGTGATGACAGATGGCTTCCAGTTTGTTTCTCTCAAGCGTAGCGGAGCCAACGGTGGATCACAACTTGATCCTACCGAAAATATCGCGGGCGAACTTTGGGATTCATCAATTGAACTGTGGTCGCTAGCTGATTATCTGCCGTTTGAGCGATTGCGGATCCATTCCAGTTGTTGTGACTGCTGTTTGGAAAGGGGACCGAGGCTGATCTCACGTACTTCTTCTGGTAACAGGCTGACTGAGACCCCTGCCAGCCCAATGCTGCTTCCGTCCTCGTTATGAAAGTTGCGAGAGATCAATGTCTGATTGATGGGCGGGATGTGGTGATAGGCGAACTGTTGTTTTTGCGCCTCCGCAGGCAGGTCGCTCCAATATTGATTGATGGAAATTTCGGGCCAGCCTGCGCGGGCATCAACGCGGGTACTCAGATTGACGGTCTGGGTTTCTTCCGGCACTTTGGCAAGGTTGACCTTGAGACCCGACCAGTGCAGGAGTTTGATATCGTTTTGAGACGCAAAAGATTCGTTACTGTCAAATTTGAAACCCTGTTCCGGGTGCAGGGCCATGATGTAGTATTCCTCTCCTGCCGGCGGGTAAAGCGTGAACTCCCCCTGGGAATTTGAACGAGTCATCCTGTGCTCGAGCGGATTGCGAATGCGTCCCTGAACCAGAGCCATTTCGTAAGTCTTATAAGAGATCGATTCGGGCACGGAAGTGATCAATACAACTTCGGCATCGGTAACTGGTTTGCCATTGAGATCCACAATCCGTCCGGTCAGTTTATCAGCTGGATCTGGTTGCAGGTCTGCCTCTGTCTGGATGTGGTCGTAGTAGTAATCAGCCCGAGCTGAAAGAGACCCCTGGCTGAACCCATGAAACTGAATTCCCTTACGTAATACCCGGTTCCTGAATTTTAAAAATTCATCCATTCGCCTGGCAGCCATGGCGCCACGGGTAATGTAAAAGGTGGGCTGTACTTTCGAAGGATTTTTCAACTCAGCAAATCTCGTGTTTAATTCATCCCAGGTGATCGGCTGCCGACCGTTGAGTAACATCAGATGTTGCGCGATCACAACGGGGAATTTCTCAATCGCTGGTTGGGCGTCTGTCGTTTCTTCATCAGTGGAATCACTTTGAGCCAGCTCAAAATTCACTTGGGTCTCACCATTCGGGTTGATCTGCACATCCTGCCTGGGCCCTTTGTGATATTGCAGGATGACTTCCACTTTCTGTGGTTTGCCTGCCGGGTCAATATCGATAGCGAGACCCGGGAACAGGGCTGTTCCCCCTGATTCCGTGACCTTGATGGGAACATCCGCGCCGATCAGTTCTATATACCGCGACCTGTCTTCTGGTTCACAGATGACTCTCTGGCGAACGGCGACTTTCGAACCATTCTTAATGGAATACTTTTCAATGACTTCTTGGGAAAACGTGATGCGCAGGTCCCGCCGATCGGGAATCACAAATTTCTGATCCTGTCCTGCCTGGATGTTTTGTACAATCCCCCGCCGGCCATCGGGGGCCTCGATGACAAACAGGTATTGGGCATCCGTCGTCATCTCTGTCAGTTCATACCGACCCGTCTGGTCTGTCTTCGTTAAGGGGCTGCCCCAGTAGGTGCCTTTGCCAGATCCGGAATAGGCGTTGGGACGCTGGCCGCCAAACTGATGCTTGAGGTAGAGCTTTACACCTGCGACCGGCTGTCCCGCTTCATCCAGGATCCGCCCCGTCGTTTTCTGACTGGCTTTCAGCGTGATCGTACTGGTGCCGTCTGCTTCGACGAGAAGTTTCTTCGACTGACTGGGCTCGTATCCGGGGGCTGAGACTTTGACATCATACGCGGTGTCAGCCAGATGGATCAGTTGAACGTTTCCCTGCTCATCTGACTGCAGGGGATAATTCGGTCCACCTGCTGAGCCTCCCCAGTTTGGGTGAATCACAATGGTTGCACCTGGGATCGGCTCCCCCTGCACATTATGGATTTTGAGCTGATGTGCATGTCCGGGTTTGAGGATCATCTTCAAATCATTGCGGGAAACGCCCGCTTTCAGGGCCCCGACATCCAGGCGAACCGGGGCATATTGCTCGGGATGATAAAAGAGTACCAGAGGTCCCTCGGGGAACAAACCTTCAAAGGTGTCTGTAAAGTGGCCCACCGTTCCATAAACCCCCGGACTCCTATGCAGGAGCAGGCCCTTTGATTTAACAGGAGATCCATCTTCTAGCAGGATATTGCCTGAGACTTTGACCCGTTCTGCGGTTTTTTTGGCTCGAGGTTTTGGGGGTGTTTGGGAGGCTGTTTCAACGGGATTCAAGGGGACGTCAATAATCCCGATGAATTCATAAGGACGTGCCTGGAATTCGAAATGATCGAGATCTTCCAGTTTGAGATTCTTGAAATAGGCCCGGTATGTAAAGTAGCTGTTCTGGGAGATACTGGAATTGGCAGACTGTGAGGTGCGGTGTTCTTTCCCTGTCTTGTCGACGGCGATGATACGAACCTGACGATCGTGGTTATCGTGCGTTGCCACCACAACAATACGGTCCTGTTGCTGATAAGGACCGGACATCTGCATGTGGTACGTTTCGCCTGAACCACCCGATTCTGAAAGGCCCCGATCTCCATAGGTGTTATCTGCGGGGAGTCTGATCTTGGTGTCCCAGGAACCGCTGGCGACTTTAAAACGCAGGTTGACTGCTTTTGCCTGACGATTAACAGAAAACACGTAAGCGAATACATCGGGTGCCAGCTGTTGCCTGCCATTGAAAACAGTCGTGGCTTGAGAGGAGAGCGGAAATTTGTTTTCGCCTTCCCCCTGAGGGAGAAAGAATTCACAGCCCACCGACGAATTCTCAGGCAGATCTTGAAAGCGATAGATGACCTGACGCTGGACTTGATTCTTTCCCCGCGGTAATGAAGTATCTCGAATTTGATAAGGAATTGAGTCCAGGGCTCGGCCATCGCTGGTCCACCAGTGTTGAGGCGTCTCTGCATACGTGCCCAGTGTCAGCAGCTCTAATTCCGCCGGTGCTGTTTGAGTGTCTTTGAAGATGAGCGATGATTCATCGGAAGTGGAATTTCTAACTCCCGGCGTTTTCTGGAATGCCCAGATACCGGGGCCCGATAGGAGAGCCAGGGTTAATACGCCCCAGAAGAAACCTCGGGACAGCCGGAATGGTTCGGACAATGGTTCCCCGAACAGTCGAGCGACACGCCGACGAACTTCAGAGGGTGAGGCACCACTGACGGCTAGGGAAGCCAGATCTGCGGTCTGGGGATGTTGGGGGTGTGCCAGTTCCAGAACGCGCAGTAAGGCGCTCGCATAGTTGACCCGTTGGGCGTGCTGATCACAAGGCTCATGATTGCAGGTCATTTCATCACAACAGAACTCACGCAGTACGTTGATTTTGCGATTCATATACCAGAGACCGGGGTTGAAAAACAGAATGGTCTCCGCCAGACGCTGTAAGAGGTTGATCCACATGTCCCAGCGTCGGATGTGCGCCAGTTCGTGTGTCAGAATCAGTTCCAGCTCGGCCGGGTTGAGGCCACTCAGCATGGACGTGGGCAGCAGAATCAATGGGCGGAAAAGTCCAACGACAGTCGGCACGATGAGTTCTTTCGTTTCTGCAATCCGGGGAGCCAGTTTGAGAGACCACCGGAAGGCGAGCGTGCTGACGATTTCCACCAGAGGGCCTTCCGTGATTTGTATCGCGCGTGAGCTCAAGCGGTTCACCTGCAGCATCGAACGCAACAGGCGGAACAGCATGATGCTGACTCCCAGCAGATAGCCGCCTGCGATCCAGGGCAGGTAACGGTTCCAGTGCCACTGAGAAATGAATGAACCTGCCTGTTGCTCGGGCAGGGGAGAGAACCGTTGCGCTGTTTCTTTTGATTGAAGGTCGGGCGCTGGTGCTGTCACGGGGAGAGCAGGCGTAAAAGTGTGGTCACCTGGTTTCTCTGCAGGCGTCACAGTCGGGACAGGAGTCGAACGAGGCGCGGAGATCAGAGTCACTGTGGAATTGACGGATGTTGTACGAAGCATGACGTAATAAAAACTGAGCGGCAGACTGGCCAGACCGATTAACAGGGCTGCGAGGTGAAAACCATAACGCTTTTCGACGCGGACGCGTTTCATGAACCAGTCCGCAGTGCATACGAACAGTGCGATCACGGTCCAGATCCACAGCGAATGCAACAGTGTCAGACAGAGCCAGAGACTGAAGTCCGGATGAAGAAAGAAAATGTCGTTCATTTTTCCTGCTCCCGTGCTTTGCGTGTGATGAGTTTGCGTAACTCGGTCATCTCGGTGGCATCGACATTGCTGGTTTCCAGCAGATTCAACATCATCGCCGAGGGAGAGCCATCAAACAGACGTGACAGCAGATCATTCATGATGCCACCGGCGACATCCTCTTTCCGGACCCTGGGGGAAAAGTGAAATGATTTGCCCACTTTTTCCCGGTTGAGAAATCCTTTATCAAACATGATATTCAGCATCGTGATCACAGAACTGTGTGCCAGTGGACGCTGTGCCTGAGTTTCCAGGCGAGCCCGTACTTCGCGCACAGGGAGCGGCGATTCGTCCCAGAGCACTTTCAGGATTTCCAGTTCCAGTTGAGTCGGGTGTTCTGAACCAGGGCGTGCCATGGTGATTGGTCCTGTGTTTGACGTAGATTTGAAGGGATTGATACACGGTGATATCGGAATAACATCTAAATAATTAGATGATCCTAATCGATGAGTGCTGGTTGTCAATCTTTTCTTCTAAATAATTAGATGATTGGGTGGCGTTGATGTTCAGAACCGGGGGCTTTGGGCTATAGTTGGGAAAACTGAGGGAATCTCTTTCCCCACCAATCCTCGAAGGGACTCAGGCTGGATTGATCACAGAATCGAGGTCTGTCTCCTTGAACAGATTTCTGCGATCTGCTCCCAGCTTTTGCAAAACGAAACCGGAGGTAAGGGGTTAGATAGACAGGTTTTAGTCAAAACTCAGCAAACTTTCAGTTTTTTCTCGTGTCTCATTCCGTTTTGTCGTAAAGACTTAATGGCGGAGTGCACCCTCCCGTTCTAGAATAATCCTGCAGGCGTTCTGACCTGCCACCCTCCATTTTTCATCCACGGAATTGACGAAACTATATGTCCCAGAAAGTCACTGTTTGTCTGCTGTTGATACTGGTGGTGCTGATCCCGGTATTAACCTGGTTCTTTCTACCTGTCCTCCCCTCACTGGGGCAGGCACCGGAAGTCTTTTCGGGAGGAACATCCTATCCCGCGTCCCCGGTCGGTTGGAAACCGTTGAAGCTGGCGGCAGACCCGCCCGGGCTGCCCCTGATCACCAACGTGCAGATTGTCGATATCGACGGGGATGGTAAGAATGAAGTCCTGGCCTGCGACTCTGCCCGGAGTGTGCTCTCCGTTTTTCGATCAAATCCACAGGGGGGCTGGGATGAGGAGGTCCTGTTAAAAGATCTGGCCGCCCCCGGGCATGCGACCGTCGTCGATATCGATCAGGATGGCGACCAGGATATCATCATTTCCATTCTGGGGAATCTGACCCCCGACGACCGGGTGATTGGTCGCGTCGAACTTTATGAGCGACAAGGCGACAAATACATTAAGCACGTGATCCTGAACGATGTCCGTCGTGTGGCTGATGTGCAGCCGGGCGATTTTGATGGCGACGGCGACCTCGATCTGGCTGTTGCGGTATTCGGATACAATCGTGGTCGGGTTCTCTGGCTGGAGAACCGGGGCGATTTCAAATTTCGCGATCACGAACTCTTAAATGCTCCGGGTACGATTCATGTTCCTGTGGCCGACTATGATGGAGATGGCGACCTGGATATCGCTGCCATCGTTACTCAGGACGAAGAAGAACTCTGGGCTTTTGAAAATCTGGGTGAGGGGAAATTCAAAAAGCGGCGTCTGTGGTACACGGTCAACCTCGATCTGGGGGGCGCCGGACTTGTCAAAGCTGATCTGGACCAGGATGGGGATCAGGATCTGATTCTCCCAGCCGGTGATAACCTGGAAGACCTGGATGCTTACCCGCAACCTTATCATGGCTGTTACTGGTTCGAGAATAAGGGCAACTGGGAATTCGAGTTGAAGCGAATTTCGGATCTGGCCGGTACCTATGCGGCCGATGTGGCCGACATGGATGCTGACGGCGACCTGGATGTGGTTCTGGTGAGCATGACCAATGACTGGTACGATCCCACAACGGCCAGCGTCGTCTGGCTGGAAAATGATGGTAAGCAGAATTTCAAAACCTGGCAGATCGCCAGTGATCCCATTCACCTGGTTACCGTCGCTACAGGGGATCTGGACGGGGATGGGAAAACAGACCTGGTGGTGGGGGCCCTGAATATGAGAAAGCCTTATCAGCGGATTGGCCGGGTTTCTGCCTGGCTGAATCAGGGACAGGAGGTGAAACCATGATCCAGCTCATTCGTATGCTCTTGATTCTGCTTGTCGTGGAGACAGGTTATTGTGGATATCTTGTTGCCAAGCGAATGTCCCGTCCACTTCCCGTTCTGCCAAACGCGGAGAACATCGATTCTCTGATTATGGAAGAATATCGTGGACTGGCCCACGAAGCAGAGACCGGGTATGCACCGGAATGGATCAGGTTAGGGCAGGCCTTTCTGGGGCAGGGGATGTATGCCTATGCCGAGAACTGTTTCGCCGAAGCGGCCCGACAGGATCCTGAGAGCGCAGTTGCTCAATCCAGCTACGCTTTCTGTCTGGAACGCACTGGGCGCATGGCAGACAGCACCCGGGAATACGAAAAACTGAAAGACATGAAGGCGGACACGTCTGTTCCATTTACCAGCCCCAAACATTATCTGTATGCTATCGGCAGAAATTATCTGCGACAGGAAAAACCAGATGAAGCCGAGCAGGCTTTTCTGCAGAATACCGATTTTCAACCTGCTGATTTCCAGCGGGCCAAGCTGCTGTTGCGTTCCGGTCGGGCTGAAGAAGCGTTATTGATCGTTGAACGTAATTTGAAGGAATCCCCTAACTCCCTCTACTTCGGCTTTTTGAAATACCTGGCACTGGAAGAACTGGGACGTGACTTTGAGGCGAAACAGGCTGCCGACCAGGTGGAGCGGGCGATGTATGTCGTTCCCCTGAATTTCAATACGGAATTTATTATGCCCTACAGCAAACGACTGGGCGTCTCCAAGGCCATTGAAGACTATAACCAGATGCTGGATCGGGATGACATGGATCACCTGGCGAAAAAACTGGACGAAGTGTTTGAGCTGATGGGGGATCGCAGAACTCCGCAGGTCAAAGCGACCGTGATGCGGATGATCGAAGTGGAGTTTCAACGTAAGAATCCCGAGCGGATGCTGCTGCTGTTGAATAAATTGAATGAGTTTGGCATCGAAGAACCCGATACGATTCAGTTCAAAGGAGGCGTCTATATTCTGAAAGGGGACCTGAAGACCGCAGAAGAATATTTGCTGCGGGTGGCAGAAATGTCCCCCACAATTGAGATCCACGAGACGCTTGCCAATATTTACAACGATCGGAATGACACAGAAAAACGTGATTACCATCAGGGCAAGATGGCATTACTGGCAGCCATGATGAGTTTTCGCAATGACAACCTCGTAGTAGCCGAAGAAGCGATTCAGCAGTCTGTTGATAAGAATCCCAACGACCCTCAGGCCTGGTTTTACTTTGCCGAAATCAAACGCCTCCAGAAAGACAGGCAGGCCGCCCGGGAGGCATACGAGAAATGCCTCAAACTGAATCCGAATCACGGTCGGGCCATTGACGAGCTTAAGCTGTTAACCCAGTAGGTTAATGAGAGCTTAACCAGGGGACTTTCGAGTGATGAGCTTGCACCAGATGCAGCGCACGAAAAAAGCGACTCACAATCGATGATCGTGAGTCGCCTGATCTCTAATGAAACAGAGGCGTTTAGAATTCGCCGACTACTTCACCACCACTGCGGGTGACGAGTTGATAGTAGGTTGAAGTTGTGCTGCCACTGCTCATGTTCTCGCTGATGAAACGAACCTGACCGTCACACAACAGCATGTGCACGCCACCGACGTGAGCGCTGGATGCGGTCCAGTCATCACCCCAGGTTGCAGCTGAGCTGTTAATCAGATAGGTCGAGTTAGCTCCACCAAAGTTGGAAACATCGAAATGGTACATCCCGGGATGCCAGGTTGACATGCTCGAAGTGTAACGTGGGCCAACCCACAGACCACCGGACCAGTTACAGGCTGAACCACCACAACCGGTTGTACCGGAACCTTCACTTTTGGTGGTCCGTTCAGAAACCAGAATGGTATTACTGGTTCCATCGGTGATGTCGCGGATACGGGTCTTCGAGTTACCGAACAGAATCCCGTTGGTCGCATTCGCCGCAGAAGTTCCGTGGCTGCCCAGGTAGTTGGACTTACCGAAGCTGCTCTTGTCGGTGTTAATTCCACCCATGGGGTCAGAGGGACAGACATAAGCAGGCAGTACGGTTTTCGCCAGCGTGCCTGCGCTGACACTCCAGTGTTCGCCGAATTGATTCGTCTGGGATGACAACTGGTTATACAGTGGTCCCTGGTCCATGAACGGCAGAATCATGGCTCCCCAGCCGATGCCGTTGTTGTTGGCAGCGGTTCCGGAACCTTTGGACGCGGTAAAGTTCAAGTCGTTGTCCATGTAACCGGGAGGAAAGACGCCATGCGTCTCATGATAATTGTGTAAGGCCAGTCCGATCTGCTTCAGATTGTTCTTACAGGTACTGCGACGGGCTGCTTCACGTGCCTGTTGCACAGCGGGTAACAAGAGCGCGATCAAAATAGCAATGATTGCGATTACCACCAGAAGTTCGATCAGTGTGAAGCCGAGCCGCCACCGGAATCGGAGCGGGAACGTAGGTCGTCTCATACTTTACATCCTTACTAGTAACGAAAAAAAATGAATGGATTCAGATCATCCTGGAGGCCCGAAATGATAAGCTCAGCCGTGTGCAGAACTGTTGTCGTCAGAGAGAATACTCGTAACTCAAACAACGTTGTGTCTGGGAATATCCCAGTATCACAATCAGGATGACAATGCTCTATTATTATACGGAATCGGATGCTTCTGCCAGTGTAGAATAGTCTCAACTATAGAGAATATAAGACGATAGAAGAGATGTATTAGCGGGAAGGTGGTCGCATGAATAATAGCAGTGTGAACAAGTGGTTTAAGAGCTGGCTCACTAATGGATCTGCACAGTTCTGTACGATAATTATTAAAGATAAATAAGGATGTGTGTGAGTAAAAAAACGACCGCTTCCCTGAGAGAAGCGGTCGAGTTTTTTATCGTTTAACAATGATCCTGTATTGGCTCAGGATTAAAATTCGCCGAGCACTTCACCACCACTGCGGGTGTAGAGTCCTCGATAGGTTGCCAGGTCAATGTTCTCGGAAAGGAATCGAACCTGACCGTCGCCCAGCAGGAAGTGAGCACCACCGACGTGTGTACTTCCAGCATTCCAGGCAGGACCCCAGTTGATGCTGGATCCATTGATCATGTAAATGGTACTCGAACCACCGTTCACAGCCACATCCAGTCCACGCAGACTGGTGTGCCAGGTGTCGGGAGAAGGATAGTTGCGGGGACCAATCCACAATCCACCGGCCCAGTTACAGGGGGAACCACCACAGGCAGTTGAACTGCTGGGATCATTCGCCGTGGTCCGTTCTCCTACGAACAGGGTATTACTGCTGCCATCGGTGATGGATTTCATCTGTGTTTTCGAGTTCACATAGAAAGCACCGTTTCGGCTGTTAGCACCCGTCGCCGCACAAGCCAGGTAGTTTGATTTTCCGTAGCTGCTGCAATCAGTGTTGATGCCACCCATGGGATCGGAGGGGCAATTGTAAATCGGCAGTACTACTTTGGCTGCGGGAATCGCACTGGTCAGAGAACCGGTGTGAGTGGAATCCAGCCAGTTATAAGTGAACCCGGCTGTCTGTGTTCCAATCTGATTGTAAAGTGGCGCCTGGTCCATGAACGGCAGAATCATGGTGGCCCAGCCCAGACCATTCAGGTTGGAAGCGGCAGCAGCTGGAGTGTTCAAACCCGGATCGCTGTCGATATAGGCGGGTGGGAAAACACCATGGGTTTCATGGTAGTTGTGCAGTGCCAGTCCAATCTGTTTAAGACTGTTTTTGCAGGTACTGCGGCGTGCCGCTTCGCGTGCCTGCTGAACTGCCGGTAAGAGCAACGCGATCAGGATTGCGATAATCGCGATCACGACCAGCAATTCAATCAGGGTGAATCCCAGCTTCCACCTGAACCGGATCCCCAAAGGTAAACGTTTCATGTTCTTCATCTCTCCTGAAATTTAATAAATCAAAACAGATCTGCATGCCTCGCGACATGAGATTGAGCTCTGTGGGAAACAATGATGATTTAGGTGATTGGTACGTGATTCGGATGAATCACATCGGCGGGACCAAAGCCTTATATAGTTATTTGCCGTTCATATTTAAAATCTCTGATCTGATTCTAACAGATTGTAAAAGTGGACACCATGAGTTTGTTAATGATGGTTAGAAAATCGAGGCCGACTGGGGCCTGAAAACTTCCCCAGAGGTAAGACGTTTGAGACTCCAAATCCTGACAGTGAAAAGTCGACCAAACCACACTTCCATCCATAAAAAAAGAGCCCGGTCGACTGAATGTAAGTCAATCGGGCTCTTCAGTTTATGCGATTTGAAGATCGTGGAGATCTACAGGCGTGGCTCAGTTAGATTCCAGTTTGAAATCGATCGTATTGTCGCCGGCTTTCACTTCTTCGGTCAACGTGGTCTGGACGTTGTACTTGGCTGGGATGGGATCTTTATAAGTCTGTCCAGGCGGAGTCGGTGCGTCCTGCGGTGTGGAGATACTAACCTTGTGAGTTCCAATGACAGCACCTTGTGTGTCTCGTAAATATCCCAGTTCGTAGTGTCCTTCCTCGTCGGTAACGCCGTTGGAGGGACGTCCTTCGGTCGGCGTGAAGGTCACGGTTACGGCGGGCAGCGGTTTGCCATCCATGGTGACGACACCGCTGACGGTTCCCAGATCGGGCTGATCACTGCCGGCGCTGTCACCACATCCGACAGTTAAACACAGGCTGAGTGTAGACAGGCAGAACAACTTCCAGTATTTCATGATTACTCCTGGCGCTATAAAGTGTTGACAGCAACTTGAGAATGAAGTGTTGCTATAATGAAGAATTGATGAAACGAATTCTAATCGTTCCGGTTTGACACTGTCAAACTGCTCAACACCGGTTATATCAGATTAATCATGGTCTGTGAAATCAAAGCAAACAGGCGAATCATCTGTACCTTATCACTAAAATTGCCCACCATCAGGAGGCGGAATGCAAATCTGGGTTGATGCGGACGCCTGTCCGGCGGAAGTGAAATCGCTGCTGTTCAAAGCTGCTAAACGCACTGAAATCAAAGTGACGCTCGTAGCCAATCAGCCTCTGTCCGTCCCACGCTCCAACTTTATCGACTCACTCCTCGTCCCGCCCGGACTGAATGTAGCCGATCAACGGATTGTCGAACTCGCACAACCAGGCGACCTGGTCATCACCGCTGACATACCTCTTGCCGCACAGGTTGTGGACAAAGGAGTTCAGGCACTCAACCCCCGTGGCACTCTCTACACCGAAGCCAACATCGGCGAGCGGCTTGCGCTGCGCGACCTGCTGGACGACCTCCGCGGGGAAGGCCAGATCACCGGCGGTCCGGCAGGCTTCAATGCCAAAGACCGACAGGAATTCGCCAACCAGCTCGATCGCTGGCTGACGAAAGCCCGAAATTCCAGTTCGAAATAAAACGGATCGAGAGACCCGCTTCATTCCGGAATCGTGCTCTTAGATCATCTCTGTGATGTGATAGTGCCGATCGTCGGCAATATCCACCTCGGCCAGATCTCCGGCCCGTTCCAGCAACTGTCGACAGTCTGCATTCAGATTCCGCAGCTGCAGGCACTTGCCTTCCTGGCGATAGCGTTCGGCGATCTTGTTGATCGCTTCAATCGCACTCTGATCGTACACACGTGAAAAATAGAAGTCGATCGCCACGATCGGCGGATCATTCGCTGGATCCAGCAACTCGCGAAAACTGCTCACCGAAGCGAAGAACAACGGACCATGTAACTGGTAGACCTTCTTGTCTTCCCCTTCGAAGTGAATATCCGCCATCATATGAGTGGCATGATGCCAGGCGAAGATCAACGCCTGCACCACAATGCCCAGCAGAACCGCAACGGCCAGGTTGTGGAACAGTACCGTGTAACCGGCGACCAGTACCATGACCAGCACGTCGCTCTTGGGGACTTTATTCCAGGTGTGCAGCGTGCTCCATTCGAAGGTGCCGATCACTACCATGAACATCACACCCACCAGAGCCGCCATCGGCACCAGCGAGATCACCGGCTTGAGCAGCACGACCAGCAGCATCAGGCCCACGGCTCCGACAACTCCGGATAACCGTCCCCGACCGCCCGAGTTGACGTTAATCAGCGACTGTCCAATCATCGCACAGCCGCCCATCCCGCCGAACAAACCGCAGACTACGTTCGCAGCCCCCTGGCCAATACATTCCCGGTTACCGCTTCCGCGGGTCTCGGTAATTTCGTCAATCAGAGTCAGCGTCATCAGCGATTCAATCAGACCCACGCCCGCCAGAATCAACGAGAAGGGGAAGATGATCCACAGCGTTTCCCAGTTAAACGGGACCAGCACATACCGCGAGTCCAGGAAGAACAGCATCGGCAATGGTTCCGCAGCCGGCTGGACAGAAGCGACAGCAGCCGCAACCTGCTCACCACTCAGCTCCGATCCGGTCTGCTGGTCTGCAGCTTTCTGAACCGCATTCGCCCGCAGGTTATTCATCATCAGGTCATCGACCGTCTGTACAACATTTTCCTGTCCGGCTGGTTTCCACGCCGCGGGAGCGAACTGGTTAAAGCCGATCGAAATCATCGAGACCAGAATAATCGCCGCCAGCGAACTGGGAATCGCTTTCGTAAATCGTGGTAACAGTACAATCACCGCCATCGTCAATCCGACGAGGGCCAGCATCAGAATCATCGAGGGGCCCTGCAGAAACGTCATCGTTCCGTCAGAACCCAGCGTTTTGAAACTGCCGATCTGGGCCAGACCAATCACAATCGCCAGCCCGTTCACAAATCCCAGCATCACCGAATGAGGCACCAGCCGGATCAGTTTCCCCATCCGCAACAGCCCCACCGTGATCTGCAGCAACCCGCAGAGAATCACCGCGGGAAACAGATATTCAATTCCATGCAGCGCGACCAGCGACACGACAACCACGGCCATCGCTCCGGTCGCTCCCGAGATCATCCCCGGTCGACCACCTGCCAGCGCACTGATCAGTCCAATCCAGAATGCCGAGTACAGACCTACCGTCGGGGGAACACCCGCCACAAATGCAAACGCCACGGCTTCCGGTACCAACGCCAGTGCCACCGTCAGGCCTGACAAGACATCATCCTTGACTGAAGCTTTATGCTTCGTGAAAAACTCTAACATCAATACTCCAGACATCTCTTTCAAAGTGGAATCCGCACGGTCAGTCTGGACGACGAACGTATTCGTCTGCAGACAGTCCATGCCAACATGGAACAGGGGCGCACAGGAAACAGTTCGCTCGAGTGCAAAAGCGGGCCCGCCTTCCCGTCCTGACCTCAAAAGATCCCGGAAAGACAGAGTTTCATGACACAATCTGTTATCTGTTTACTTCAAACAGAACCTTTCAAAGCTGCGCTGAATTGATTCAGGGAGCACATTGTGTGAAACGGGGTGGACGAGTTGAAGCAATCAACTAACGGCTTCCAGGGACTACAATTTCCCGCGAAAGCGACTAATTCCACGTTTCTCTTGTAGTGAATTCCCCCCCTGACCACAACCCGAGCTCCGACATTACTTCCCATTTTGTCCTACATTCACGCATTGTTCATCACTTTAGACGACTCAAAAACGCTTGTCCTGACACTCCTTGCTCGCAAGCACGCCACCTGTAAAGTTTCTGAAACATCTGTGTCCCTTTCTTCCCCAACAATTCAGTTTTACGTCGAAATTCATAAGCTGATACTGGCTCACTCTTTCGATGCCACGTGAAATTGTACTGGCTGCATTTTTGCCTCGTTTTAAAGGTGCTCCTCTTGACGCCGTTTACAAATGTAGTTAATTACAAGTGTAAACGATATTCGAGGAGTTACATATTATGAGTCAGGTTTCCATTTCCGATGCCGAATGGCAGGTGATGAATGTCATCTGGGACGGCCAACCGCTGACCGCCCAGGAGATTGTCGCCAGCTTGTCCGCCCAGACTGACTGGGCCCCAGCCACCATCAAAACCATGCTGCATCGCCTCGTCAAAAAAGAGGTACTCACCTTCGAACAGCAGGGCAACCGCTATGTCTACCGCTCTCGAGTGAAACGCTCGGCCTGCGTCAAACAGGCCAGCCGTGCCTTTCTCGACCGGGTCTTCGAAAGTGAACCCGGCCCGCTCCTCGCTCACTTCATGCAACATACCAAACTCTCTGCACAGGACATCGCAGAGCTCCGCCGCATACTCGATGAGAAGGAAAGTTGAACATGAATGGACTCCTGTTGGCTTCAGATCTCTATGTTGAAATTACCGATCAAATCCTGGAACTGTTAATCATCCCCACCATGATCGCCGGCCTGCTGGCGGGGCTCGTTTTGTTGATCAACCTCTTCGCAAGAAAATGGCTGACCGCAGGGCAGATGGGACTGCTCTGGGCCCTGGTCCTCATCCGACTCGCCGTACCCTATGGTTATGCTCCCGAGAGTTCCTACAGCCTGACGAATCTGTTTGTGGAATTCATGGAAGAATCGACCCCTGCCGAACCGCCCCGTGATGCCTACGCTCCGGAACCCTGGCCGAAGACTGATACCAACGCGACAACTGCAGTAGATGTGCCTCCCATGCATCAAATCCAGTTCCCGGAACCCAAACCCCCTGAAGTCAGTTTCACCGAAACACTTCTGGATTATCTTATTTCCTTTCTCGAATGGTTCCTGCGGATCCTCCCGCCATTCTGGTTCATCGGAGCCCTCTTCATTCTCACGCGTATGCTGGTCACACATTGGCGGTTTTCACAAAAAATCAATCGCCTTGCACCATCCACCGATCAGCGACTCTTAAAGCTCTGGAACACCTGTTGTGATCAGGTCCATTTCCGCCGCTCTGTTCCGGTGATTGTTACAGACGACATTTCCCAGCCCTCCGTCTTGGGAGCCCTGCGTCCGAAACTGCTGCTCCCCACCGATCTCACAGAACTGAGCGACAGTCAGCTTCAACTCATCATGCTCCACGAGTTGGCGCATCTTAAGCAGCGGGACCTGTGGGTCAACTGGTTTTTGTTCGGCTTGAAATTGCTGCACTGGTGGAATCCCCTCTACTGTCTGGCAGTCACCCGTTACAGCAGCCTCCGCGAACAGTCCCGCGATGCCATGGTTCTCCGCTGGCGAGAACAGCAAGACAACGATACACACTGCGATCCTTCCCGCGAGTTCAGCGAACTCTTATTAACTCTCGCACAACGCGATCCCGGTTCTCGCTGGCGCATTTCACTCCCCGTCTCGCTCCTCGGATTTCTGAAGTCGCCGTTCCGCAAACGGTCCCTGGCCAACCGGCTCAAGGCACTCCGTACCGCAACAAACAAGGAGCACCCCTTACGTAGAATCATTGTCATCTCCACTATCGTCCTTTTCGCATTCAGTGGATTGACCGATGCTAAGTTACCACCAGCCAATACAGTTGCTCCACCAGTGGAAGAGGGTTATGACGAAAGCTGGTCTGAACTCGATGTTGATTACCATAATCAACCTTCTCATGATGAACCGTTTCTTGTACTGGTCTATGATCTTACCAGTCAGCTCAAAAAGATTAGAGATCTTTCCGGGCGTACAGAAGAACAAGCCCGTCAGGACATGCTCCTGCTGGTCCAAAACCAGCTGCTAATGCAACAGAATAAACAGATCAAAGATTCTTCAATTTCTATCATGGAACAGCCTCAGGCAAAGTACCATAAGGGAAACCAGTTGATCGTACGCGCCCCTCAATCACTTCAGGCAGATCTAAGAAAGCTCATTGCCGCATGGGGGCAAAGCGGCTTGGGGCAAATCAAATTTATCAGGACCGAATTAACGTCACTCAAAGATGTAGTAGATCCATCTTTTTATCTCAACTTTTCATCGGACCAAGTACCTCCTGCTCTCAGAAAAAAATTAAAATTGCCTACTGAGACTCTACAAACAAAGAATCAGAAATCCTCATTGCGTATCGCAATATTGACTCCTCAACAAAAACAGGAATTAATACAGAAAATCCAGTCTCAACCAAATTACAGGACCGCCGATCATCAGCAATTGACGCTGTTTAACGGTCAGAAGGTTCTGCAAACTTTGGTTTATCAACCGTTAATCCTGCGTCCGTATGTTGTCAACGTACTGGAAGGTGAAGCGACGCAACCCAAACTTAAGATCAGAATCTTTGAGGAAGGTGTTCGTATCAATTTGAGTCCAACCCTTTTACAGGATCAGAAGAGCTTTCACCTCAGTACATTGGTTGAAACAAGTGAAATCACAGAAGTAAAAACCTATCAAACACAGATTGCCGGTAAATCAGTTTCGATTAAAACTCCTGATGTGACAACAAACCGCTGTCAGCTCAAAGTCGAAATGAAAAGTGGGCAGTCTCTCTTGATCGCGATTTCCCCAACACAGAAATCTGAGTCATACCATTACATGTTACTCGAGGCAGAAATTCTTCCTGAAATCAAGAAACCTTAAGTAGCCTGAAAACTCACGCCCACAGCGGGGAAACAGAAACTGTTCCCGGCTGATTTTCTTACCCCATTCCAAAATCCCTCCGCGGTCTGCTCCTGAAATTCATGGCTCCAGCTTGTAAAATAAACTCAGCGCCTTGCATTCTCTTGTCTGTCATTCCAGACCTCACTTTCGAATGGGAAAGTCAACATGCCACGGGAACAGTCATTGGACAAATTCATTCAGCACATGAAAAAAATCCGTAAACGAAACGCTATTCTGTTTGTGCTCTGGTACGTTGTCATGCTACTCGTCTATTGTTCCTCCAGTGATGCCAATCTGACGACGCTCTCCCTCGTCAACCTCGGGGCAGTCATCGCTCTGGTTGGCGCTGATTTCTCAAGTCAGAGCACTTTAATCGCTGTGCTCAACCTGCTGAAAGAAAATCCGGACTCCCCTCCCGAACCAGTTACCGAGGAGACCCAGGCCTCTTGAGCAAGGGGGACGATCGCACCATGCAACGCCGCAAACGAATTCTGCATCTTACGCTCTTCATCAGCATTGGTCTCGCCAGCCTGGCGTTCCTCCTCTATCTCTTCTTCCAGCTCGGAATGACTGTCTTTATCTTCGCCACTCCTGACATTCCCGCTTACGCCATCTTCTTTGGCCTCTGCCTGATCATCCTGATTCCCATGTTCCTGGCCATCGTCCTCAAGGGGGATGACGACCCCGCCGACTGACGTATTTCCTTAATCTCCCAAACAAATTCCCTCCCGGCTTCCCGCCACATATCGACTGGCATCTGCTCACGCCAGCCGCTATCCTGAAAACACCCGCCTCTATTTGGATATCGAAATTCTGCAAAGGTGCTTTCATGATTCGCGCGCTCGTGTTGCTCTGTTGTCTCGCTCTCCCGTCGCTGGCCCACGCGGCCCAGCGGCCCAACATTCTCTTCCTCTTCACCGACGACCACGCACCCCACGCCATCGGTGCCTACAAGGGGTTCCTCGAGAAGATCAACCCGACGCCCAACATCGACAAGATCGCCGCGGAAGGCATGCTCTTCCAGAACAGCTTCTGCACCAACTCCATCTGCGGACCCAGTCGCGCGGTTATCCTCACCGGCAAACACAGCCACATCAATGGCTTCATGCGGAACGGCAACCGCTTTAACGGCGATCAGCAGACCTTTCCCAAACTCCTGCAGAAAGCCGGCTACAAAACGGCCATGATCGGCAAGTGGCACCTCACCTCCGATCCCCAGGGCTTCGACTTCTGGAAGATCCTCCCGGGGCAGGGCTACTACTACAATCCCGAATTCAAAACCGCCCAGGGACGCGAACGCATCGAAGGCTACTGCACCGACATCGTGACCGACATGGCACTCGACTGGCTCAAACAGAACGCCGACTCCGGCAAACCCTTCATGCTCATGTGTCAGCACAAGGCGCCCCACCGTACCTGGATGCCCGCGCTCCGTCACCTGCATCTCTACGATGACATCACCATTCCCGAACCGACCACCCTCTTCGACGACTGGAAAGACAACGCCAGCCCCGCCCGGCACGCCGAGATGTCGATCGAAAATTACATGAATCTGGTCTACGACAACTTCGGCCCCAAGCTGGAAGGCTGGGATCCCAACGCCGGCAAGTCGCTCGACAAGTCCGGCTTCCGCAATCTGCAGTTCATGACGCCCGCACAACTCACAGCCTGGAATGCCGCCTTCGATCCCAAAAACGAAGCTCTCCGCAAAGCGAATCTCACCGGGAAAGACCTCGTCCGCTGGAAATACCAGCGCTACATTAAGAACTACCTCCGCTGCATCAAAGGCGTCGACGAAAACATCGGCCGCATGCTCGCCTGGCTCAAGGAAACCGGACTCGATAAAAACACGATCATCGTCTACTCCTCCGACCAGGGCTTCTACCTCGGTGATCATGGCTGGTACGACAAACGCTGGATGTATGAAGAATCCTTCCGCATGCCGCTGATCGTCAAATGGCCCAGCGTCACCCAGCCCGGCACCGTCAACACCGACCTGGTCCAGAACCTCGACTACGCGGAAACCTTCCTCGACATCGCCGGTGCCGACATTCCCGACGACATGCAGGGCCGTTCGCTCGTCCCGCTCCTTAAAGGAGAAAACCCCGAGTGGCGCGATTCCCTCTACTACCACTATTTCGATTTTCCCAGCGTCCACAAAGTCGCCAAACATTTCGGCATCCGTACTCCCCGCTATAAACTGATCCGCTTCTACGAATTCGACGAATGGGAATTCTACGATCTGCAGAATGACCCCAAAGAGATGACCAACCAGTACGGCAATCCCGCTTACCAGGACACGATTAGCAAGCTCAAAACTCAACTCACCGACCTCCGCAAATCCTACAAAGACAACACCGATATCAGCGTCAAACCCAAGACCTGGCAAAAACAGTTCCGCCCCGAAACTCGCTGAAAATCATATCCCAAGTGAAGTAGGGGCGGACCCACGTGTCCGCCCGCCTGGCAATCCTGCACTCCGTGTAACACTCCGGTCGTCGAGTGCCACTGTTGGCTCGCCCAACAATGCGCGAGTAACCTGCCAAACAGAATGAAAATTCCCACAGTGCGGGGTGGTCGCGGATGCAATCCGGGATTGCCGCAGGCAACAGGAGGTCACAGGGTAAATATTCAATTGAGATCCAGCCCACCAACCCTCATCGTAGGGTGCGGACCTATGTGTCCGCCCGCCTGGCAGCGAACAATCAAGAATCGCATTCCAATGGGGCCAGAGTGAAACCTGAAAAGATCGGGTAAGCCCGAATGAAATTCGTGCCTTTCGTGAATTTCGTGGTAGAAAATAATCCCACCTGAAATCCAGCATGCTCCTCCACTGAAAATCCTCCACTACCGCCTGAACAGACTGACCTTGAACCACGCCTCCCAAATCGTATCCTGGTTCCCATCTGGCTCGCGCGCGAGGCGCGTCTTCTGAGCACTGCATCTCCCGCACAACTGTCACATCTGCACCACCAGACCCCTCACTCTTCACCTGCTTTTCACCGGAACACTGCGCACCCCTGCGAAATAATCGCTCGTAGAGCAGGGCTCTTGCGGACAAACCCCGGTCAGAGTGGGACAAAATCCCGGACACACCAGGACAAAATCCGGCCACATCGGGACAAAATTCTGTCTTGACTCCCCCGTGCCCTTCAACAGAATCAGCAGCATGACAAGACAACAAAGCCATGCCCGACAGCAACCGCAGCAAACCAAATACAAAACAGGCTCTATCCATAAGAATTCTTCCCGCACAACGAAGCTAATTTCAGAAACGCTCCCAACCAGAGCAACGTATTAGACGCAGCACGTTAGCCCCGGTTGAAACGACTTTGGTATCTGCCAGCCGAATTCAGAAACGCGACCCGGCACCGGCAACGCGATCCCAAAACAGCACAAACAGAAATCCTACGCATCGGCACCAGCAAGGACAGAGAAAATAAAACCAGTGCCAAACCAACACCGGTGAAAAGAGAGAATCCCCAGCAGCGATCAAAGCAAAGCACGCCGGGTGGTCTCAGATGCAATCCGAGATTGCCGCAGGCAACAGGAGGTTACAGCACAACACGCTCAAGTCACAACCAGCCCACAAACCCTCTCCGTAGGGTGCGGACCCATGTGTCCGCCCGCCTGGCGAGCATCCAGATCGGGCAAACCCTCGCAGGCACAAAGTTAGCCAACCAACATTGAGCGGCAAGGCGCTAGTAACTCCGATTACAAATAGTTTCCCACCAAAGCAAATTGTTGCCATTGCTTCCTGGTTTT